>NZ_JBEZEZ010000013.1:0-124659 GCF_040649155.1 Streptosporangium sp. NPDC049046 | reverse complement strand
CGCGGCCACGGCGGCGGCGGTGGCGGCAGCACCCTCACGGTCCTGGGCTGCGAGTCCGGCAAGCCCAGCAACCTGAGCCTCCTGCTCTGCCACTAGTCCTTCCCCGTTCCACACAACCCGTAGAAACGGAGCAACTTCGATGGTTCTTCTCGACCTGCAGTCCCTGGAGACCCCCGGCGGCGGCCACGGCGGCGGCGGTGGCGGCAGCACCCTCACGGTCCTGGGCTGCGAGTCCGGCAAGCCCAGCAACCTGAGCCTCCTGCTCTGCCACTAGTAAGACCCCGTGCCCGGGACGGCCAGCGACGGCGGCCGTCCCGGGCACTCCCGTTCCGGGAGGGGCCGGAACACCAGGAAAGCCCGGGAGTTCGAGGAAACCCGGGAAGCCGGTCGGTTCAGGAAGGTGCGAACGTGCGAGCAGCGGATCGGCTGGTGGTCGACACCGTACGGCGTGGCGGACCCTGGCTCGCCGTCCTCGTGGCCACCTCCGTCCTGGGCGCCTTCGCGCAGCTCGCGCTCCCGCTCGTGCTGGGCAGGACGGTCGACGAGCTCGTCACCGGCGCGCCCGGCGGCACCGGAGCGGCGACCTGGCTCGGTGCCTGCGCCGCCGCCGTGACCCTCACCGTGCTCTGCGACGCCCTCGGCGTCTGGGCCTCGGGATCGAGCGGCGCGCGGTCCTCGGCCTGGCTCAGGAACCGGGTCGTACGGAACGTGCTCGGCGTCGGGCCGACGATCACCCACCGGTTCCCCGAGGGAGACCTGGTCACCCGGATGGGCCTGAACACCGAGGAGATCGGACGCGCCCCCGAGTCGATCGTCACCGGGGCCGCGCTGGTCATCCCCACCGCGGGCGGCATCGTGGCCCTCACCCTCATCGACCCCCTGCTGACCGTGACACTGGTCGCCGGGCTCGTCCTCATCGCCCTCGTCCTGCGGGCCTTCCTCACCGTGAGCACCTCGATAGCGGGCGACTACCAGGCGGCGCAGAGCGACATCGCCGCCCGCCTCGTCGACGCCCTCGCCGGGGCCCGTACGATCGCCGCGGCCGGTACCGCCGACCAGGAGCGGGCGCGGGTGCTGACCGCCCTGCCCAGGCTGCGCGGCCACGCCATGGACATGTGGCGGGCCAACGCGCGGGCCGGCGTGCAGGCGGGAGCGGTGGTCCCGCTGCTGGAGGTGGCCGTGCTCGGGGTGGGCGGGCTGCGCCTGGCCGCCGGGGACCTCACCGCCGGAGAGCTGTACGCCGCCGCCCGCTACGTCGTGCTCGGCGCGGGTCTCGGCTCGGCGCTGGGCTACATCGGCAGTCTGGCCAGGGCGCGGGCCGCCGCGGCCAGGGTGCAGGAGCTGGTCTCCGAGAGCCCGCGGGTCTACGGTGGGCGCTCACTGCCCGCCGGTCCCGGCACGCTTGAGCTTCGCGGCGTCGACGCGGGCGGCCTGCACGACGTCGATCTCGTCATCCCCGGTGGGCAGGCGGTGGCCGTGGTCGGCCGTTCGGGGGCGGGCAAGTCCCTGCTCGCCGCGGTCGCCGGACGGCTGGTGGACCCGCGCCACGGCACGGTGCTCCTCGACGGCGTCCCGCTGCCCGACCTCTCCCGCGAGGCGCTGCGCCGCGCCGTCGGGTACGCCTTCGAACGCCCGGCGCTGCTCGGCGAGACCGTCGGCGCCGCCGTCGCCCTGGGGCTCGACGCTCCCACCCCAGGCGCCGGGTGCGACGGCCGGCCGGGTGAGAAAGGCGAGGTCGTGCGGGCGGCGGCGCGGGCGGCCCGCGCGGACATCTTCGTCAGGCGGCTCCCCGGAGGGTACGACACACCGCTGGAGGACGCGCCCATGTCCGGAGGCGAGCGGCAGCGGCTCGGCCTGGCTCGTGCCTTCGCGCAGGGGGTGCGCCTGCTCATCCTGGACGACGCCACCTCCAGCCTCGACACCGTCACCGAACGTCAGGTCGCCCGCGCGCTGTCGCGGGAACTGCGCGACCGTACGCGGCTGATCGTGACCCACCGGGTGGCGACCGCGGCGGCGGCCGACCGGGTGATCTGGCTGGACGAGGGCCGGGTACGGGCGTGCGGCGGTCATCGCGCGCTCTGGGCCGATCCCGCCTACCGTGCCGTCTTCCAGGCGGACGCCTCCTCCGGCTCCGGGGCCGGCGCGTCCTCCCCGGCGGGCGCGCCCTTCCAGGCCCGCGTCCCTTCTCCGGCGAACGCGTCCTCCCTCGCGGCCCCACCTTCCCCGGAGGATCCCCCTTCCCTGGGGGACCCGTCTTCCCGGACCGGCACGTCTTTCCAGGCGGGCACGTCGTGAATCCCTCGGACGCACGCGTCGCCGGCAGGCCCCTGCGGCGGGCGCTCAGGAGGGACCCGTACCAGCTGGTCAGGCTCGCGGGCTGGTCCGTCGCGGAGACGGCGCCCTCGCTCGTCATCGGCCTGGCCATCGCGCGGGCGATCGACGACGGCTTCGGCACGGGGCGTCCCGCGACCGGGTTCGCCTGGCTCGCGCTGCTCGGCGGCGCGTGGCTGCTCGCCGCGGTCGGCGCCCGGCAGGTGGTGATGGCCGTCGCCTCGATCGTGGAGCCGTTCCGCGAGGAACTGCTCGCGCACGTCGTCGACGACGCGCTGCGCCACTCGGTCATGTCCGGGCGAGGGCCGGGAGCCGCCGCGGTGGCCCGCTCCAACCTCCAGGTCGAGCTGGCCCGCGACGCCTTCGCCTCGGTCATCACGGTGGTGAGGTCGTTCGCGTTCACCGTGGTGAGCGTCGTCCTCGGGCTCGCGACCCTCGTACCCGAGGTGCTCGCGCTGGTGCTCCCCCCCTTCGTCGCGGGCCTTGTCGTCTTCCTGCTGTCGCTGCGCGCCCTGGCCAGGCGGCAGCGGGACTTCATCCTCGCCGACGAGCGCACCGCCGAGGCGCTGGCCACCACGGTGGGCGGGCTGCGTGACATCACCGCCTGCCGGGCCGAGGAGCGGCTGGCGGACGACGTCGGCCTGCGAGTGTCGGAGCAGGCCCGCGCGGCCCGGTCGCTGGCGCGGGTGACCGCGCTACGCACGCTGTCGCTCGCGGTGGGCGGCTGGCTGCCGGTCCTGCTGGTGCTGTTCGCGACCCCCCGGCTCGTAGGCGAGGGCGCGGGCGCCGGGGTGATCCTGGGCGCCCTCGCCTACGTCACGCAGTCGCTCGCGCCCGCGCTCGGCAACCTCGTGGAAGGGCTGGGCATCAACGGGGTCCGGCTGCGGGTGGCGCTGGGCAGGCTCCTGCGCGACGGCGAGCCGCCCGCGCGGGCGCGCGGGCGGCTCGCGGCGCGGGGCGGGGGGGCCGAACTGCGCGGCGTGACGTTCGCGTACGGCCCGCACGCGGAGCCGGTGATCGACGGCCTGAACCTGGTGATCCCGGAGGGGGACCACATCGCCGTCGTGGGTCCCAGCGGCATCGGCAAGTCCACCCTCGCCGCGCTCCTGACCGGTGTGCTCCCGCCGAGGTCGGGCGAGGTCCTGGCGCGCGGGGTGCCCGCGGACCGGCTCGACCCCGCCGACCGGGTACTCATCCCGCAGGAGGCGTACGTCTTCCGCGGCTCCCTGCTGGAGAACCTGACCTACCTGGCCGACGCCTCGCGGGAGGCGGTGGACGACGCGGTGACCGCGGTCGGCCTGACGAACCTGGTGGCGCGGCTGGGCGGATACTCCGCCGAGATCCACTCGGGGTCGCTCTCCCCCGCGGAACGACAGCTGGTCGCCCTGGCCCGCGCCTACCTCGCCCCGGCCCGGCTGGTGATCCTCGACGAGGCGACGTGTCACCTGGACCCGGCCGCCGAGGCCCGCGCGGAGGAGGCGTTCGCCCGCCGTGGCGGCACGCTCCTCGTCATCGCCCACCGGCTCACCTCCGCCCTGCGCGCCCGGCGGATCCTCGTCATGGACGGCACCAGCGTCCGGCTGGGCACGCACGAGGAGATGCTCGCCACCTCCCCGCTGTACGCGGACCTGGCCGGACAGTGGGATCCGTCGAGCACCCAGGAGCTGGTGCCTTGACCTCCTTCGTGTTCCCTGCCTTCCGGCCCCTCGCGACCCGCACACCCTGCTCGCCGTGTTCCCCGCCCAGGGCCGAGGCCCGGGGACCTCACACCGGAGGAGTTCGATGATCTACCCCCCCGCGGAACGGCACCCGGTCGTCGACCACCTGCACGGTCGCGCGGTTCCCGACCCGTACCGGTGGCTGGAGGACCCCGACAGCTCGGCGACGCGAAGGTGGACGGCCGCTCAGGGGGAACTGTGGCGCGAACACGCCGGCACGCTGCCGGGACGCGACCTGTGGCACGCGCGGGTGGCCGCGCTGACCGGGGCCGGAACGGTCGGCACGCCGATGTGGCGGGGCGGGAGCCGGTTCTTCCTGCGTCGTACGGCCTCCCAGGAGCACGCGGTCCTCTACCGCACCGACCCCGGCGGGGCGGAGGAGACACTGATCGACCCGATGGAGCTCGACCCGAGCGGGCTCACCACGCTCGACCACTGGCAGCCCGACCTGGACGGCAGGCTGGTGGCGTACCAGCTGTCCAGGAGCGGGGACGAGCGGTCGGAGCTGCGGGTCATGGACGTCGCCACCCGCCGGGTGGTGGACGGCCCGATCGACCGCTGCCGGTACGCGCCCGTGGCGTGGCTGCCCGACGGCAAGGCGTTCTTCTACGTCCGTTCCCGCCAGGTCCGCCTGCACCGGCTCGGCACCCCCGCCGAGGACGACGCGGTGATCATGGGTGAGGAGCGCTCGTACGGCCTGGGGATCAGCTACAACGGGCGCTGGCTCACGGTCTCGGCGATGGCGGACGGCGGCAACGACCTCTGGCTCGCCGACCTGTCGTCCTCCTCCCCCGAGCGCCCCGACCTGCGGGTGATCCAGCGAGCGGCGGGCGCGATGACGGCGCCCGCCGTCGGCCGCGACGGGCGCCTGTATCTGCTCACCACGCTGGACGCGCCCCGGGGACGACTGTGCGTGGCCGACCCGGCGCGGCCGGGTCCCGAGCACTGGGTCGACCTGGTCGAGGAGGATCCGGAGGCGGTGATCGGCGAGTTCGCGATCGCCGACCAGGCGCTCCTGGTGAGCTGGACCCGGCACGCGGTCAGCGAGATCAGCGTCCACGACGCGGTGACGGGAAACCGGCGCGGCCTGGTGCCGCTGCCCGGCCTCGGCTCGGCGAGAGAGATGACCACCCGCCCCGAGGGCGGCCACGAGGTCTGGTTCACCTACACCGACAGCGTCACACCCCTGGGAGTGCACCGCTACGACACGCGCACCGGGCGGACGTCGCTGTGGAGCCCCGCGCCCGGCGCCGTGCAGGTGCCCGAGCTCGAAGCCCGCCAGGTGGTCTGCGTCTCCGCGGACGGCACACCGGTGCGGATGGTCGTGCTGGCCCGCCCCGGCTCGGGTCCCCGGCCGACGATCCTGTACGGCTACGGCGGCTTCGGGCTCTCGCTCACGCCGTCGTACTCCAGCTACATCCTGCCCTGGGTCGAGGCGGGCGGGGTCTTCGTCCTCGCCCAGCTGCGCGGCGGCGGCGAGGAGGGCGCGGCCTGGCACCGCGACGGCATGCTGGAGCGCAAGCAGAACACCTTCGACGACTTCGCGGCGGCGGCCGAGAAGCTCGTCTCCGACGGCTGGACCACCCCCGCGCACCTGGCCGCCTGCGGCGAGTCCAACGGCGGGCTGCTGGTGGGCGCCGCGCTGACGCGGCGCCCCGACCTGTTCGCCGCCGCCGTCTGCTCGGCACCGCTGCTCGACATGGTCAGGTACGAGCGCTCGGGTCTCGGCCCCGTCTGGAGGTCGGAGTACGGTTCGGCCGACGATCCCGAGCAGCTGGGATGGCTGCTCGGCTACTCCCCCTACCATCGGGTCACCGACGGCGTCGACTACCCCGCGACGCTGCTCACCACGTTCGGCGGTGACTCCCGGGTGGACCCCATGCACGCGCGCAAGATGTGCGCGGCGCTGCAGGCGGCGACGTCGGGCACGCGGCCGATCCTGCTGCGCCACGAGGGCGACGTCGGCCACGGCTCCCGCTCGGCGGGCCGCGCCGTCGACCTCGCCGCCGACATGCTCACCTTCCTCGCCGCCCACACCGGCCTGGAAGCCGACACGTGAGGGCATTCGAGATTCCGCAGGCCATCCTCTTCGGGCTTCTCGATATTCAGCCGTCGGTGTCCTTGGGGTGGCGCGTCGAGGCATAGACGAGGTGGACGGTCCGCCGAGGCTCGTCAACGAGGTAACGCACGCGACCACCTGCGGTGACCTCATACTCCCACTGCGGATATTCGCGACCTCCCAGAACCCCGGCGGCGAGACGACCTCGCAGGCGGTGCTGTCGATCGGGGTCGTCCTGCGACAGCGGGGCGTCGCGCAGCGCCTCAAAACAGCGCCGGGTGTTGTCCGCAGCCTCGGCGCACAGATCGGCCCACCCCTTGGCCGCCTCACTGGTGGCGAACCGCAGGTGCCACTCGTCACCGATCGGCGGCGGAGCCACCGCGTCGCCGCGCTTGGGACTCACGGTGCGATCACCTCACCGTGATCGTCATCGGGCAGCGGGCGGGTGAGCTGTGCGGTCAGCGAAGGGTCGGCGAGGACGCGAGCGGTGGCACGCCATTCGACGATGAGCCGATGCATGGTGGCATGAACGTCCAGCTCGACCGCGTCCCGTGTGGCGTCGACGAGTTCCTGGACAAACTCCCTCTTCTCCTCCAGGGAAAGGTGTCTCACCCAGGGGAAGACCGTAGGCAAGGCGTGCAGAACGGCGCGGGTGCCTTCGTCGCTGGCGAGGAGTGCCGCGACCATACGGGCCGCGATGTCCGCGGTCTCCTCTCTCTGCCGGTCATGCCGCGCGGTGGAGATGAACAGGTCTTCTCCGTCTCGGCGCTTCACATGCACTCGGTGAACTCGATCGAGGGTCTCGGCGACTCGTTTGGAGTGCTTTGACAGATCGGAGAACGGAACAGTCGGCGTAGCCATGCCACATGCTACTTCGGAACGTGTTCCGAAGTACAGCGAGCCGCTGGTAAAGACGTCCTCAGTCGCGGTAACAGTCGGCGAGGGCGGCGAACGCCGCCTTGGGCTCCCACGGCATGTCGGGGTAGGTCCGGCCGGGACGGTCTTCGAGCACCTTGACCAGGCCGTAGCTCGCCATGTCGAAGTCCTCGCGAGGGTCGTCGCGGTGCGGCAGGTTGTAGGACGCGAAGGTGCACCAGAACGCGGTGTCGACCCCCTCGGCGGCGAAGACCTCCAGCGACTCCCTCAGGTATGTGACCTGCTCGGCCTCGTCACGGATGTAGTCGCCTTTCAGGGCGATCGCCTTCGCGCCGTCCCATTCGACCATGAACATGCCACGCGCACCCAGGTCGGCCGCGCCCCGGTGGGTCGTGCACCCGAACTCGGTGATCGCGACGGGCTTCCCCCGCGCGACGAGGGAACGGATCGCCTCGGCATATTGATCGGCCACCTCGATCGACGTGTAGGCGTCGACCGAGACGATGTCGAAGGGCGTCCAGTCGATCTGCTCGGACGGCAGCGCGGCGTAGGTGACCTTTCCTCCGAACCGGCCGTGGACCACGCTCACCGCCTTGGCGAGGAAGTCGTTGAGGAGGGCGGGGACCGGCGCCATCACCTCGCGCAGGCGATGCGGCTCGGCCAGCAGGGCGAGCCGGTCGGCGAGGGTGTCACCGGGCAGGAACCCCTTGGTGAACAGGGTGAGTTCGGCGCCGGCGACGAGGACGACCTCGGCTCCCCGCCCGCGTAGCCGCTCGGCGCGTTCGGCGCAGTCGGCGAGGAAGGTGAGCAGTTCGTCGGTGGTCAGGTCGCAGGTGAACGGCGAGAACCAGACCTCCAGTCCGGCGTCGGCGGCGTGGACGGCGGCGATCTCCAGCCGGTCCGGGTCACCGCCGGTGATCCGGACCGCGTTGCAGTGCAGGTCCTCGCGGATGACCCGCATCTCCCGCTTCACGACGTCGGGGTCGAACGGTTCGCGGGTGCTCGGTCCCGCGTCGGCGAGACCGGTGTCGATGAAGCCGGTGTCGTAGGTGATGCCCTTGCCTCGCATGACTCGTACCCTTCTCAATGCCGATTGGATACCGCCGCACGTCAGAGCACGGGCTCTCCGACGGGGAGGCATTTACGGTACTTATCGTACCTTAATCGGATGACAGCACCGAGTGTCGGCGGAAAAACAAGGTACGCAGAGTACCCACTAAGGAGAGAAGATGACCGAGGAGCCCACCGCCGCCCCGACCAGGCGGCGCGGCGCCGCCCTGGAGCAGGCGATACTCCGCGCCGCGGTCGACGAACTCCTCGAATCCGGATATTCGGGCCTAAATATGGATAAAGTCGCCAGCCGAGCCGGTACCAACAAGAACGCGATCTACCGCCGCTGGCCGAACCGGGCCGCGCTCAGCATCGCCGCCTACCGGCAGCTGAGCGCGGCCTCCGCACCACTGCCCGACACCGGCGAACTGCGCGGCGACGTGCTGGAGCTGCTGCGTGGCGCGAACCGCCACTGGTCCTCGCCCACCGGCGACATCCTGCGCAGCCTGCTGTCGGGCGTCGCCGACGATCCGGAACTCCTCGCGCAACTCCACGAACAGTCCGGCGACGCCGGGTCCGGCATGTGGCTGACGATTCTCGGGCGTGCGGTGGCCCGCGGCGAGGCTCCGCCCGAAGTCCTTCACCCCCGGGTGGCCACCGTCGCCGTCGTACTGCTGCGCAACGAGTTCGTCACCCGCGGAGTCCCCACCGTGCCCGACAGCGTCCTCGTCGAGATCGTCGACGAGGTGTACCTGCCCCTGATACGCGGACACCGCCGGACCTCGGACTGACCCTTCGTCACCTCACCCGCCGTCGCGGAGCCGTACCGGATCCAGGTTGTCGCGGACCCCGGCGAGGGTGCTTCAACGTCCACTCCTCTGGACGGAGCCGAGACGGGTCATCTCCTCCTCCGAGAGCCGCAGGGCGCCGGCGGCCACGTTCTCGGCCAGGTGGTCGGGGTTGCCGGTGCCGGGGATGGCCAGCACGTGCGGCCCGCACTGCAACGTCCAGGCCAGCCGTACCTGCGCGGCCGTCACGCCGTGCGCGCGTGCGACGGCGAGCACCTCCCCGCTCTCGGCGACGCTCGCTCCCGTCTCTCGCCCGGTCCCGGCAATCGCGAAGAAGGGGACGAACGCGATGCCCTGTTCCCCGCAGGCGCGCAGGAACTCGTGGTCCTCGGGCCGTGCGCCGATGCCGTAGGCGTTCTGCACGCAGACCACCGGCGCGACGGCCTGGGCCTCGGCGAGGTGCGCGGGCGTGACGTTGGAGACGCCCAGGTGCCGGATCATCCCGGCCTCGCGCAGGTCGGCCAGCGCACCGAAATGCTCGGCGATCGAGCCGGGCGCCATGCTCCGCGGGATGCGCAGGTTCACCACGTCGAGGTGGTCCCGGCCGAGCTGGCGCAGGTTCTCCTCGACCTGGCCGCGCAACTGCTCCGGCCTGGCCCACAGCCACTCACCCGACGGATCCCGGCCAGGCCCGACCTTGGTGACGATGACCAGGTCATCGGGGTACGGCGCGAGCGCACTGTTGATCAGCTCGTTCGCCGAGCGCAGCGCGGAGAAGTAGAAGGCCGCGGTGTCGATGTGGTTCACCCCGAGCTCGACCGCCCGGCGCAGCACGCCGATCGCCCGACCCCGGTCACTCGGGACGCCGTTCCCGAACGCCGCGCCGCTCTGTGTCAGGCGCATCGTGCCGAACCCGATCCGGTTGACCGGCAGGTCGCCGAGCTCGAAGGCACCCGCGGCCGAAGCGGTGATCGTCTTTGTGTTCATCGAATCTCCTTGCGTGTGGAGACCCCGCCTTCAGGCGTGGGAGGAAGTCAGGGCCGAAGTCCGCCGGCTCCATGATGGGAGCAGAACTTCGATGATCTACCCCATATCGCACGATTCGGCTTCGTATCATCGGTGATACGAAGCCGAATCGTGCGATATACCGCCCGTCCCGGGAGGTGAGCGGCGGTGATCGACCCTGTCAGCCCGCGAACGTCACCGTTCCGTACTGGTAGTACGTCTTGCCGTTCTCGTCACCGCTGTGGTTGCGCCCCGTCATGACCTGGTTGAAACCGGCCTGCGTGGTGTGGCTGCTCTCCGTGTAGGAACCCGTCCATGTCCGGTTGGTGATGCGGACCTGAATCCCCTGCCGGTAGAGAGCCCCGGTCTTGTACTCGGTGGAGCCGTTCTCGTCACCGTGGTGCCAACGCCCGACGATCGCCTGGTCGAGCGGTGCGGAGAAGTTCGACCTGCTCTCCTTCGCGTAGCCGTACCAGTCGCCGGTGAACACCTCCACCCGCACGCCGTCGATGAAGATCCAACTGCACTGGTAGGTGGTGTCGGCGTTCTCGTCCCCGTAGTGCGACCGCCCGGTCATGACCTGGTCCTCCGGGCAGACGGCCTCGCCCCCCGACTCCTTCACGGTCCCGCTGTAGACGTACTCGACCTTGATCGTTGCCGCCGAGGCCGGGACCGGGATGTTCAGCGCCGCGACGGCGGCGACCGTCAGCGCGGCGAACGCGAACTTCTTCATGTCGTCCCCCTTTCCGGAATCAGGCGTCGATGGTCACGTAGGCGTGCTGGTAGCGGGTGTTGCCGTTCTCGTCCCCGGAGTGCGCACGACCGATCAGGACCCGCTGGGTGCCGGCCTGGTAGTTGTGTCTGCTCTCCTTGAGGTCGCCGGTCCACACCGGATCGATCAGCCGCACCGTCTGCCCCCGCCACGACAGGGAGGCGGAGCGGTACCGGGTCCAGCCGTTCTCGTCCAGGATGTGCCGGCGCCCGACGAGCGCCTGGTCCGGCGGGGAGGAGTAGTTGGAGTTGTTCTCCCGGTATTCGAGGCTCCAGTCACCGATTTTCACCTGCACCTGCTCGTCGTTGATGAAAATCCAACTACAGGTGTACGTCGTGTCGGCGTTCTCGTCCCCGTAGTGCGACCGTCCCGTGAGCACCTGGTTGGTGGGGCAGACGAACCAGGAGGAGGACTCCTCCTGGGTCTCGGAGTAGGCCGGCACGACTCTGATCGTCACCGCCGCCGCGGACGCGGCCGGTGCGGGCGAGACCACGGCCAGGGCCGCCGCCGAAGCGGCCACCACCGCGGCGTGTACTGCCTTGCTGTACGTCCTCATTTTCTTTGGTTCCTTTCCGCATAGGAATACGTCCAGAGAGGCGGCGCAGCGCAGGCCAAAGTATGAGTCGCGCACAGCGGAGACGGCGTCCGCCTGGCGGGTGATCAACTATCCGCCCGCCTGCGGACGACTCCTCGTCATCCACCGGCGGGACGGAGCTCCGGTCCTCTTTCCTGCGGGGGCCGGGGCTCCGCTGTTTCGTTCGGTCGGTTGTCGTGGTGACCGCTCACAGCGTGGTTCGCCGGGGATGAGCTGTCCGACCTGGTAAGGACGCCTCCGAGGAGGGGAAGAGCTCAGTGATCGACGCTGCCCCGGGAGGACTCGAGGTCAGTGAGTCGTCAGTCGATCGTGGTGCGCTCGATTGGCGTCGATGAGCCGGTCGAGGGCGTCGCGGGCGCTGAGGATCTCCTTGATGTGCTGGTCGATCCGGCCTCGCTCGTACACCAGCCGCTCGAACGCCTCCTCGGAGTTCTGCTCGCTGGGCGAGTCGACGCACGGCAGCAACTCGACGATCGTACGACTGGAGAGCCCGGCGGCGTACAGGCGCTGGATGAACACCACCCGCTCGACCTCGTCGTCGGTGTAGTGGCGCTGGCCGCTGGAGCTGCGCGTGCTGGTGAGCAGGCCCTGCTCCTCGTAGTAGCGCAGCGAACGGACGCTCACCCCGGCCCTCGACGCCAACTCACCGATCCGCATCGCGCCTCCTCTCGAAAATCCTCGACCAAAACACTTGCCTCTGACGTCAATGTCAGGTTCTAGCGTAATCGTCGTGTCCAGCCGACGGACGCGACCGTTCTCAGGAACCTCGGAAAGGCGTACGCAGATGACGACCCTGTTCGACCGCTACCGGTTCGGTGCGCTGACCCTGCCCAACCGCGTGGTGATGGCCCCGATGACACGGGTCCGCGCGGGTGCGGGCGGCCTGGCGACGCCCTCGATGGCGACCTACTACGCCCAGCGCGCCGCCGCCGGGCTCATCGTGACCGAAGGGGTGCAGCCGAGCCTGGTCGGGCAGTCCAATCCGGGCACCCCCGGTCTGTACACCGACGAGCAGGTCGCGGCCTGGCGACCGGTCACCGACGCGGTCCACACCAACGGCGGTCGTATCTTCGCCCAGATCATGCACGGCGGCCGGGTCTCCCACCCCGACACCACGGGGACGCGGCCGGTGGGCCCCTCGGCTGTTCCCGCCACCGGGGAGGTGTTCACCCCGACAGGCCCCAAACCGGCGCCCGTGCCGCGGGCGCTGGAGACCGCCGAGGTGCCCGAGCACGCCCGGTCCTACGCCGAAGCCGCCCTCCGGGCCGTCGACGCCGGTTTCGACGGCGTGGAACTGCACGGCGCGAACGGCTACCTCATCGCCCAGTTCCTCTCCAGCAACGCCAACCTGCGCACCGACGTCTACGGCGGATCGATCGCCAACCGGATCCGATTCGCCGTGGAGGCGGTGTCCGCGACCGTCGACGCGGTCGGAGCGCACCGGACGGGCATCCGGCTCTCCCCCGGCGCGGGCATCTGGGGCGCGCAGGACACCGACGTCCCCGCCCTGTACGGCGCGCTGCTCGCCGAACTCGCCACCCTGGACCTGGCGTACGTCCACCTCGAGGCCACCACCGACGAGGACGTGCTCGTCGGGCTGCGCAAGTCCTGGCCCGCCACGCTCATCGTCAACCCGGTCTTCCCGATGGGCCCCCGACAGACCGACAGGGCCGCCGCCGACCACTGGCTCGGCCTCGGCGCCGACCTGATCAGCTTCGGCCGCGCCTTCATCGCCAACCCCGACCTCGTGGAGCGGCTGCGCCAGGGGCTCCCGATCGCGCCGCACGACGAGTCCACCTGGTACCAGGGCGGCGATGCCGGCTATCTCACCTACCCCGCCTACCGGCACACGGCGTGAATCTGAGCGGCTCAGGGCTCCGGCGTAGCGGATCGGTCCGGCCTTCTCGCACCAGAGGGGCGCTGCGGAGCTCGAACATGACGGCGATGTCGCGCGGGCCGAGGTTCTGTCCGCGCAGGTGCAGGGCCATTGACGGCATTGACGGCACGGCTCGTCGACGACGGCCGCGCCGCCGATGCTCGTGCCGCGCTGCCCCGCGGCGGCAGCGCGGCCTCAGCTCCGAGGGCGGTTACAGACCGGTCATCTCAAGGCTGACCACGTACGAGTAGTCCGTCTGCTCGGTCCCGGTGAGGGTCCTCGTGATGATCCTGACGGCGCCCGTGGCGAGCCCGGCGCAGGTGCTGCCGAGGGCGGTCACCGTGCCGAGCCGGTCGCCCTGTCCCCAGACCGGGCCGTCGACCTCGCGCAGGTCGAAGACCACGTCCTGGGTGTTCAGGATGATCGACGTCGGGTATTCGAAGTCGCGGGGATCCCCGTCGTCACCGGCGTTCATGCCGTAGTAGTTGGCGTTGATCCTGGGAAACAGGTTTCCGTCGACCAGGAACCGGAGCTCGTCCCGGCCGTCCCGGTCGGCCACATTGCCGGCGTCGATGTCCTCCAGTTCCACGCGGCACGAGCCTGCCATGGCGGCCGCCGGGGTCGCGGCCAACGCCATCGGCGCCACCAGACCTCCGGCCAGGGCGAGTGCGGCGATCACCTTACGAGAATGCATGCTGCTCCTCCTGGAGACGCTGACGTTTCGCGACCGTCGCGAAACGCGGCATCAGAGTCGCGGGCGGAGCGTGAGCACATCGTTAGATCGCAGGTCAATGGCATAGAGCATACGAACTGCGTGCCTTCTGACACAGTCGGTCGGCGGGCACGCGCCTACTGTCTTCGCATGGGAGACTCCTTCAGTCTGCTGCTGCTCGGCACACCCGAGCTGGCTGTCGGGGGAAGGCCGGTGCGGATCCGTTCCGCCAAGACCCAGGCACTCCTCTGCTACCTCGCCACCGTGCCGGGGGCGCGCTCGCGGGCCGAGCTCGCGGGGCTGCTGTGGGGCGAGCGTCCCGACACCAACGCCAGGGGCAGCCTGCGGCTGGCGCTGTCGGAGCTGCGCAAGGACGTGGGCGGCCGGCTCGACATCACCCGCGACCACGTCTGCTTCCGCGCCGACGACGACTGCTTCGTGGACTACCGGCAGCTCACCCGGGACCCGACGGTGGCGGGGGCGCTCCGGTTGTGGCGCGGGGAGTTCCTCGACGGTCTCTCCTTCGGGGACGCGCCCGCGTTCGCCGGGTGGCTGGAGTGCGAGCGGCAGCGGGCCCGGCTGGTGCTGCGCGAGCTGCTCGTACGCGCTGGGCCCGCCGCCTCCGAACACGTCGTACGGCTGGCCAGGATCGTGACGGAGCTGGACCCGTACGACGAGGAGGCCCACCGCGTGCTGATCGCCTCCCTGGCCAGGACCGGAAACCGGGCCGCGGCCCTGGCCTGCTACGAGGGGCTGCGCCTGCGGCTGGCGCGCGAGCTGGGCGTCGATCCCGTACCCGAGACCCGCGCGCTCCGCCAGGGCCTCACACCCCGGCCCGCGACCCCCCGCAAGGCCGCCCTGCCGGTCCCCGGATCGGAGCTGATCGGCCGCGAGTCCGACATCCGCCGCCTACGTGCCCTGCTGTCCCGGGAACGCCTCATCACCCTGTCGGGCCCGGGCGGCATCGGCAAGACCCGCCTGGCCATCGCCGTGGCGGAGGCCGGGAACCGGGATGCCTCGTCCCTCTCCTCTGCGGGGACCAGGAAGCACGACATCGCGTCCCTGTCCTCCGTATCCTCCGCGCGAGCCGGCGAGCGCAATGTTGCCCCGCTTTCCTCAGCGAATGTCGCGTTCGTATCTTTTGTCGGGGTGCAGGCGGAGGCGGCTGTGACGACGCTCGCGCGTCGGCTCGGCGTGGACCTCTCGCCGCCGCGACCCGCCGCCGAGCTGCTGCTCGCCGCCCTCGCCGGTCGCTCGACGCTGCTGGTGCTCGACAATCTCGAACATCTGCCGTCCTTCGACGGGGTGATCGCGGAGATCCTGCGGGTGGCGCCGGGCGTGCGGGTACTGGCGACCAGCCGGCGGCGGCTGGACGTGCCCGGACAGGTGGTCGTCCCGGTGGAAGGGCTTGCCGAGCCGGCCGCCGAGGCGTTGTTCGTCGTGCGGGCGCTCAAGGTCCAGCCGGGATTCGACTCCGAGCGCGAGGCCCCGCTGGTGGCCGCGATCTGCGCCGCGACCGGCGGGCTGCCGTTGGCGATCGAGCTGGCGGCCGGCCTGCTGCGTGCCGTGCCGTGCGCCGACCTGGCCGAACGCCTCGGCGTGGACACGGCGCTGCTCTCCACGGCCGGGCCCGCCGCACGGTCCAGGCACACGAGCATGCGTACGGTCTTCGAGACGTCCTGGCGGCTGCTCGACCCGGCGAGGCGGGCGGCGCTGGCGGCGTTGTCGGTATTCGGCGGCGGCTGCACCCTGCGCGCGGCCCTGGAGGTCACCGGAACCAGCCCCGAGGTGCTGGTCCACCTGGTCGACCACAGCGTGCTGCAGCTCACCCCGTCCGGCCGGTACACCCTCCACCCTCTCATCCAGCGGTTCGCCGCCGCCCGTTTGGAGGACCCGGAGGTACGCGAACGGCACGCCCGCCATTACGCCCGCCTCCTCGACCGGCACGCCACCGCGCTCCAGGACGGCTCGGACGCCGAGGTCGTCCGCGTGCTCGGCGCCGAGATGGACAACATCCGCCTGGCCTGGCGGGTGTCCCGGCAGCCGCGCTTCCTGGACCACTACTGGACGTTGTGCCTGCGATTGCGCCTCTACGAGGAGTCGGTGGCGATCGTCCGCGAGCACCTCGACCGTCCTCAGGAAGACCTGTGCCTGCGGGCCCGCCTGCTCCGGATGGCCGCGGTGAGCTCCCACCAGCTCGCCAGGGAACGCGCCGCCACCCGCCTGGCCCGCGCCGCCCTCGACACGCTCGGCGAGTCACTTCCCACCACCCCCACCGACCTCGCGACCGCTCTCCTGACCGCCGCCGCCCGCCAGACCGCCCACCGCCTCCTGCCGATCACAGCCGCCCGCCGTCTCCCTCCCGTACTCCGTCCATGCGAGGCCGAGGCCGCGCAGGCGCTGACCTTGCTCGCCCGGCTCGCCTACCACCGGCGGGACCTCCCCGTGATGCTGGTGACCTCACTGCGCCAGCTCAACGCCGCCGACCGCGGCACCGACCCCGCCCTGCGCGCCGAGTCCTACGCGAACTTCGCCACCATCGCCCGCCTCGCCGGCCGCCACCGGATCGCCACCCTCTACGGCAGCCTCGCCGACCAGGAACTTTCCGTCATCGACCACCCGGACGAGGCCGTGCACCGGGCCCGGCTGGCCCGCGGGATCGACCTGCTCCACGCGGGCCGTTTCGAGGACGCCAGGCGGTCGTTCGCGGAGGGACGGTCGCGGGCGATCGCCCCGCGGGTGGCCGAGAACTGTGCTGGCATGCTCGCCGAGACCGCGCTGTGGCAGGGCGAGTTCGCCGCGGCGGCCACCGGGTACGCGGAGACGGAGGAGTTGGCGGTCGCGCGGGTGGGCGGGGACGACATCGGCCGTCACTGGTGCCTGACCGGCCGGGCGGAAGCGCTGCTGCGCCTGGACGGGGTACCGGTGGAGCGGATCCGGGAGCTGCTGGCGGCCGCCCGCGCCTCACACGAGCGGCGGCGTACGCACGCGAAGGAGATCGGCCTGCGCGACAGCCCGGCGAGCCGCACGATCCAGGAGCTGCGCCTGCTCACCATCGCGGCCCGCCTGGACCCGCCGCGGGCGCCCGCGGCGCTGGCCGAGGCGCTGACGCTGGCCGAGCGGCTGCCGGCGGTGCAGCCCGGCATGCTGGAGTGCTGGACCGGCCTCGCCGAGTTGCTCGGGGACGCGGGACAAGACCGGACCGTGGCCCACCTCCTGCTCGGGCACCTCCACCGGTACGCCGCCCGCAACCCCGGTGCCGCCGCCCGGATCGGCTGGGCCCTCGCGCTGATCCTGGCCGCCCTGGGCAGGCGAAGGCAGGCCAGTCGGGCGGCCGAGCAGGCGATGGCGACCGCCGAACACCTGGCCGCACCGTACGACCGCCGCAGAGCCGAGTCCCTGGCCCGCACCCTTGGATGAAGGTTCACCGTCTTCACGGACGGATGGTGCGCACGCGGCGGAATTCGCTGCGCATGAGATCAGCCACGTCAGGCGGACCTCTGCCGACACAGAATCGACCATAGGCCAGAACCAGCACAAACAACCAAACAAATGACTGGAATAATTATGCTATTTAATGTTTGGTCGCATTCATTTTAATAGTCGCATTTGACTTCTTTGGCGGCCAGTCATGTCGCAGACCGCGAGTCACAACTCGACATAGTCATGTACAGTCGGGGTCAAGATTTCAGCCCTCGTTTCGAGTGGCAACCAAAGAAAGGTCATGGAATATGCAGAAAGCGGCTATTGATCGAGTAGGTCTCGTCTTCACCCTGCTCGACGCCGACGGCACCGGCTTCCTGGAGGCCGACGACTTCGAGCTCATGGCGAGCCGGGTCGTCGCGGCGGCCTCCGACTCCGACGACACGGCCAAAGCCGCCGTGCTGGCCGCCTTCCGGGGCTACTGGGCGGCCCTGTCCTCCGAGCTGGACGCCAACGACGACGGCCGCATCAGCTTCGAGGAGTACACCGCGTGCGTCCTGTCCCCGGAGCGTTTCGACGCGGCGATCACCGACTTCGCCGAGGCGCTGGCCGAGCTGGGCGACCCAGACGGCGACGGGCTCATCGAACGGCACGTCTTCATGGCGCTCATGACGGCCATCGGCTTCGAGCGCGCGAACATCGACGCGCTCTTCGACGCGTTCGGGCCCTCGGAGACCGATCAGATCACGGTCTCGGTCTGGGCCGCCGGCATCAAGGATTACTACCGCCCGGAGAAGACCGGAATTCCCGGCGATCACCTGGTCGGCGGGCCGATCTGATCGGAGTCTCGGCAACCCGACATATCCGGTCTTCGACGTAAGGAATATCCGTGGAACCAGTCATCGGACTTGCCGTCGGCCGAGGAACGGGCCCCGAACTCGCGACGGTCTTCGAACGGGTGCTGACCGGAATCACCGACAGATATTCGGCCGGAATCAACATCACCCGGTCGAAACGGATTTACCACTCCTATTTCTCGTTGAAGGCCGACGCCGGGATCGAGCGGGTCCGTGAACTCACCGGGGAGGACGCCGACCACTACGCGGACTTCTGCCGCACACTGGCCGCTCTCGGCGTTCCCGCCGTCTTCCGCACGGCTGTCAACGCCCAGTCGCTCTACCTGGTCCGCCGACGCCTGCAGGCGGTGAAGGTCGACGTCATGACCACCCCGGACGCGTCACTGCTGCTGGTTCGGGACCAGGCCCAGGGCTTCTACACCGGGGAGAACACCCACGTGCCAGGCGCGCTGGTCCGCACCATGGCGTTCAGCCGGGAGATCACCGAGAAGGTCATCGCCTTCGCCGTGCGGCGTGCGCGGCAGGAGTGGCCGGACGGCGGAATCGGCCAGATCGTCATGGCGTACAAGTTCCACCTGCTCGACGGGGCCCTCGACGAGTGGGTCGCCGAGAGCGCCGCGCGGCACGGCGTCGAGATCCGCCTGTTCCAGCCGGACACGGTGAACCGCAATCTGATCGAGCACGGCCCGCATCCCCGCACGCTGATCATCGCGGGCAACGAATGGGCCGACATCATGCACGTGGTCCTGCTGGACCGCTTCGGCTCCGAACGTCAGGAGAACCGCTGCACCGAGAACGTCTACCTGCACCCCGACGCGGCCGGACTGGTCGAGTACCAGACCGTGCACGGCTCCGCCGACGACCTGGCCGGAACGGACACGGTCAACCCGGTGGCGACCGTACGCGCCGCGGCGGCGATCGCCGAGCGGCACGCGGGCTGCGCCGGGGCGGTGCGGATGGTGGAGCGCGGTCTCGAATCACTCGTCCGCCGAGGCATCGGCACCCCGGACCTCGGCGGACGGCACTCGACCACCGCCATGGTGGACGCACTGCTCGACGCGCTGGAGCCCGCGGGGCTGCCGACCGCGGCGGTGAACTCATGACCACCGCGCTGGTCGTCGTAGACCTGCAGAACGACTTCTGCGTCGGGCCGACCGCTCACGCCCGCTACTCCGGCGACCCCGCGACCCTGGAGGCCGTCGCGACGCGCACCGCGCTGGCCGTCGACCGGGCCCGTGCCCGCGACATGGAGGTGATCTTCGTCCGGTTCGTCGGCGACGCCGAACATCAGGGTCCGAGCTGGCTGCGCCGGGATCGCATACAGAACAAGCCGCTCAAGTGCCGGGAAGGTTCGTGGGGGGCGGAGTTCCACCGGGTGTCACCTCTGCCGGGAGAGCGTGTCTTCACCAAGCGAGCGTGCTTCGACGCCTTTCTCAGCACCGGGTTCGAGCAGCACCTCGTCCACAGGGGCGTCGAACGGCTCGTACTCGCGGGCCTGTACACCGACGTCTGCGTGGACTCCACCGCCCGGACCGCGTTCCAGAAGGGCTTCCACATCACGGTGCTGACCGACTGCACCACCGGCCGGCACCTGCCGGACGCAGACGTCCTGCGCTTCATGGCCCGTCTCTATGGCGCTCACCTCAGCACCCACGACCACCCGTGGGTGCCCCAGGCCGGAGAGGAGGACGCGTGCCAGGTGTCGAAGGCGGCGTCGGCCTGACCGCCCTCATGGTCGCCGCCGCGCGGGCGATCGAGACCCACCGGCCCGACGCTCTGGCCGCCGACACCTACGCCGAGCACTTCGTACGCGCCGCCGAGGCGTCCGCGGCCTGGCCGGTCCGCCCGGCACAGGTTCCGGGCGGGGACGCCAACCCCCTTTGGGGCAGGCTGGGGCGCTACTTCGGTCTGCGCACCCGAGTCCTCGACGACTTCCTCGTCCGCTCGGTCCACGCGGGCGCCCGGCAGGTCGTGCTCCTCGGCGCGGGCCTCGACACGCGGGCCTTCCGGTTCGGCTGGCCACCGGACCGAGTCGTCTACGAGATCGACCGCGACGGCGTCCTGACGTTCAAGCACCACGTGCTCGACGACCTCGCCGCCGTCCCGGCGACCACCCGCCGCCCGATCGCGACCGACCTGCGCGAGGACTGGGCCCGGTCGCTGCTGAACGCCGGCTTCGACCCGGCCGTGCCGACCGCGTGGCTGGCCGAGGGCCTGCTGCTCTATCTCCCGTCGGCCGCCGAGCGGCGTCTCATCGACACCGTGGACCGCCTGAGCGCCGGGGGAAGCACCCTGGGCTTCGAGGTCAAGCTCTGGGCGGAGTCCCCGCAGGTCCGCGCCAGCCCCGTCTACGTCGCGACCAGGCAACAGATCGGCGTCGACCTGCTCGCCCTGTTCGACGGGGAGCCGCGCCCAGACTCCGCCGGCCGCCTGCGGGAGCTGGGCTGGTCCACCGCGATCCACACGCCCTTCGACTTCACCCGCCGTCACGGTCACGGCCCGCTACCCGAACCGAACGACGCCCTGGCGAGCAACCGCTGGGTGTTCGCCGACAAACCCGGCGCGTAGGTCTAATCAGCTTCCTGGCCGTAAACACCTGATGTCAGCGCACGCGGCACGGGCCGCGACGGCGTGTGCAGCACGCCCAGCCGCTGGGTGGCGCGGGTCAGGGCGACGTAGAGGTTGTTGAGCCCGCGTGGCGACTCGGCCACGATCAGACCGGGCTCGACCACCAGCACCTCGTCGAACTCCAGGCCCTTGGCCTGCCGCACGTTCAGCACGACAACGGGCCGGGGCGCATCGGGGTTCTCGCCCACCGACGCCTCCGGCACGCTCGCCACGATCGCGAGTCCGAGCGGCTCCAGCAACGAGTCCGGCACGATGACCGCGAGTCGCCGGTCGGTCAGCTTCGCGGCTTCGGCCGCGACGACCTCGACCAGCCGGTCGGTGAGCTCCTCCTGCGGCACGCGAAGTGCCCATGGCCCGACCCCGCTCTCCCGTACCGAGACGGGTGCCTCGAGGTCGGCGTCGATCTCCGTCAGGACCTCGGCGGCGACGGCCATGATCTCCGCGGGCACCCGGTAGTTCCTGGTGAGGTTCTCGAGTCGCCAGCGGCCCTTGACGTAGGGGTCGAGCACCCGCCCCCACGACAGGGTGCCGCCCGGCTCGCCGCTCTGCGCGGTGTCCCCGACGACGGTCATCGACTTGGCCGGACATCTGCGCATCAGCAGCCGCCAGGCCATCTCCGACAACTCCTGCGCCTCGTCGACGATCACGTGCCCGAACGTCCAGGTCCGGTCGGCCGCCGCGCGCTCGGCCGAGGTGCGGTGGTCCTCCTCCTCGTGCCGCCCGGCGAGCGTTTCCGCGTCGATCAGGTCGTTGACCGTGAGGATCTCGGCCTCCTGGTCGTCCTCCAGGTCGGTGGCCCGCGACCCCATCGCGACGTCCAGCACTCCCTGCGCGTAGCGGACCCGCTCACGCCGCTCGCGCTCCCACCGGATCCGCTCCGCCCTGGTGTCCTCCCCGAGCAGTTCGGCCGCCTCGTCCAGCAGCGGCACATCGGCGGGCGACCAGCCGCCGCCGGGCTCCCGCAGCAGCGACGCCCGATCCTCGGGGGTGAACCCCGGCGTCGCCGAGGCGATGCGTTCCGGCGAGCCGAACAGATCCGTGAGCAGTCGCTGTGGCGTCAGGTCGGGCCAGAGCTCGTCAAGTGCCGCGAGGACCGCCTCGTCGGTGAGCATCTCCCTGCGGATGCCCTCCACCTGGTCGTCGTCCAGCAGGAGCTCACCGTCGAACGGATCGGTGGCGATGCGTTCGGCGTACTGCTGGGCAAGGACTCCGCTGATCTCTCGTACCACGATCGGCCTGGCCGGGTTGTGCAAGAGCAGGGAGGACCGCGCCAGGTCGCGTACCCGCTCACAGGTCCGCCGGTCCAGGCGCAGTGTCTGTCCCTCGTACTCCACCTCAAGGTGGTCCTCGGGCACCCACTCACGGTCGCGTACCGCGGCGGCGACCACCTCGGCCATCGCCGACCGGCCCTTCACCTCGACGGTCTCCGGTCTTTCCTCCCGTTCCGCGGTCAGGCCGGGATACAGCTCGCCGATCGTCGACAGCAGCACGCTCGTCTCCCCCAGCGCGGGGAGCACGTTGCCGACGTAGCGCAGGAACGTCGCGTTCGGCCCGATGACCAGCACCACCCGCCGCGCCAGCTGTCGCCGCCGGGTGTAGAGCAGATAGGCCGCGCGGTGCAGCGCCACCGCGGTCTTTCCCGTCCCCGGCCCTCCCTGCACGACGAGCACTCCGGTGTGCTCGGAGCGGATGACGCGGTCCTGCTCGGCCTGGATCGTCTGGACGATGTCGGTCATCCGGCCGGTTCTGCCTGCGTTCAGCGCGGCCAGCAGGGTGGCCTCGCCCGCCAGCCCCTCGTGCCTCGCCTCCGCCGCGGATTCGAGGTCGAGCACCTCGTCGTGGACCTCGACCACCGTACGGTCGCGGTCCTTGATGTGCCGGCGCCGCCGGACGCCCTCCGAGGTGACCGCGGTGGCGAGGTAGAACGGGCGGGCGGCCGGTGCCCGCCAGTCGATGAGCAGCGGGGCAGCGTCCTCGACGTCCTCGACGTCCCCGGCGTCGTCGGTGCCTTTGGCAACGGATGCGGTGGTGGCGTCGTCGGCGAGCAGGCCCATCCTGCCGATGTGGCGACGCTCGCCGTCGAGCATGTCGAGCCGTCCGAAGCACAGGCCGTGCTCGGCCGCGTTGAGCTGGGCGAGGCGTTCGGCGTGGGCGGCGTGGGCGGCCTCCCTCTCGACGCGCGCCTGGGCGTTGCCGCCGGTCGTCGCGAGCACCCGGGTCAGCCGTTCGGTGACGTGTTCGCGGAGCTCATCGAGCCGGCCGTACAGCATCGACACGTACTCCTGCTCCTCGCGCAACGCCTCGATTGACAATGGCACTCCTCATGATACAATTAACCGGTAGACGTGTCTGTTTTTGCCTTTCGAACGGCCAGCAGTGTAGCTTTCGCCGACGTGCCCGTCTACCTTCTCCCCTCTTCAGTCAATGCCGGGCAGCGCCCCTTTTTTGCGGGCCGATCCCCCTGGACCCGAGCATCGCCGGAGAAACGGCCGACGTGGTCTCGGAACGTGGCGTGACGAGGTGTCCTGTGGTCACCTACAGTTCGTTGTCCAATAGCCACCGTTCCAGTCGCTCCGGTGACGCGGCACGCGACGCGAGGAGGCCGCCGATCCCGGGGATGAGCGCGAGCATCCACACCCTGCGGCGTCCGTCCATGACGAGGACGGCCGTGATGACCGTGGCGGTGTAGGCCAATCCGTGCACAGGACCAAGGACTCGTGAGACTTCCGGCAGGTGGACGGTGACAATGTTGGCGAGCATCAGCACGAGCGTGGCGAGTTCCACCGTACCGACGATTTGCAGTGTGCGACGCGGGCTCATAGTCCGACTCCCGTGGTCGAGCCGGGCCGGTAGATCATGAGGACGACGACGATCGCCCATAGCAGGTTGAACACGCCTGTCAGCATTCCGAGTCGGCGGGCGATTCTGTCAGGCACCGCCTCGTCCACGTCGTCCGAGCCCGCGTCGAGTGTGCGGACGACGCGCGTCTGATGGGGCAGGATGAACGCGATCAGCAGCGCAGCGGCGGCGGCGGTCAGGATCATGGAGACGATCAACCATATGTCGCCGAGCACACCGATGCTCGCGCCGGTTGCGATGCCGAACACGGGAACGAGCACTCCGATCACTGTGTAGACGCGGGTGATGCGGTGCAGGATGCGCACCACGGCAACGTTTCTCGGGTCATCGGGTGCGGCGAGGGCGAGGCGCGCGAAACGTGGGAACATGCTCGCCGCGACGGCGACCGGGCCGATGGTGAGGATCGCCGCGAGCACATGGACCGAGAGCAGGAATGCGCTCACGCGCTGGTCCGCTCGCCGGTCACGCGCGTGCGTGGCAGTCGCCCGGCGCGGGACTCGCCGGTGAGGACATCGCCGTTGACCGTGACGTCGTATTCGAGGTTCAGTCGTAGCGGCTTGGTGATGCGCTGTCGCCAGGTGACGCGCTGACCGGCCGGGCCGTCCTCGGCCGCGACGTCCGTGAGGGGCGTGGTTTCGCCGCCACCGCTCGCGCTACCGCGGATCCCCCCGTCCTCTTCCTCGAAGCTGTAGTCGGCTTCGATGGTGCCGACGGGTGTCTTCATGCGCAGCAGCCAGGTTCCGGCGATGGCGCTCATTTGTTCGGGACTTCCGTTCTCTGAGGGATCGAGGTGAATGGATCAGGCCGCAAGTCGGCGCGCGCTCTTCCAGGTGGTCCCGCGGCGCTCGTACTCGAAAAGCTCCTCGACCGCGTGCGCGGTGTGGGAGCCGAAGTCGCGTTCGAGCAGGTACAGGGCGACGTCGAGGCCCGAGGTGACACCACCTCCGCTGATGAGGTCACCGTCGTCCACCACGCGTGCGCGGATGGCGTTCACTCCCGTGGCGTCGAGCATGTCGATGCCGAGCACATGCGTGGTCGCGGTGCGCCCCTCGATGAGGCCGGCCATCGCAAGCGCGAGTGAACCCCCGCAGTGGGCCGCGACGGTGATGTCCGGGTTGTCGAGCGCGCGGCGAATCAGGGGCATCGCGTCGCTCGACGCGAACCGGCCCAGAAGTACGGGAATGGTCTCGGCTCCGGCATCGGGATCTCCATCGACGGGACCGGCCGCTCCTGGGACAAGCACATAGCCGGGCGCATCAGGGTCCAGCACGGCGACGGCCGTGAGGGATATCTGGGGCGTACCGGATCGCACGATGCCGGGACCGCTCGCGCTGACGAGTTCCACCGCGAACGCTCCGCCGAGGAAGTCACTGCCGGCGGTGAGCGCCTCGAACGGGGCGATGACATCGAGCGGGTCGAACCCGTCGAAGAGCACGAACTGGGCGCGGAGCTGAGGCATGGATGGTTCCTTTCAATGGACGCTCCTTCCATCCTCGCCTTCGCCGGCAGGTCAGACCAATGGCTATCAAGACAGAGAACACCTGAATCCAGCCACAGGCTGAGATGGCTATCATGCGAGGATGTACACGGTCGTCGTGCTCGCGCTTCCCGATGCGATCGCCTTCGATATGGCCACACCCATTGAGACCTTCGGACGCGTACGCCTACCGGACGGAAGGCCCGGATACCGGCTTGTCGTTGCCGGCCACGAGCAGTCGATCCAGGCAGGCCCCCTGCGCCTGGCAATCGATGAGGGACTGGACGCGCTCGAACGTGCCGACCTCATCGTGGTACCGGGGAGGAACGACCCGTTGCAGCCGTCGCCGCCCGCGGTTCTCTCAGCCCTTCGTGCCGCGGTGGAGCGGGAAACACGGATCGCGTCGATCTGCGTCGGCGCCTTCACTCTGGCCGAGGCGGGCTTGCTCGACGGCCGGGACGCGACAACCCACTGGCTCGCCGCGGACCAGTTCGCATCCAGGTACCCCGCTGTCCGACTCAACCCCGACGTGCTCTACACGGACAACGAGAACATCCTGACGTCCGCCGGCGCCACATCCGGTCTCGACCTGTGCCTGCACATCGTCCAGCGCGACTACGGAACGGCGGTCGCGGCAGACGCCGCCCGCCTCGCGGTCGCGCCGCTGCACCGCCCGGGCGGGCAAGCACAGTACATCGTCCGGAACCGAGCGACCTACCGGACGACGACCCTTGAACAGGCACTCTCATGGATCGAGGCGAACGCGCACCGCGACGTGGCGCTTGCGGACATCGCCGCCGTGGCCGGTATGAGCGTGCGCACACTTACCCGTCGATTCAAGGACGAGACAGGGCAGAGCCCTATGCAGTGGGTGTCGGGCGTGCGCATCCGTCACGCGCAGGAACTGCTCGAAACCACCGACCACACCATAGACCGAATCGCCGCCCAGACCGGATTCCCGACGACGAGCAACTTTCGTTCGCAGTTCGGCCAAGTCCTCGGCGTCACACCGGGCGCGTACCGCAAGGTGTTTCGCCCACAGGTGTCCAGGACATGAACGGCCTTGGATACGGAAGGAACCGCATCAGTCCTTTAAGGATAGGCGGGCCCAAGTCGAACAGAGCCGGCAGAACAGCCGCATCGACCTCGTCCGGCGGCAGACAGAGGCAGAGCGCCAGTTGAACGACCGGCACAGCGCCGCCGTACAGGCCGGCGAACAGGCGCTCCAAAGGGCCAATCAGCGACTGGCGGCGTTACGTGCCGAGCATCGCACGGCGGTTCAGGAGGAGCAAAGACTCGCTCGCGAACTCACCGCTTATCGCAAGATTTCCTATGGGCGTTTTCTACGCACGGTCCTAATCGGTCGCTGACGCTGGACGTACTACGCCTGTCACCATGATCGCACCTACTCGTCGAGCGGCAGAAAGGACCTGCTGGCTCAGATCAACGACACCGAACTCCAACACTCATCATCGAGAGGATCTTCCAGCGTGCTGGGCGCACGAAAAGGGGCAGGGGCTTACAGAGCTCGAAGCCATCGATCGAGGACTGCGAAGTCTTCGCTGGTGAGCCCTCGATATGACTCCACTCGGTGCAGGAGAGCCCGGCCGCCATGGTGCCTGGACACCCACTCCCTGTCGGCGTCGGTGATCTCGTCGTCGACCCAGGCGAATGGGCGTCCGTCCGCCCACTCCACCAAGGTCCGGGTCTTCCAGCAAAGCCCGAACCATTGGTCTTCACGTTCATGCCGGCCGTTTGACTCCGGCCAGCTCACGACGGGTAGCCGTGACAGCCCGACTCGGGGCGCTATCTCGGCATTCGCCGCGTCTTCCCAGGTCGTCGCCCAGACGAGTTCACAGGGCAGCGCCGCCAGCCGACGCCCCGTCTCGGAGGTGAGCCGCGCCAAGCCGGAGTCCGGTGCGGTAGCCCGTGGTGCGCGTTGCGGGTCCTCCCCAAACGGGAGAAGTGGCCCGTCGACGTCGAGGAAGAGCAGCGGGCGTACGGTATGGCCGGTCATGCCGCGTTGCCTCGGTCACGTTCGATGAGTACGCTGCGCTCGAAGCGGGCTCCGGCACGTACGAGAGCGACCAAGCGGGGCCCACAACGCATCGGGACTGTCAAGATTCCTCTAGAAGCTCGGCGGCGGCCTTGGGATCCATGATGTTGGACCAGACCTGTTCTGCGGGCAGGAGGTCACGTTCGGGCAGTGCGTATTCGGGGAACCAGCCGTCTGCCTCGCAGCCGGGAACCCGGCCCAGGATCATCGCGACCAGGTTCGCCGGGACTGAGCCGGTAATGCGAATCGCCGCGTAGGTTTCGTTGCCGTTGTCGGCGCGGACCTGGATCCCGAGGCGGAAGCCGGAGAAGTCAGCAGCGTGTTCGTGGCCGTCGTGCAAGGATCCACGTGCGAGAGCGCGGATCGTGGAGTTGAGTCGTAGGGCGAATCTGGTTGCCGCTTCGAGCTGGTAGCGGTCATGGTCGTCACGGGTGGGTAGGAGATGCCCGCTGTAGGTGCCGGTGGTCAGGGCATGATCGTGCTCGGCGTTGTAGCGGGCACGGGCCGCTTTCCCGCTGGTTTCCAGAGCGGTGTAGAAGTCATCATTGGAGCCGTCCTCGCGGGTCCCGGCGGCGACCATCCACATTGGGATCTCGACCTCGGGGTCGTCCGCCCATACGGCTCCACGCCAGCGTTGCACCTTCACCCTGAACAGCACCACATCATCGATGGCACGGATGCGCTCATGCGCGGCGCCAGGATCGGCGAACTGTTCGGAGGCCTTGTCCAACAGCGGGTGGCAGACCATGTCCAACGGAGTCCGCGCGGACGGTATGGGCAGTTTCAGGTCGTCACAGAGGGCACGCAACGTAGGACGGACGCGGTGCATGGAGATTTCATTCCTCCCAATCGCCGGTGCCACCGAGTTCGTTGATGCGGTCGGGCGTCAGGCCGGTGAGCAAGGACACATTGGACGACAGGGAGCCGTCCAGGACCTTCATCGACTCGACCATCCCGCGGCGGATCTGTTCGCGCTGCTGGTCGAGGTAGACACGAACCGCAGCGGCCACCAGGTCTTTCTTGGTCATCCCGAGGAAGTGGGCCGCCTGGGAGATCAGTTCGTCGGTCGCCGGGTCGACTTTCAGCGGTGATTGCCGCTTGGCCGGGTGGGGCGTCGTCATGACTTCCTCCTTTCGCTCCCACGGTACCTAGGTACCTCAAGGTGAGTAAACACAGAGGACCAGAGAGTGAGAGTCAGACCGGCACCTCAGGCGAGAACTCACCGAGTGCCGGCAAGACCCTTTGGAATTTCCCTGCCCCCTCAGCAGTCGTACCGCGATGATCAGGATTTTGCGTGTCGATCGCGCTTCTTGAGGGCCGTCGGGGCGTCGGGACTTGGTGTGTCCGACGCCCCGGGTTGGCGAGGTCATGCGGTCAGGGCGGCCAGTCGCTGGTCGAGGTCGCTGCGGCGGGCGTCCTTGGGGAGGCGGTCGCGGGCGGCGAGGAGTCTGCCGATGTTGCGCTTGGAGGGGGCCTGCTCGACCATCGGGATCACCTGATGCAGCAGATCGGCGGCGTGGTCGGCGTTGCCGAGGTCGTTCTGGACCTGAGCGCGCCTGATCAGGTAGGTGGCATAGTCCCTGCGCCTTGTCCGGGAGAACCTCTCCTGCGCCTGGTCCAAGAGGGAATCCGCACCTCGTGGGTCCCCCAGATCAAGGTGGCACACGGCGGCGTGGTCGTGAAGAGCTCCTTCGTCGAACCAGTCGACCCATGGCGAGTCGTCGTCGTGGGTGCCACGCTCGAACTGGGTGTGAGCAATGCCCAACAGGCGATGGGACTCGGTTTTGTCGCCTACGCTCGCGTGGGCACAGGCCAGGCGTGCGGCCAGCATGCTGGCGGTTCGCGGCGTGACACGCCCCGCGCTCTCGTAGGCGGTACGGGCAATGCTCACGGAGCCCGGGAGATCTCCAAGATCCTTGCACTGCAGGGACATCGACCTGAGGATGCTCGCACCCACGGCACGGTCACCGGCCGTATGTGCCGATCGAATGGCCGCGACCCAGTAACGCTGGGCCGCAGCGTGCAGGCCCGTGTCGAAGGAGGCGTAACCGGCCAGTTCTCCGATTTCCGCAGCCAGGCCATGAAGGCGCTGGGCAAGATCCTCGCTGTAGGAGGACTTCTTCAGCACCTTGACGACCACGCCGAGTTCGGCGTCAAGCAGATTGCGTGCCTGTTCTCCGCCGTACATCGCTTCCAGCCTGACCAGGCGTGGCAGGCCCGCCTCGATCTGGGAGACGAACTCCTCGGTGATCCGGTCGCCGCGCAGCACCGAGGCGAGCTGGGCCGGTTCGACGTTGAGCCAGTCGGTCGCGAACGCGGTCAGGCTCATTCCGGTCAGTTGCATGAAACCGCGCCGATCCATCATCGCCTTCTCCAGTGCGTGGTCGAGGGCGAGCAGGCTGCCCGCCTGGTCCCAGGGGAAGTCGACGCGAATGGCCTCACCGACCGGCAGCCAGGCGGGCCAGGGGTGCGTGACGAGCATCTCCTCGCACACCCCGAGCTCGGCCGCCAGCGCGAGCTGCGTGTCCCGATCGGGAACAGTGCCCCAATGCTCCCAGCGCCACGCCTTTTCTTTTCTTCTCGCCATATTTCCGACTCGCCGGGCGATAATGGTGACCAGATCCTGGTACGTCCAGCCACGCTCGGCACGGACGTAACTCAAGGGGTGTACGAAAACACCACCGGTCGGCGGGAGAACCGGTCGAGGCATTCGCATCTCCTCCTTCCTTCTTACCTGGACTGTAAATCCGATTAACCCAGCCGCACAGGCCACCCGAACCTTCCCTCCGGGTGCGGACAACCATGAGACAACAAACCCTCTTTCCATCCGACTTTCCAGACCGGGCTGAACCAACCCCCCTCACCACATCACACTCTGCAATCAATACGCTACGCTCAGACAGCAAGGATCATCGATCTCACGAACACTCCGATGAGACAGGACTCGTTGGAGCCCTTTCCCTCGCAGACGCGACCAGAGCACACCAAAAGCCAAATCGCTATTATTTGCGCTGTCCACTCTTGGACCGAACACCCCGAAATCCATGTCGAGCCTCCAACGGCGAAGACCCTCTGCAGTTACTCCTCAAACGAGACCGGCTTCCTCCGCCCACGCATTCACACCGACCCGCAAATCCATCCTGCCGGAGAAAGGCAGGTAACACCTTGGGGCTTTTCATACCGGGCCGATTCGGAGCAACTGCCGGCCCTCGGCCAAGGGCTCCAGTCCTGCGCGGAAAGAAACGCCCGCAGCACACGCACAGCTCGCGACGACGGGAACCTCATGTTGTCGGAGACGATCCCCCGCCGAACGTCCGGAAACCCGCGCCACCTCTCGTCGACCCGCCGCATGATCCCCGGTGGTTAGGATCGCGGCATGCCCGCCTTCCTTGAGACCGAGCGGCTCGTGTTGCGTCCGTTCACCGAGGCCGATGCCGAGCAGCTTCTCGCGCTGGACAACGATCCCGACGTCATGCGCTTCATCAACGGCGGCCGGCCGACGACTCTTGAGACGATCCAAGCACGAAACCTGCCACGGCTCCTGCATGTTCACCCGTGCTTCGGGACCCGTGGCCACTGGGCCGCGGAGGAGAAGACCGACGGCGTCTTTCTGGGCTGGTTCGAGTTCAGGCCCCTGGCCGACGACAGTCCCGCCGTGGTCGAACTCGGCTACCGCCTGCACAAGGCCGCCTGGGGCAACGGCTATGCCACGGAAGGGGCGCGAGCCCTGATCCACAGGGGGTTCACCGACCTCGGAGTGGAACGGGTGATCGCGAACACCATGGCGGTCAATGCGGGATCCCGGCGGGTGATGGAGAAGGCGGGCCTGTCGTTCGTCCGAAGCTTCACCGAGGACTGGCCGGAGGCCATCGAAGGTTCCGAGCACGGTGACGTCGAGTACGAACTCACCCGGGCCGAGTGGGAGCAACGAGGCCGGGACAAATAACCCTGAGCTTCCCGTGGCAACCCGACTCTGGGTGCTGTCTCGGCATTCGCCTCGTCCGAGTGGTGCCCACGCTTCATGCCTGAAGGCGTGGGTCGCGTCGCGATCGCGGATCATCCGGCTTGATCCGGACGTCTTGTGATCGCGGTTCGCAAGTCTCCGTAGGCGGTGCTCAAGCCTCCGGTAAGCGGGGCGCCGTATCACTGGAGGCACGACGCCCGCAGCGAGCAGAACGGCGGGTCTCACCTTCCAGGAGTCCACCATGAACCGTCGCGCGATCCTCTCGGTGACCACCGCCTTCGTCTCGGCCGCAGCCCTGGCCGTCGCCCTCCCCGCCCACGCCGAGACCACCAAGGCAAGCGGCTGCAGCATCCAGCCGTACGGTCTCATCGGTGCCCGCTGGGCACAGCTCGGCGGCGAGAACGGCAAGCTCGGCTGCCCGACCACGACAGAGCGCGACATCTACCAGAACAACGTCGGCTGGGCGGGCCGCCGCCAGACGTTCGCCCGCGGCCAGATGGCCTGGTCTCCCAAGAACGGCCCCAACCTGGTGGTGGCCGCCTGGTCGAGCAACGGCTACGCCTACTTCGACTGGCGCACGACCGATCGCGCCTTCGACAAGTTCCTCGTCCGCTGGACCAGTGCCGCCGACCCGAACGGCGCCCAGGAGGACTTCATCGGCGGCATCCGGGGACGCTCCTACACGCGCATCCGTACCAACAGCGGCTACCGCTGGAACGTCAAGGGCTGTGACACCGGTGTGTTCGGCTCCAGCTGCCAGAAGACCTGGACCATCTCCGTCACCGGCTGAGCTCCCCCTCCGGTGTGCGATCCTTCACTTCCGCCCACCTCGCATGGCCGACCCTGCCGGGAAAGACCGGCCGGCCGATCACCTCGTGTCCTGAGCGTGCGTGTCGGCGAATTTTCAGGCTCGTATCAGAAAAGCTCCGACGAAATCGAAGAGTGCGAGCCGTCGTATGACGCCCCACTCCTTGAAAGGCTCATGCGATAGGGGCCGTCTCCGAGAGAGCGCCCCCCTCCTTTATGAGCCGGTGATTTCGCCTGCCGAAAAAACTAACATGACAAAAACGCTCCACTTCGTTGATCAACGGTCTCCGAGTCGGCGATTTCATCGCCATGACCGTCAGGCGACTCGATCGCGGCACCCAACTCGAACAGTGGCGATCACATCGGGCGGTAAGCCACCCCTCGGCCCGTTCGCCGGCACCATGTCAGACCGGATCAGCGGCGCCGAGCCTGCCACGACGGCGATCGCGCCCCGACGTCGCCGCCGTGTCCGGCTGTAAAGCAGGCACGAACCTGTCACGACTTCGAACTTTGTCTTCAGCGAATATCCCAGCTCCGACCTGCGCATTCTCGCCTTCGAACAAAAATCTTACAACTTCTTACAAGTATCGCGGTTTGCACCCGTTCGTCGGCGACGGTACCAATGGAATCCGACCAGCACGGCTGTGTCGACATCGGCGCGGGCCCCGCCATTTCACGTCCTCACATCCAGCAAGCAGCGAACTTCCTGGAAAGGAAATGATCCAACAATGGGGCGAAAAATTTCCACCGGAATGGCACTCGCGGTCGTACTGACGGGTACGCAGCTCGCAATGGTTTCACCGGCGTCGGCAGCGGCGGGGAAGACCGGTGTCTTGGAAACTCGGGCCGCAACCGCGCCCGGGTGGTCTGGCAAGAAGACACTCCGGATGGGCTACCACGACAAGTGCAAGGGCTGGCACCGCCTGATCACTCCCTACAAGTCCGGTGGCTCCATCAAGACGAGCCGGCAGGTCCACTGCGCCAAGGGCGAGTGGAGCAGGAAGGCCGAGGTCAAGGTGCTTCTCCAGCAGTACCGGGGAATGGGCTACTGGCGGACCAAGGCCACCAAGAGCGTGAAGAAGGGCAGGGACGCGTTCACCGTGAGCCTGACCGCTTCCTGGAAGTGCTCGGGGGGCAGCCAGCTCTACCGTAACCAGACCAGGGTTCACCTCTTCTCCGCCCTGAACGGAAGCAAGACGAGCACCCTGCACAACCGCGCGGAAGAGCGCCGGATCCGGTGCTGAGTTCCCAGAGTCGTCCGCCCCGGCACGGTAGGTGCTGAGGTCCTCTCCCTGGATTGGCATGAGGTCGCTTAAGAGAAATTCCCTGGTGGTCACCGCCACCGTGGGAGCGGCGATCCTCGCGGTCACGGCGTGTACGTCGCGGGCGGAACCCGCCCGCGACGTACACGCTGACGCGAAGGCCCGCTACATCGCCGCCGCCGACGCCCTGTGCGCGGAGGCGGCCCAGTCGTCGGCCTACACCGAAGAACCTCCCTCTGGCCTACGCGGGGAGGTGGCCGAGCTACGGCTGGCCGCGGAGACCCTCACCGTGACCGCCACCGGAATCGCCGCTGTCCCACCGCCCGCCGACGACGCCGAGCAACTGCGCGAGGGGTTCGTGGAGCCCGCCGAGGCCCTGGCCGCACGACTGCGCGAACTGCGGGATCGGGCGGAGGCGGCGCTACGGGCGGGTGACGAGGGCGAGGCGAGGAAGGTCGTGGAACTGTCCCTGGCTCCCGATGCGAACGAGGTCGCCCTGAGTGCTTTCGCGCTGAAGTACGGTATGCGCACCTGCGCCGGAGAGGAATAGGCCTGGACCGGGAGACGTCCTGCTCCGGCCACTTTCGGCGATGGCCCCGAGGATGACCGTGCGCTTCCTCGGACCCGCCACGCACCGGCTCGAAGCGGTATGTCCGGCCCGGGTGAGGATTCGAGACAACCGGTCCCTCGCGCCCTTCGGCATTCGACGACCCGGTAGGTCGGCGGTGCCGGGCCGACGGAGACTCATCGAACCTGATGCGCCCGGCCGGATGGACCACCCGTGTCCCGGCAGCGGATCAGGGCGAGTTCCGTCAGGTCGTCGAACCACAGCCAGCCCGCCTCCCTGGCGATCCGCACCGCCTCGACGCGCGTGCGGGCGTCGACCTTGTTGAGGATCCGGGCCAGGTAGTTGCGTACCGTCCCGCCGGACAGGCAGAGACGGTCGGCGATCTCCCCGACCGGCGCCCCCTCGGCCGCGGCCTGCAGGACCTCCAGTTCGCGTGCGGTGAGCGGGTTTCTCTTCGCGTTGAGTGCGGCGACGGCCAGCTCGGGGTCGACGACCCGCTCACCGGCGGCCACGCGGCGTACGCAGTCGGCGAGCTGGTCCGCGGGGGCGTCCTTGACGACGAAGCCGCGCGCCCCGGCGTCCAGCGCCCGGCACAGCGCGGCCGGGGTCGCGAGCCCGGTCAGGATCACCGTCCCGCACTCGGGAAGCCTGCGATGCAACTCCGCCGTCGCGGTGAGGCCGTCGGTGCCCGGCAGACCGATGTCGACGAGCGCGATGTCCGGGCGGTGCAGCAGGCAGGAGCGGACCACCTCGTCACCGTGACCGACCTCGGCGACGACCTTGATGTCACTCTCCGTGGAGAGCAGGGCGACCATGGCTCCCCGGACGAGATGCATGTCCTCGGCGATCAGGACACTGATCATGAATCGTCTCCCCTTGCTGCATCGCGCGCTCTCACCCGGCCCGGGGACACTACCCAAGGAAGTCGGGTGACTACCGCAAGTCCGAGTTAAACACGAAACAGAGGGCGTTGAACCGTGATTCGCGCAGGTAGGAGACTTCAGCGCGCGGAAAATAGGGGTAGGCGGTCATCGAGTGCGCTTTCAAAAAGTACGCGCTACCCGTACGAAACGACCTAAAAGGCCGTAAGAATCAGGGACAAAAAGCGGTGCACCCCCTTCCCAGGAGCGGTCGGTTTCGTGTTCACCGGACGCCGGACGCCGATTCCGGGGAAGGGCTTTCGACTGCGGTCCGTTACCGGAACGCCGCCACGCCGGACGCGGTCGGACCGAGACGCCCCCGATGGACGCGGTCAGACCGGCGCACCCCACTGTGCGCGGTCAGACCGGCGCCGCGGCCTCGTGATGTTCCAGTAGGACGTCGGTCAGCAGGTAACCGCCGTGGATCAGGTGGGCCAGCGGGCGGGTGCGCAGTTCCCGGTAGTGGTCGGCGATCCGGACCGCCGCCGCGGCCGGAGTGGCGGCACTCGTCCACAGCGGCCTGTCCCGTTCCTCGGAGACGGGGACGATCCACCAGAAACGGCACGCGTCGTCCAGGCGGGCGACCAGGCCGTAGTAGACGGAGATGACGACCTTTCCTGACGGCAGGCGGTGGACGTCCGCCGGGATGTTATGGGATCTGGCCAGCAGGGCCGCCAGCTCACGAGCCCGGAGTTCGACTGAGGGGCACTCAACGTCTTCTGGGGTTCTGTGATCAACGGTCACGCTGGCGAGAGTAAAGATCCAGAGGCTCCCGCCTCAACGATGTTGCGTGATGTTGCGAGTCCGCTCCTCGCGAAGAATCGCCCATCACGAGACCGCACCGCTCAAAAGGGCGTCTCGCGGGGCATCGTTCTCACGAAACTCCGCTCCTGATGGCGCTTCACCTCTCGCGGAACGCACTCGCCGCGGTTCGCAGCAGTGCGCGGGCCTCCTTCCCGTACACCGCGGCGCCGCTCAGCGCCTGGAACGCCTTCTCGTACACGACCACGTCGCCCGGCGCCTTGTGCTGGATCTGACCCGGCACGGTGTCGACGCGGACGCGGTTGGCGTCGTATATCCAGAAGTTCTCCGGTGGCATGAGCGGCGGCCTGATCGTCGCGGGGACGATACCGAAGGACACGTTCGCGGTGCCGGAGGTCAGATCCGCCAGCCGGTCGAGTTGGGCGACCATCTGCTCGGGGCCGACCAGTGGCATGCGGAGCGCCTGTTCCCCGACGACGAACGCGAAGCGCTTGCTCCCGTTGCGCAGGATCTCCTGCTGTTTCAGCCTCGCCGCGACCGCGGCGTCGATGTCGTCGGGGATGCCTCGGAAGTCGATGACGGCGCGCAGGTGACCGCGGGCGTAGTCGCCGGTCTGGAGCAGGCCGGGGACGGCCGAGTGCTGCCAGACGCGGAACTGGTGGGTCTTGTCGTACAACGGCTGGAACGAGCGCTGGACGTGGCCGAGGCCGCTCTCCTCCAGGCGGCGCCACTCGGTGTACATCGCGTCGATGTTCTGGGCGGCCGCGATGAGGTCGACCACCTGCTCGTCCGCGTCACAGGCCTCACACCAGGTGCGGATGTCCGCCTGGTTGGGCATCTGGACCGCGTTCTCGATCTTGGAGATCTTGGTGTGGTCCAGGCCGGTCTTCGCCGCCAGCGCTCGCCCCGTCAGCCCGGCGTCGGCGCGGAGCGCCCTGAGCCTGGCGGCGAGAATGCCTTTGGCCTCGTCGATGCGTGCTGTGGAGGTCGCCATCTCCATCACCTTGTCACCGCGAAGGGTTGGTGCTCCGACAGTACGGCGGATGTTGCGACCTGTCTCAAATGTTGCAAATAGTTGCGAGCACGCTCCCATCAAACCCGACACCCGCTCACCGACGACCGGAGTCCCCGGATCGGACGGTCAAGATCAGCCGAGCGTGAACGTCCTGGCACGGATACGGTGTCGGCTGGAAGAGTGGCCCTCGTCAACGACCCCCTCCTGAAGGAGGGGGCTTGAGGCGCAGCGATGCGCTTTGAAGCCCCGCGTTGACCAGCCCTGGTCATCAGCTCAAGGAGGTGCATTTTGATGGCCACGTTGAACACAAGATCGCAGACCCACCGGCGGGTGCTTCCTCAGCCTGCCGCTCTGGAATCCGTGGGAGCAGACACGCCCGAGGGTGGGCACGAAACGGCTCACGGAGACCGCCGCCAGGCGGTACCTGGTGTTCAACCCGGGCGAGGGGAGATCGAACGGACCGGCACCCGGCCTGTTCGGCGTCACCCCCAGGGCGCTTCGGCGTCCGAGGGAGCGAACCGTGAGGTTCACCCGGCCGTGTTCGTCCTGGACGCCCACGGCCACCCGCTCGACCCGTGCCATCCCGCCCGTGCCCGCCGCCTACTGGCGTCCGGGCGGGCGGTGGTGGCCCGTCACACCCCGTTCGTTATCCGCCTCAAGGACCGGCTCGTCGCCGACTCCACCCTCCAGGGCGTCGCGGCCGGTATCGACCCCGGCTCCAAGCACACCGGCATCGCGGTGTTCACCGACCAGGCCGCAAGCAGGACCGGACGGTATGCGATCCAGCTTGACCACCGAGGCGGGCGGATCCGTGACAAGCTCACCACCCGCTCGCGGTATCGAAGGCGACGCCGTAGCGCGAACCTGCGCTACCGTGCCCCCCGCTTCAACAACCGCACCAAACCGCAAGGGTGGCTGACACCCTCCCTGCGCCACCGCGTGGACACGACGATGTCGCAGGTGCTCCGGCTGGCCCGGTGGGCTCCCCTCACTGCCGTGCACGTGGAGAAGGTCTCCTTCGACACCCACACCCTGTCGGCCGGAAGGCCGCTCGAAGGAGTGGAATACCAGCGGGGCACCCTCGCCGGGTACGAGGTCCGCGAATACCTGCTCGCCAAGTGGGGGCGCTTGCGCCTACTGCGGTGCGAGCGATGTGCCGCTGAACCTCGACCACATCCACCCCCGCGGCCGGGGCGGCTCCGACCGTGTCAGCAACCTCGCCCTGGCCTGCATCGGCTGTAACCAGGCCAAGAACGCCACCCCGATCGAGGAGTTCCTGAAGGGCAGGCCCGCACTCCTGGCGAAGATCCTCAAGCAGGCCAAAGCGCCGCTGCGCGACGCCGCCGCCGTCAACGCCACCCGCTGGGCGCTGTGGCGGGCACTGCAGGCGACCGGCCTGCCGGTCGCGACGGCCTCCGGCGGGCGCACCAAGTGGAACCGGTCCCGAACCGGCGCCCCGAAATCGCACACGTTGGACGCCCTGCACGTCGGCCACCTGGAGACCGTGACCGCCTGGCCGTCGAAGGTCCTGGTGGTCACGGCGACCGGGCGCGGCACCTACGCCCGCACCCGCACCGACCGCTACGGCTTCCCCCGCCTACGGCTACCCCGGACCAAGCAGGTCAAGGGGTTCGCCACCGGCGACCTGGTCCGCGCGACCATCCCGACCGGCAAGAACACCGGAGTCCACACCGGACGGGTCGCGGTCCGCACCACCGGCAGTTTCAACATCACCACCCGGCACGGCACCGTGCAGGGCATCGGCCACCGCCACGTCCGCCTGCTCCAACGAGCCGACGGCTACAGCTACACCACCCACCCAGAAGCGCGGCATCGTGCCGCGTTTCCTCCCCCGCCTGAAGGCGGGGGTATCCACGCTGGAGGTATCTGATGATGGAGGACTTGCGGAACGCCGAGCGCCGGCTCCAGACCGCGCAGCTCGCTGGAGATGTCGAGGCGCTGGATCGGCTGCTGGACGATCGGCTGATCTTTACCTTCGGTGCGAGCGTTGCGACCAAGGCGGACGACCTGGAGCTGCACCGCACTCGGACGCAGGTGATGACGAGGGTGGCCGAGGAGGAGTTGACCGTGCTCGCCGATGGGCGCACCGGAGTGACGTGGTTTCTCGGCACCGTCGAAGGGACCCTCTCCGGCGCCCCGTTCGCGGCCAGGATGCGCTACACCCGTACTTGGCTGTACAGCGAGACGCACGGCTGGCGAATCATCGCCGCGCACGCCGGCACGACCGATTGACACAGCCGACACGTTGTCCGACGAGCGGCCGGCCGGATGGTCGCCGGCGAGGTTCGACCGCCCCCGACTCCGGGCCTTCACGGCCCAGGACCCCTGAAGCCACGACAAGCCACAAGGTAGCCCGCCGTCAGTTCGGCGCGCTCGCGGTGGGCGGGTTGCCGTTGCGGCGGCTTTCGAGGTCGTCGAGGATCGCCGCGGTGGCCGTGGCTCCGAAGCGGGTGGCGCCGAGCCGGTGCAGGTGCAGGAGCGCGTCCAGGGTGCGAACGCCTCCGGCCGCCTTGACCTGCATGTGAGAGGACACGGTGCGTCGCATCAGGGCGATGTCGGCGGCCGTCGCCCCACCGGGGGCGAACCCGGTGCTGGTCTTGACGAAGGCCGTGCCCGCGGTCTCGGCGGCCCTGTACCCGGTGGTCTTTTCCTGATCGGTCAGGTAGGCGTTCTCGAAGATCACTTTTACCGGGCGCCCCTCGGCGGCCTGGGCGACGGCGGCGATCTCGTTCTGGACGAACGCGACGTCGCCGCCGCGTAGGCGACCAATGTTGATCACCATGTCGATCTCCTCCGCCCCCAGGGAGATCAGTTCGGCGGTCTCGAAGACCTTCGCCTGCGTGGTGCCGCTGCCGTGCGGGAAGCCGACGACCGTGCCGACGAGAACCCGGCTGCCGCGCAGCGTGGCGACCGCAGCCGCCACATCGGCGGGTCGTACGCACACCGACGCCGTGCGGTACTCCAGGGCGGTCGCCAAGCCGTCCTCGACCTCGGCCGGAGTCAGTTCGGGTCGCAGCAGCGAATGGTCGATCATCTTCGCCACCTCCTCGCGTGAGGGCAGGGGGCCCTCCCAGCGCGGTACGTCGATCGAGGCCACGGACATGATGTTCTCCTTCAGGTCGCCTCGGGTAGGCTGTATATACAGCCTATACAGATCTCGATGACGGTGTCGACTGACGTCACACTGGGAACCGACACCATCCGACCGAGGAGGAGCACACCCGCCATGGCCGCGTCGCAACCGCTGTACGAGCGCATCGAGAAGCAACTGCGACGGCGTCTCGAAGGCGCCGCCGACGGCGATCCGTTCGCCTCCGAGTCGCAGCTGGCGCAGGAGTTCGGTGTCTCCCGGATGACGGCGCGCGCCGCTATGGTCCGGCTGGAACGCGACGGCCTGCTGGAGCGGGTGCCGGGACGGGGCAGCTTCGTGCGCCAGGTCGCCGCCGCCCGGCCGGTCGGCACCCTGCTGAGCTTCCACGACCAGGCCCTCGCCCTCGGCAAGACGCCACGTTCCCGGGTCCTGGAGGCCGCCGTGCGCCCTGCCTCTCCTCAGGAGGCGGCCGCCCTCTATCCGCCGGCCCTCACCACGCGACCCGCGTCCGTGGTCGTCATCAGCCGTGTCCGGCTCTTCGACGACCTGCCCGTGGCCATCGAACACGCCACCTTCCCCGCCACCCTCGACGCGCTGCTCACCGCGGACCTGGAGACGGGATCACTGCATCAGACCCTCCGCCGCCTGGGACTGCATCCGACTCTCGGCTCCTCCGTCCTCACGGCGCGCACAGCCGACGACGACGCACCCGAACTCGACGTCGACCCCACGACACCGATGCTCGTCGAGACGCGCTCCATCGTTGACCAACACGGAAACCTCCTCGAATACACGACCAGCTCCTACGTGGCGCACCGCTACGCGCTCAAGGTCGACTTCTCCGTCTCCGCGCCCGGAAACCCCGCGCGCCCGGCCCTGCCACCCGCGGCCACGTGGTGAGGCGGTGAGGCGGTGAGGCGGTGAGGCGCCACGGTCCGCTGTTCTTCGCCGCTGCCCACCGTTTCCTACGGCCCGTGTTCGGCCGCGTCTCTCCGTGGGGCGCTTCTCCGCGGTCCGGGTCAGGATTGTCGGGCACAAGCCTTACGGTAGGGCGCGTGCCAGAGACGAACCACGAGATCACGCTCGACTCGGCCCTCACCGAGGAGGCCGTGCTCTCGACCTACCGCCGCATGTTCGCGGCGCTCGCCCGCGACAGCGGCGCGGTGGTGGACGACCCCGCGCTGGTCGACATCGCCGAGACGCTGTTCGCCGCGTTCGCCGAGGCGGGCGAGGAGTGGCTGACCCACGAGCAGATGCGCCACGTCTGCCGGGCCTACCCGCTCGACCGGTTCGAGAACCGGCTCAGGGTCCTGCGCGGCCTCGGCGCGATCCGGGAGGTGTTCCCCAAGCCCAACCAGCTTCGCTACCGCGCGTCGTTCACCAGCGTGGTGGGGCTGATGTTCATCCGCAGGATGATGGACGACGGCGGCCAGTCGGAGATGCACCGCCTGCTCGCTCTCGAAGACCTCAACGTGGCCGACCCCCGCACGACGATGGAGGAGGCTCGCGCCAGCGCGCAGAACCTGTCGCGCGCCTTCCGGCTGTGGGCGCTGGAGCTGATCACGCTGACCGGCGGCACCATCGAGGAGCTGCGCGAGCAGGCGCCCAAGCTGTGGGGCACCGAGGAGATCGCCAGGCGGGCGCAGAGCCTGCACGGCACCATCCTCACCCGCTGGCCCGACCTCGACCGCACCTGCACCGAGCTGCGCGCCGCGATCTACTCCTACAGCGACGCCTCGCGCCGCGCCGCCGGGCGCCTGGCCGACTCGGCGGGCACGACGAGAAACCTCACGCTGCTTCCCGCGGAGACCTGGCGCACCTTCGCGCAGACCGCGAGCAAGGAGCGTCTGGCCTCCGTGCTCGACGGCTTCGTCTTCGACGCCCCCGCCCCCTGGCACGACCCGGCGGCGATCGTCAGGGCGGTGGACGAGAGCCCTCGCCCGGCACCCGCCCAGCCCACTCCCCCGCGTTCGGCCCTGCCCGACCCCGGCACCGCCGACACCCACGACCCCGGCACAGGCGGCCTCGACCGCCTGGCCGCGGTGGCCGAGGCCGCGCTCGCCGGGCGCTCCGCCGCCCGCCTGGAGGAGCTGCTCACCGCCGACGGCGAGTGGGTCTCCGCTCGCAGGCTGCTCGCCGACCTCGTCTCGGCCGACCTGCGTCCCGACTCCCCGTACCGCCTGCGCTGGTCCGACGGCCTCACCGCCGCCCCCGGCGGCGAGCCCGCCTGGCTCTCCCACGGCCATCTCGAAAGGACCGGCGGTGCCGACTGATCCGCGACACACGTCGTCCACGACGTCTCCCGCGCACGACCGGGTGGTCGTCACCGGGGTGGCGCACGAGCGGGCGGCGGGATCGGCCGACGCCGAGCCGTCCGGGATGGCACATGTCCGTGCCAGGGCGGGCGGACCTCTCACACTCGCGGCGGGGGAGGCGGCTCCCGCCGGGATGGCGCGGCTGGGGCGCGGCGACGGCACGGGGCTCGCGCTGCCGGTCTGGCCCGACGGGGCGACCCCGTCGCTCCTGGAGGAATACCAGGTCGCGCCGGTCGCGGTGGAACGATCCGGGGAGACCCGGCGGGTGCTGGCCGCGGCCCTGCGATGCTGCTGGACCGATCTCGCCTCCGACCCCTGGCCGGGCACCCCGGCCAGGGTGGACGACGTGCTGTCGGCGTACCGTGCGCTGATCGGGCGCGGCGACGACCTCATGCGCAACTGGGCGGTCGGCGCGCTGCGCCGCCTGCACGACTCGGCCTGGCTGGAGGTCGCCGACGGGCTGGTACGGCTCGGCCCCCGGTGCGCCGCCTGGCCCGCGGCGTCCCACGCCCAACTGCGGGAGCTGATGCGCCGCCTGCCCACGGGTGAGGAGGTTCCCGGCGGCCTGGAGGTGCTCCCTGTCGTCGCGGAGGCTCTCGACGACGCGGAGGCGGGAGCCGCTGTCACGATCCCCGAGGAGGTCGACGAGGATCTGCTCGGTCCGTTCGACGAGCGGCGCAGGGCAGAGGTCGTGGCTGCGTTCATGGCGGTGGAGCACGCGGCCGAACCGGTGCACGAGGCCCGTTTTCCCGCGCTGCGCGACCCGGTGCTGCGCCGTACGCTCGCCGAGATGCTGGAGCGTCGCGGCCGGGTCCTGATCCACGACCGTGACGCGTGGATCTCGGGTTACGCGCCCGAGACGCTCACGGGAACGGGAACGGGAACGGGAACGGGAACGGGAACAGGCTCGGGGACGGGGACGGGAGCAGGCTCGGGCTCGGCTCTGGGTGAGTCCGAGCGGGCGGTTCTGGTCCTCGTGCTGATCCACTCGGTGGCGATCCCGCGGGCCGACGGCCTGCTGCCCGCCGACAGCTGGCTCTCGCCGTTCCCCGCCCAGGTCGACGAGCTTCGGCGGCACACCAGGTTGCCGATCGGCGAGCTGGACGCCGCGCTGCGCACCCTGCGCCACGCGGGTCTGGTGACCCAGATGAAGGCGGGCGAGGAGGCGGGGGGTTACGTGCCGGGGCCGCAGTTCCACCGGCTCACCCCGCAGGCCAGGCGCCACCTGCAGGAGGAGCTGATCCTCGCGGCGGGGCCGCACACCCCGCTGGCCGCGGCCGTACGGGCCAACCGGCGGTGAGCGGACCCGATGACGGAGTGCCGGGGTCCCGCCGGGCCGACCGCCTGGCGGGCGTGAGGTGGCCCTCTCTCATGACGAGCCGAAACCGGAACGAGGTCCCGGAGATCCGGTGCTCCGGGCGCCGGAAGCCGGATGGAAGAAAGGAACGACGGGGTTGACCGAGCAGCGGAACCAGGCCGCGAAGAGCTCGCGCGAAAGCCGAGCCCGGGGCGCGGAAACCCGCGCCGACACGGCCGGGGCCGAAAACGCCCAGGCTGCAACCTCCCAGGGCGAGGTCACCGGAGCCACCCGCGCCAAGAAGGTCAGGGCGGAGGGCACTCGGAGCGAGGACGTCAAGGACTCCCGGGGGGAGAGCGGCAGGAGGAATCGGGCAAAGAGCACCCTGAGCGGGGAGGTCACGGTCTCCCAGGGGGAGGGCGGCGGAAAGGCCCGGCGGAGCGGGGAGAGCGGAGGCTCCGGGGACACGGGCGGGACGCAGGCGACCCTGGTCCCCGTGGAGCCGGCCCGCGCCACCGCCCCGAGCGAGAACGTGGTGGGCGACCGGGTGCTGATCGCCGTGCAGCCGGTCAACATCTCGCGGCTCTCGACCCATCCGGTGCCGACCGTTCCCGGCACGCTGATCGTGGTCGCGGGCGCGGGGCCGAAGGACTCCAACGGCGCGGGCAAGTCGTCGTTCATCGCGATGATCACCGCGCTGCTCGGAGACGAGCAGTGGCGGTTCGCCTCGGGCGCGAAGGCGGTCTCCGAGCTGCTGTTCAACGCCGAACTCGCGGCGGGCGGGGGTGGCCGCACGTGGGCCAGTGCCGACCACGGCTACATCGTCGGCGTTTTCGCACCGGCCGACTCCGTGCACACCGGACGCAACGGCTCCTCGCGGAGCGGTCCCGTCCGCACCGGCTCCGGCCACACCGTTGCCGGAAGCGCCGACCCCGTGGACGACACCGGTCCCGCGAACGGCGACTCCCCGGGCATCGGCCACCCGAATGGCGACTCCCCCGACCACGCCTCCCTGGACGACGCGGTGACCGTGTGGCTGCGGGTCAACCAGGAGGCCCCGCACCTGGAGATCCGCTGGATCCAGGGGGTGCACCTGGCGGTGGCGGCCTCAGAGGCGGAGCGGGTGACGCGGGCCGACGCGCTGTGGGCGACGCTGCCCCGCTCGGCGGGACGCCGCGACGTGGTGGCGCGTGATCTGACCAGGTTCCTGTACGGCGACCGCGTCAGGTGCGTGTCGTTCCTGTCGACCTCGGTACGCAGCAAGGTCGCCACCAACCTGCTCTCCCAGCCGCTCAACGAGATCTCCCCCGAGCGGGTCTTCGAGGCGATCGCCGCGTTGACCGGCCTGGACGCCGAGCTCGACCAGGAGCGGGAGGCCCGCCGCGACGAGCACGCCAGGCGGGTGCGGGCGACGCGGGCCGTGGAGCTGCTGCGGGAGTTCGAGGCCGAGTCCCACACGCTCCTGGAGACCTTCGACAGGCGTGACCGTGCCCGCGTCCGGCTGGCCGGTGCGCTGCGCTGCTGGCGAGGGCGGCTGGCGCGCAGGCTCACCGACGCCGGGCAGCGGGACGAGGCGCTCGCGGCCGAGCTGGAGCGGGTCCACGCGGCGGGCGCGCGTGCCACCGAGGCGATCGGTGAGGTCAGGGCCGAGATCGCCACGCTCAAGGACGACACGCTGGAGCGAGGGCTGGCCGAGGCCCGCAGGGAGCTGAGCGCGCTGCAGGCACGCGCGGCGAAGCTGGACGCCGACCGCGCGGTGGCGGAGAACTCGGTCGACGAGCTGCGCGGCTGGATCCCCGGTCTTGAGGAGCAGCGCCGCCTGGCCGACGGGCGCGACGTGACGACGGCCGGTGCGGAGCTGACCGAGGCGAGGACGCGGCTGAACGAGGCGCTGAAAGCGCTGGGCGTGGCCGACCGGGAGGCCGAGGGGGCGAAGGCCGCGCTGGACGACGCCGAAGGTGGCCCGGCGGCGGCCCAGCTCAACGCGCTCGCCGCTGCGGGTCTCGGCGCGACCGGCCTGCTCGACGCGATCGACGTCGCCGAGCAGGCGCGCGACGAGGAGGGCGCGCCGGGCCGGGACGGCCGGGTGGGGCCCGCGCTGGGAGCCCGCGGATGGCCGCACGAGCACACGGTCGTCGTCGACGCGGCCGACCTGGAGGCGGCGGCTCGGGCGCTGGACGCGCTGCCGGGGTCCGTGCTGGTCAGCGCGGCGGGCGTCACCGTGGTGGGATCGTTCGAGGTGGCCGTCACCGGCAGGGAGGCCCGCATCAAGGCGGCCGAGCAGCGGCTGCACCGGGCGCGCGACGCGCAGGAGAGCGCGGCGGCGGTCGTGCGGGCCGCCGAGGACGCCGTGGCCGAGGCGGGCAGGAGGCTTGAGGGGGCGAAGGCGTCCGTGCAGCTGGCCGACATCGAGCGGCGGCTCGCCGAGCGCAGGGGCGCGCTCACCGAGCTGTCCGAGGCGCTGGCCACGATCGCGCCGAAGGTCGACGAGGCCGAGCGCCGGGCGAGCGCCCTGGACTTCCGCGCCCGTACGAGAAGCATGGAGATCGAGCGTCTGGAGGGGCGTAGGGCCAGGTACGAGTCCGACCGTGACCAGGCCGCGGAACAGGCGGCGAGGATCACCGCCGACCGCGACGCGCTCGGGCTGGACGCGCTGGCCGGCGACTGGGGCGGCACCCTCGACGGAGCCCGCGAGTGGCTGGGCGCCCTGGAGGAGCAGGAGCGTCCGCTCACCTCCGAGGAGTGGTGGCGGGCCGCCGAGCGCCACCTGGACGAGGCGCTGCGCGACACCTTCCCCGCCTTTCCCGGCGAGGACGAGGAGATGCCCGAGGAACTGCGCTTCCTGGTCGGCGAACGGACCGCGCCCGGTGCCGGGCGCACCGCCCGCGAGCAGGCGACGTTCCCCGGCGTGTGCTCCACGCTCGCCTCCTACCTGCGCGGCCAGGAGGAGTACGAGCGGCATCGGCGCCGCCAGATCGAGACGCAGATCGTCACCCGGCAGCGCGACCTGACGGCCGCGGCCAGGGGTGCCGAGGAGGCCGCCCAGTCCACCGCCGTGCACCGGGCCGCGCTGACCGCCGCGATCAAGGCGCGGCTGACCCGGGTGGCCGAGGAGTTCGACAAACTCGACACCTCCTACGGTGGTTACGGCGCGACGCTGGAGTTTCCCGTGCCGCCCGCGCCCGCCGACCCCGAGCAGCGCTGGGCGTGGCGGGTGACGCCCAAGTGGCGCAGGGGCGAGGGGCAGGGCTTCGTGCCGTACAACCGGCGGGCCAACACCGCGCTGATGGACGAGAAGGCGGTGAAGCTGGTCTGCGCGGCGGCGATCGCGTCCTCAGGGGGCGGGCACCTGTGCCTGGTCCTCGACGAGCTGGGCCGCAACCTCGGCAAGGAGCACCGCAGGGAGGCGGTGGCGCTGTTCCGCAGGATCGGCGAGACGTACGGGATCACGGTGATCGGCGCGCTGCAGGACGACATGGAGCCCTACGCCGTCGACGCCTGCGGACAGTACGTCAAACTGCGCCGCTCCTCCGACGCCATGCCGTACAACGAGCCGCCGGTCGTCATCGGCCACGACCTGCACGCCGAACGGGTGCGCGCCCTGGCCTCCGCGGTGAGCAGGTGAGCGTCCCGCGGTCGCGGCGCGGACGCGCGCCGCGACCGAGGACCACCCGCCGGAGGCCGGGGCCGCCGAGCGGGGACGGTCGGGGCGACCGTCCCCGCTCGGCGTCAGGTGGTGTCAGGCGGCGAGCCGCATGTGCTCGTACGCCCATTCCTCGAAGGTCGTGAGCGGGATGCCGAAGGCCCGCGCGTACTCCGGACGGGCGGGCTGCTCGACCGTGTTGAGGAACTCGTGGGAGGAGACGCCCGCCCACGGCATTCCGGCTGCGACCGCCTCCTCCATGGTCATGTCGGGCGCGGTCACCTCGGTTCCCAGGGTGCGGGAGAGAACGGCGGCGACCTCGGCCATCGTCAGATAGTCGCCGGCCAGCTCCAGTTCGACCTTGTGGAAGCGTTCCGGCTCGGCGATGGCCGCGGCGGCGGTCGTGCCGACGTCGGCGGCCGCGACGAGGGAGAGCCGGGTGCCGGGCTTCAGCACGGTCGCGAGGCCGCCCCCGATGCCGCGCGGGAACAGGTACGCCAGGGACGGGAGGAAGTTCTCCATGAAGAAGCCCGGTTTGATGATCGTCCAGTGCGTGAAGCCCGCCTCACGCACCCGGTCCTGTGCGCCGGACTTGGCGGCGAAGCCGGGCTCAAGCATCGCCCAGCGGCCCTCGGCCCAGCCGGGGGTCTCCACGTGCTGCCCCGCGCCGGTCACGGAGGTGTGCACGAACTGCGGCACGTCCGCGGCCAGCGCTCCCTCGACCAGGTTGACGGCCTGGGTCAGCTCGCCCTCGAAGTCGAAGGCGTCTCCCTTCAGCGCGGGCATCTGCATCGAGAAGACGGCCCGGGCTCCTCGCGCGGCTCTCACCAGGGAGTCTCGGTCGTCGAGGTCGCCGGTGACCAGTTCGGCGCCGAGCGCCTCGACCGCCCGTGCCCGGTCGGTCGTGGGGTCGCGGACCAGCGCCCGGACGGGAACGCCGTTGGCGAGCAGGGCGCGGGTGGTGGCGCCCCCCTGCCGTCCGGTGGCGCCGGTGACCAGGACGGGTGCGGGATTGGTGGGCATGAGGCCTCTCCTCGGGTGATCGCCGATTAAACGGCGGACCCCGCCGTTTATATTCGAGTAAGATACGGCGGGCCCCGCCACTTAGCAAATGTTGAGGTGAGACCATGCCCGTCAAGCGGGCGGACGCCCGGCGCAACTACGCGCGCCTGCTCGCCGTGGCCGAGGAGGCGGTCGCCACGTACGGCGCCGACGCGTCCCTGGAGGAGATCGCCCGCACCGCGGGGGTCGGATCCGCCACCGTGCGCCGCCACTTCCCCAGCCGCCACGCACTGCTGCAGGCGGTCTTCCGCGAGCGGGTCGAGGCCCTGTGCGCCCGTGCCCGCGCGTTGACCGAGAGAACCGACACCCGGGCCGCACTTCTGGAGTGGCTACGCGCCGTCACCGCGGACGCCGCGACCATCCGAGGGCTGGCCATCGCACTGACCCGCGAACGGGCGGCCGGCCCCGACGTGGCTCCCGAGAACTGCTGCTCGGCGCAACTCACCGAGGCGGGCGCCCCCCTGGCGCGCCGCGCCGCGGACGACGGCGCCCTCGCACCGGGCGTGACCATCACCGACCTGCTCAACCTGATCACCGGCATCGCCCTGGCCACGGAGCACCACCCGGACCCCGCCACCGAGGCGGACCGGCTGTTCGCCCTCACCGTGGCGGGGGTGAGCCCTCCTCGGCGGTGAGCGCCACGCTCCGGAGTGAACGCCGGCGCGTGGTCACCCCCATCCCCCGCCACCGCGGCGTTCCCGTCCACCCTTCGCATCACGGAGCCCTCACAGCCGCCGGACGCGTGACGCCAGGTGCCTCCAGACGACCGGCTCGCCCCGGTAGCGGCTGAGCACCGCGGGGTGCGGGGAGGACCGATCCGTTCAAGGGCAGCGGACCGGTGAGCGCGTTCGAGCGCTGCTCACCGACCCGGACAGTGCCGTTTCGGGGCGATTCAGCGCCCTTCTGCGTCCTTCAGCTGTTACGAGGGAGGGCTCACGATGCTGCGCATCGTGAACTCCGCGTCCTGGAGGGAGAGGGAGACGCGCACGGAGCCCAGTTCGGAGGTTCGGGAGACGTGCGTCCCACCGCAGGGGATGCTCGCCTCGCCCTCGGGCAGCGAGCAACGCCACGTCCGCCGCCCCGACAGGGACGGAGACGGGCTGTCGACCGTGACCGGCGCGTCGGCCGCGATCCACTCCACGAGCTGCTCGTCGATCCGCCGGGTGAGGTCGCCGAGGTCGAGGTCCCCCGCCTCGAACCCCTTCCTCCGCAGGGACTTGCCCAGGCGGTAGACGTCGCTGCTGCCGTGTTCCACGATCCGCGACGTGGTGATCGCAGCCTGGTCGAAGTCGGGACGGCCGAGCGAGTCGGGCTTCACCTCCTTGCGCCACCGGTCGGCCAGTGCCGCGTTGAGGGCCAGGGCGGTGAGGTGGCACGCGGTGTGCCCGGCGGAGAGCGCCGAGCGGTACGCCTCGTCGACGGCCAGCACGACCGGTCCGGCGTCCCCGGTGACCGGTTGCTCCAGCACGTGCACCACGAGCCAGTCCCACCCCTCGGCGCCGCGTCGCACCGGGATCTCCTCCCCCAGATAGAGCCGCTCGCCGTCCGACGCACCGGTCACGCAGTCGAGGACCGGCAGCCCGTTCACGGTCCCCCGGTCGGCGGGCTGGTCAGGCCAGGTGTGGTCCAGGGGATGGAACGGAGTCTCCGCCGTCACCACCCCGTAGCCGCCGTCCAGCGGTGTGGCCGAGACCACTCTCGAAACCCCGTGCACGTCGCCGTGCGGATAGGTGACCTGGGTGTCCATGACTGATCCGTGACTCCAATCGTTCCGTGTCGTCCCCCGATTCGTGAGGACCGCGCCGGACACGATAGGGCCTCGCGGTCCCCTCGATCCGGACTCCTCCGAGCATCAGGCGGTCTTCGCGGCAGCGGCACCGACGAGGCGGGCGGCGCGCGGACGATCCGCGGGATCGTCACTTCCAAGTGAATTACAAGATCGTGCGCCTAGGGTCACCGACGTGCGAGAAGTGATCGTCGTGGGTGTTCTCATCGCGGCCCTGAGTGGCTGCGCGTTGGAAGGCGAGGAGCGGATGACGGGTACGGCCGATGCCGGGCGAGAGACCACCGCGGAGCGGCAGGCCGGGGCGGAGCAGGTCGAGGCCGGAGTGCTCAAGGGGCGGGTCGTCGACGCGGCGGGCAGGCCCGTCGCGGGCGCGGAGATCGTCGCCGACAACCAGCTGCTGTACAACAGCAACCTGGTCGTGACGACCGACAAGGACGGCCGCTACCGGGTGAGCAGCGACGTCGCCGCGGCCACCTTCCGGGTGACCGGCACCGTGACCCGCCGCTTCGAGGGCCGCGCCTACACGATGGACCTGACCCCCCACGACGACGCCTCCTTCGCCGGTGCGGACGGTGCGATCCGCGACTTCACCTGGCGGCTCACCGGTGAGCGATCCGACGGGCTGGGTTCCTACGGCGGCATGGTCCTCTTCTACCTGGAGTTCTACAACCCGCAGAACCCGCAGACCTTCCTGCAGGACGAGGACGTCACGCTCACCCTGACTCCGCAGGGGCCGTTGATCGACGGCTCGGCCGGCGAGGTCATCACCCGCCGAGCCGAGCGCGGCGGCGACGGCTGGGGGCTGCTGGACGTGCCCATCGGCCGCTACCGGATCACCGCCGAGCATCTCGGGCACCCTCTGAAGATCCGGATTCGCGACACCGGCGAGTACGGCGAGTCCGTCGTCGCCGACTTCGAGCGCCTCCTGAGCACCGTCTACCAGATTCAGCTCGATCTCAAGCCTTGACGAGGCGTCCAAGGCGCCCGGGCGCATGGCCGACGGGAGTCCGAAGGGCGAAGGTCGCGCTGGAGGACGCCGAGGGCGGCCCGGCTCAACGCGCTCGCCGAGGCGGGCCGGCTGTCCGCCCTCACCGTGGAAGCCCTCCTCAGCGGTGAGCGCCGCACTCCGGCGGCGGGTGCCCTCGCCTCTCTCCAACGACCGCGAAGGACACCATCGAGTGCCGGTTCGACTGGGATTGCACGCTCGTTCCATTGACGAGATCTTGTGGGGGTAACCGATCCCCCTCAGGAGCCGACATGCTGCCCCTTCACATGCGCCGCCGGGAGTTTCACCCCGATCCCGAACTCGCCACCGCCCGCGAGGAACCCGGCCTGCGGCGTGTTCCCACGCCCTACGGCCAGGAGGCCTGGCTGGTCACCCGTTACGACGACGTGCGCGACGTGCTCAGAAACGCCGAGCTGTTCAGCTACGCCAGCGGCATCAACCTGCCGCCGATGAGTGAGGAGCAGGCCAAACGTATCCGCGCGGGCGCGCTGCTGATGATGGATCCGCCCGACCACACCCGGTTACGCCGCATGCTGACCCCCGAGTTCACCATGCGCCGTATCCGTCGGCTGGAGCCCAGGGTCCGCGAGATCGTCGCCGACCACCTGGACGCGATGGAGCGTACCGGCGCGCCGGCCGATCTCGTCTCCCAGTTCGCCACCCCGATTCCCGCGCTGGTCATCTGCGAACTGCTCGGGGTGCCCTACGAGGACCGAGACTCCTTCCAGGCCGGCAGCGTCGCGGTCCTCGACTTCAACCGCTCGCCCGAGGAGCGCGGAAGGGCTCAGATGGAGTTGGTCGCCTACATGACCGGGCTGGTCGGGCGGGCGCGGGCCGAACCGGGTGAGGACCTGATCGGCATGCTGGTCCGCGAGCACGGCGATGACCTCACGACCGACGAACTGGTCGGCATCGGCGGGTTGTTGCTGGTCGCCGGGCACGAGACGACGGCCAACATGATCGGCCTGGGCACGCTGGCGTTGCTGCGACACCCCGACCAGCTCGACCTGTTCCGCGAGGACCCCGGCAGGGCCGGCGGCCTGGTCGAGGAGCTGCTGCGCTGGCTGACGATCGTCCACCAGGGCGCCACCAAGGTGGCCATGGCCGACACCGAGATCGGCGGCGTGCCGATCGCGAAGGGCGACGTCGTGGTGGTCTCCCTGCCCGCCGCCAACCGCGACCCGGCGCTGACCGGGGACCCGGAGCGGCTCGACATCGAACGGCCCGACCTGGCCCACGTCGCGTTCGGTTACGGCGCGCACCACTGCATCGGGGCTCCACTGGCCCGGATGGAGATGCGCATCGCGTTCTCCGCCCTGTTCGACCGTTTCCCCGGGCTGCGAGAGGCGGGCGAGCCGGAGTTTCGTTCGTTCAACGTCGTGTACGGCCTGTCGGCGTTCCCCGTCGCCTGGTGATCCACCGTCCCGGGGGCGCCGGTGACGGCTAACCCGCCGGGCGGCACGGGTTCGGGCGGCACGGACACCCGCCGCCCGCGCTCGGCGAAGCTGCCGGTCCTCATGGACCGGTACGGGCGGCACGGGCACCCGCACCCTTTGTCGTCAGGGGTTATCCGAACGTCTTTCCGGGCAGCACGCGGCCATGCGTGGACGATCAACTGCTCACAGCTGGGGCGTGGTGCTCGACGCACCCGACGCCCAGGCGCTCGCGCGGTTCTACGCGCGCCTTCTCGACTGGAGGATCACCAAGGACGAAGTCGACTGGGTCACGGTCGCACCGGCCGACGGGGGAGCGTATCTGGCGTTCCAAACCTCCACCGACTACGTACGCCCGGTCTGGCCGTCCGCCGACGGCTCGCAGCAGATGATGATGCACCTCGACCTGGAGGTCGGCGACCTTCACGACGCGGTGGCCCACGCGCTCGGAGAGGGCGCGACACTCGCCGCCCACCAGCCGCAGGACGACGTCCGAGTCCTTCTCGATCCCGCCGGGCACCCGTTCTGTCTCTACCAAGTTCGTCGGCAGTGCTCCGGCCTTCAGGCCGGGGGTGAAGCCGGCCGTCCCGCGTAGCGGGGCAGGAATAGCCGATTCGCCGCCAGGCGAACCGGCGTCTGCCTTGCTCAAAGTGGTCGTTGCTGCTGCTCGATGTACTGGCGCAGGACCGTCAGCGGTGCTCCACCCACCGATCCGGCGAAGTAGGAGCCGGACCAGAAATGCCCGCCCCACAGATATTGGCGGACGTGGGAGGTGTATTCCTTGCGGAGCAGGCGCGCCGAGACGCCTTTGAGGCTGTTGACCAGTTTCGAGAGGGCCACTTTGGGTGGGTAGTGGATGAGCAGGTGGACATGGTCGTGTTCGCCGGTGAACTCGCGGAGTTCGGCCTCGAAGTCCGTGCACACCTCCCGCATGATCTCCTCGCAGCGGGTCAGCATCGCGTCGGTGAACACCCCACGCCGGTATTTTGTGACGAACACCAAATGAACGTGAAGGCTGTAGACGACATGGCGTCCGGTGCGGACATCGGGATTCGGTTCCCATCGCGGTGACATAAACCAAACGCTACGATCATCAAGTGAAGCAGGAGAAGCGGGTCCGGGCGCACGTGGCGCGTCTCGCCCTGACCGCCGCGCAAAGCGCGCTGCTGGACGGTCAGGCGCACACCGCTCGCACGCTATGGAACCTGCTGCACGAATACACCACGTTCCGCCAGGGCCGACTGGCTCCGGTGAAAGCGTGCGACCAGGCAATCCGGGTCGCCCGCCACCAGATCGCCTGGATGGCCCGGCTTCCCGCCCAGGCCGCCCAGGCGGTGCTGAAGACCTACCGGCAGGCATGGGTGAACTTCTTCAACCCCGACCATCCGGCCGAACGTCCGACGTTCAAGTCCCGGCGTTCCCGGATGGCGGTGGACGTTCCCCAAGCCCGTGACCTGCACATCGGGAGGATCAACCGGCGGTGGGGAGCGGTCAACCTGCCCAAAGTCGGCCGGGTCCGGTTCCGGTGGACCAAAGACCTGCCCGGCGTCACCCGAGGCGGGCCAGCCGGGCGGATCACCGGTGCCCGGCTGGTCAAGGACGCCTACGGCTGGCAGATCGTCTTTCGTGCCGAGATCCCAGCCGTGATCTCGGCACCGCATCCGGGTGGCCGGATCGGTATCGACCGGGGCATCAACGTCGCCCTGGCCATGTCGGACGGCACCACCCGTGAACATGGGCCGTGGCTGAGTGAGGGGGAGAAAGAACGGCTGCGCCGGTTGGAGAAGAAGGCCGCCCGGCAACGGGCCACCCATCGCACGGGCCAGCCGATCTCGAACCGGCAGGCCCGCACCTACCGCCAGATCGGCAGGCTCCGCGCGACAGCCAAGCGCCGAGCCGTCTGCTGGCAGCACCAGACCAGCACCGAACTCGCCGAAGCGTTCAGTGAGATCGGGGTGGAAGACCTGCAGATCACCAACATGATCCGCTCAGCACGCGGCACCGCCGAGCAGCCCGGCCGTAACATCGCACAGAAAGCCGGGCTGAACCGGGCGATCAGCGGCGAAGCCTGGGGCCGAACCGTCACCATGCTGGAGTACAAGACCGCTGATCGCGGCGGCCGGGTGGTGAAAGTCCCGGCGGCAGGCACGTCGCAGACCTGCCACCGATGCCGTCACCGCGACCCGGCCGCCCGCGACGGGATCAGGTTCTCCTGCACCAACCGCGCATGCGGGTGGACCGGTCACGCCGACACCAACGCCGCGATCAATATCGAAACCGCCGCAGGAACTGTGGTGGCAGGACGTGGAGACTCAGGGGTTACCCGGTCTGTGAAGCGTCAACCCCCGCGCGCCGCTTGACCGCGACGTGACGGGAGAATCTCCGGCCTTCAGGCCGGGGAGGAGTTCAAACGGACGGGTGACGAGCCACCCGGGGAGCGACGCCGCGTGCACACCGGCATGCCGGTGTGCACCAGGGAATCTCCGGCACGGAGCGGACGGTATGGCCTCTCTCCGGAAGGAGAACGGGCCGACGCCTTCGCCTCGTCCGCGAAACGCACGCCTGAGCGGGCCGGCTAGTTGTTCTTGCCGTTCCCCTGGTTCCCCTGGTTGCTTCCTTGGCCTTTGCCGCGCTGCGCCGGATTCCGGTACTTGTTCGGGTTCGCCTTCTTCACGGCAGGTCCGGACGTGCCGGCCCTGGGAGCCCCGGTGTCCGTCCTGGGGGCGGCCTCGGTCTGTCCTGTGCGGCGAGACACGACGGTGGATTGCCGTTCGTCGAGCACCTGCCGTGTCTTCGAGGGCTCCGGGGTCTCCGTGGTCTCTGTGGTCTCCGGGGTCTTCGAGGGCCCCGGGGTACCGAAGGGTTGCGGCGGCGCGACGGAGGCGGCGCCGGAGGGAGCGCCCCGCTCAGGCCCGCCCGCCTCGCTCGTCCCCGCACCGCGCCATTCGGCGGTGACGGCGGCGGCGACGATGACGCCGACGGCCAGGGCCGCGACACCCGCCGCCAGGTGCCGACGTTCGGTGTTCCGCTGACGCACCGGGGTGTGCCGGGCGTCCTCACGGGCGCGGCCCCCCGTGGAACGGCGACCGGCGTCCTCGCGAAGGTGCCGATCCGTGTGACGGTCGGCGTCCTCGCGGAGGTAGTGCCCCGTGGAACGCAGGTCGGCCTCGGACCGGCCGGTGGGCCCCTGGTCGAGGGTCGGCTCCGCGACGCGAGCGGCGAGGAGAGGTGCGTCGGTGCTGCCCACCTCCCACTCCCAGAGCGTGGCCACCTCCTCCAGCTGTGTCCTGGCACGGGCGATGTCAATGCGCCGGGCGGGATCCTTTTCGAGCAGGCCGGTGATGACGGGCGCCAGGGGGCCGGCGTTCCGGAACGGTTCGGGGTCGGCCGTCAGTACGGCGGCGAGGGTGGCGAGTGCGCTGCCTCGTCCGAACGCGGAACGGCCCTCAACGGCGGCGTACAGGGTGGCCCCGAAGGACCACAGGTCGCTTTCCTCGTTCGATTCGAGACCGGCGGCACGCTCGGGGGCGATGTAGGCGGGCGTGCCCACCACCATTCCCACACTGGTGAGCGACACGTCCTCGTCGACGGCGATGGCGAGCCCGAAGTCGGTCAGGATCGCGTGCCCGTCATCGGTGAACAGGATGTTGGCGGGTTTGACGTCGCGGTGTGTGATGCCGACCTCGTGGGCGGCCTCCAGCGCCGACAGCACCTCCAGCCCGATGCGCGCGGCGGTGGGAGCGAGCAGAGGTCCCTCCTCCGCGAGGATCTCGGCGAGGTTGCGTGAGCGCACGAGCTGCATCACGATCCACAGGCAGTCGTCGTCGGCCCGCACCACGTCGTACACCGCGGCGATGTTGGGGTGGCTCAGCCGCGCGGCGAGGCGAGCCTCCCGCATGGTGCGCTCCAGCAGGACCTCGCGCTCCGGCACGGTCAGGTGGTCCGGGATCGCGACCTCCTTGACCGCGACCTCACGATCGAGCAGCTCGTCGTGGGCCTGCCACACCGTGGCCATGCCGCCTTTGCCCAGCCCTGCCACGAGGCGGTACCGCCCAGCCAGTAACCACCCCTCGTGCCGTGAGGAAGATGAAGAAGCCATGGGGCATGCCTACCCGATGATTGATCCCGCATGTCGCGGTTATCACCGCATCCGATGCCGACCGGTTATCGGATCGTCCTCCAAGGCGCCCTCGGCACTCCGTGTCATCTCGCGGCTCTCCCAGGCCCAGGCCACGATCTCGACCCGGTTGCGCACACCGAGCTTGACCATGATGCCCGAGACGTACCCCTTCACCGTGCTCAGCGAGATGAACAACCCGTCGGCGATCTCCTGGTTGGTGTGTCCCCTGCCGATCGCCCGGACGATCTCGGTCTCCCGCGCGGTCAGGGGCCGCGCGGGCACGCGGATCTCGGTTCGGGCTCCGCGGTCGGCGAGGTGGTGCAGCAGTCGCAGCGTGATGGACGGCGAGATGAGCGCGTCGCCGGTGTACGCGGCCCGCACGGCCTCGACCAGCAGGCGCGGGCCCGCGTCCTTCAGCACGAATCCGGCCGCGCCGCAGCTCAGTGCGCCGTGGACGTACTCGTCCAGGTCGAACGTGGTGACCATCACCACCTTCGTCGGGGCCTCCGCCAGGGTGCGGGCGACCTCGATCCCGTCGAGGCGGGGCATCTGGATGTCCACCAGGCACACGTCCGGACGCGTCCTGCGGGCCTGCTCGATCGTTTCGACACCGTCGCCGGCCTCGGCGACCACGGTGATGTCCGGCTGGTCTTCGAGAATGGTCCGCAGGCTGGCCCGGATCATCGCCTGGTCGTCGGCGAGCAGCACCCGGATGGTCATCCGCGCCCCCTGCCGGGCTCGGGCGATGTCGTCCGACGCCGAGGTGCCCTGACGGACACGAACGGCACCGTACGGCACCGACGCCCTCCGGCGGGTGCGGGCGGTGTCATCGGTGCTCGCCGAGCTCGCCGAGCCGTTCGCGGCCCCCGGCGTCGGGAGCGGCGGCAAGAGCGGCGTCGCGCAGGAGACCGACCGCGCGACGGGTGGCGGCCAGGGCCTCCGAGCCCGCCGTTTCGATGTCGGCGAGGGAGTCGGTCGCCTTCTCCGGGTGCCTGGCGGTGACGAGCTGGGCGGCCTGGGCCTGGAGCACGATGCTGGTGACATGGTGGGCGACGACGTCGTGCAGCTCTCTGGCCAGTTCAAGGCGTTCGGCACGCCGTATCCGCTCGGCGACGGTACGCCGCCGGACGGCGAGCAGCCGGAGACCGGTCCCGGTCACCACGGCGGCGAGCCAGAGCAGACCGTTCAGCACCGGCACGGCCGAGCCCGGGTTGGCGAGAAAACCACTCGCCACCACGGCCAGACCTCCGGCGCCCACCGCGCAGGCCGCGCGGACGGGCAGTGTCCTGACCGCGGAGCCGACGAGCACCGCGAGCCCCAGGAACGCGGCGGGACTGGGTTCCGCGGGCAGGTGGACGAGGCGGGTGGCGAGGACGGCGAGCGCGGCCACGGCCAGACCGGCGACGGCGATCCACAGCGGGGCGCGGCGGCGCATCAGGGCGAGCGCGCACACCGAGGCCGCGACCACCGCGCCGAACGGCGAGTGCTCGGCGCCCCAGCTGTCGGCGATCTGGTACGCCTGGAAGGCCACGGCGACCGCGAACACGACGCCGAGCCCGGCGTCGGCCGCCGTCTTGAACCGATCGGGAACACGCACGGCGTTCAGGCTAGGCGAGGCACCCCGCCGGCCAGTACCGGCCGAAAGTACGGTCCTTTCCCTGCTTTCCGCCGATATGGGAGCGAGCTCGGGTCCGCAGGATGGGGTCCCATGCCACCCGAAACTCCTCCCCCGACGCCGGATGCCACCGGACAGGGACACCCCATGACGACCTCCTCCGGCCGGTCGCGGGTCGTCGCGCTCGACGTGCTGCGCGGGTTCGCCCTGTGCGGAATCCTGCTCGCCAACGTCAAGCCGATCGCCCACATGATCCACACCACGGACGCCATGCGGCCGGTGGTGACGGCTGGTCAGGACGACTCCTGGCTGGGGCTGGGCCTCTTCGTCGACCAACGCTTCTTCCCGATCTTCTCCGTGCTGTTCGGCGTCGGCTTCTCGCTGCTGCTGGACTCCGCGGGACGCCACGCCCCGCGCCCCCGGGTGCTCCTGCTGCGTCGGCTCCTGGTCCTGCTCGCCGTGGGCCTGGCGCACATGTTCCTGCTGTGGCGGGGCGACATCCTCACCGTCTACGCCGTCGTCGGCCTGGTGGTGCTGCTGCCCTCGACCTGGTTGCCGCGTCGGGCCGTCGCCTGGCTCGCCGCCGTCCTCGTCGCGACGCCGTTGATCCTGGGCGGCAACGGGGTGCCGCTGGTGCCGGGACTGTTCCTGCTGGGCTCGGCGCTGACCCGGTACGGCGTGATCGACCGGCTGGAGCGCTCGGTGCGTGTCCCGGCCGCGCTCGCCCTGCTCTTCGCGGCGGGGGCGGTGCCCGCCGTGTGGCTGCAGGTCGGGACGCGGGCCGACGAGGCGTACTTCAACACCTGGTTCGGCCTCGCCGGACTGCTGATGGCGGGCGGATACGTGTGTGTGCTGCTGCTCGCGCTCAAGACGCCGTTCCGGCCGGTGCTGCTGGGGGTCTTCTCGCCGCTGGGCCGGATGGCGCTGACCAACTACCTGTCGGCCACGCTCCTCGTCCTGGGGACCGCCCACCTCGTGGGCGGCTCGCCGGACGACTGGTCATCGGCGACGGTGCTCCTGATCTCGGGAGCCGTTCTCGTCCCCCAGTGGCTGGTGTCCACGCTCTGGTTGCGCCGCTACCGCCAGGGCCCGCTGGAGTGGCTCTGGCGCTGGGCCACCTGGGCCCGGCGTCCGTCCCTGCGCCGCACCCCCTGACCGGTCCACCGGGCGCGTCCGGTGTTTCCTGCCGGCCGGGACGAACGCGGCGAGGCGTGCCGCGATGGGTTGCCCGAGGAGGATTCCGAGGAGGGCCAGCGCCAGCCCGCAGAGCTGTCGCGCGGTGAGCACCTCCGCGGCGATCACCGTGCCGAGCAGCACCCCGGTCACCGGGTTCAGCAGCCCGACGAGTCCCACCGTTCCCGCCGTCAGGTGTCGCAGTCCGGCGAACCAGGCGACGAAGGCGAGCGCCGTCGCGACGACGCTGAGATAGACGAACCAGAGGGTCTCGGGTCCGTCCAGGCTCGGCGGGGCGCCCTCCACCGCGACGGCGAAGGGCAGCAGGACGAGACCTCCGGCGACGAGCTGCCACGAGGTCGTGGAAAGCACGTCGACCTCGGTGCTCCACCTCTTGGTCAGCACGTATCCGAACGACGACATCACCATGGCCGCGACGGACGCGAGAACGCCGAGGGGGTCGACGGCGGTCGCACCGGTGAGCAGCATGAGGCAGACCCCCGCGATGCCGACGCCGGCTCCGGCCAGGTGCAGGACCCGCGGGCGCTCCGAGAGCAGCGACCAGGCCAGGAGCATCATCACGATGGGCGACGTCGCCATGATCGTCGAGGCGACGCTTGTCGGGAGCAGCTGGGCCGCCAGGTAGACGAGCGCGAAGAACGCGCTCATGTTGAGAGTCCCGAGGACCAGGGACTTCCACCACCACGCCCCCCGGGGAAGCCTCCTGCCGATGAGGAGGAGCAGCAGTCCCGCGGGCAGCGCCCTGATGACCGCCCCGTACAGCGGATAGCCGGGCGGGAGGAACTGGTGGGTGACGAAGTAGGTCGTCCCCCACGCGATCGGCGCCATCGCCGTGACCGACGTCCAGCGGAAATTAGCTTCCATGGAAGTCAATATAGCTTCCCTGGAAGCTACACTCCAGACATGAGCGAACCCCTGGACCACGTGGCCCGCATCCAGCAGGAATGGGCCCGCGAGCGGCCGGACCTGGATGTGAGCCCGCAGGGGGTGATCGGGCGCCTGCACCGCCTCGCCGGACACCTCACCGAACAACTCTGTGTCGTCTACCGGCGCTACGGGCTCGGCGAGGGAGAGTTCGACGTCCTCGCCACCCTGCGACGCGGCGGACCACCCTTCGAGCGCGCCCCCGGAGAACTCGCCGCCTTCACCATGGTCACCACCGGCGCGATGACCAAACGCATCGACCGGCTCGAACGCGACGGACTGGTCACCCGCCGCCCGAGCGAGAGCGACGGCCGCGGACGGGTGGTCGCACTCACCGACGCCGGCAGGGAACTGATCGACCGGGCGTTCGCCGAGCACATGCGCAACGAACGCCGCCTCCTCGACGAGTTGGCCCCCGAGGAGGCCGCACACCTCGAGTCACTGCTCACCACCTGGCTGGCCCGCTTCGAGGCCCCGCTCCGGACGGACATCTGAACCGATCACGGGCGGACGAGAGCGGGCCCTCGCTGAAGAGCGAGGGCCCGCTCGTCGTTCGAGGTCGTTCGGACGGCGGACACGTCCAAGGTCGTTCGGACGGCGCGCATGGCGCGCGTCGACCCACGTACGGGGCTGTCAGCCGTTGGGTCTGTCAGCCGTCCAGACGGACGGTGACGGTGACACGACCCGCTTCGTCACGTCTCGCGACCGCGTGCCCCGCACGATCGACGCCGTCCAGCTGCAGCGATATCGGCCCGCCCGCCCCCAGGAAGTTGCGCCACCACGTCTTGGCGTTGGGAAACTGAACACCGATCGTGACGGTGTCGGCCACACGCTGGAAGGCGACGGGTGTGCTGAAGGTGCGTCCCGAGCGGCGTCCCGTATAGGTGACGACCGTGAGGCGTTCGCTGATCCGCCGGCCCCATCGAGGAGAGGAGCGCAACGTCATGACACACGAGTTGAAACGGCCGATCGCCCGCTTCGGAAGCGGCGCCCGAAATACCACAGAACCTCCACACGACGAGTGTCTCTTGCCGACCATCGTAACCGGCTAAGCGGAGGACCCATCCGTTTAGCCGGAAATGGGAAACACAGGCACCGAGACATCTCAGATGTCCTCCCTCCGACGCGCCCACAGGGTCCGCGCCGACGCGCGGCGGAGTCGCGCCGGAATCCTGCACCGACCGTCCCCGGGCCGTGTCGTCGTCGGGCGCGTCACTGACGGACCGTCGAACCTCGGCGTTCCTTGCGGATGTGCAGCTGCGCGGGCACCCGGGTGCGCAGCTCGGCGACATGGCTGACGATGCCGACCGCACGACCGCCGTCGCGCAGGCCGTCGAGGATGTCGAGCACCCCGTCGAGGGTGTCCTCGTCCAGGGTGCCGAAGCCCTCGTCGACGAAGAGCGTGCCGATCTCCACTCCCCCGGCCTCCGCGCTCACCACGTCGGCGAGGCCGAGGGCGAGGGCGAGCGAGGTGATGAAGCTCTCGCCGCCGGAGAGGGTCGCCGGGTCGCGGCCCACACCGGTCCAGCTGTCCAGGATGTGCAGGCCGAGCCCGCCGCCGGACCTGCTCCGGTCTCCGGCGGAGCGGTCACGGTTGTGCTCCAGGAGATAACGCCCGCCCGACATGTGGTCGAGTCGTTCGTTCGCCGACGCGACCACCTGGCCGAGGCGCTCGCCGAGCACGTAGGACGACAGCCGCATCTTCCAGCGGTTGTCGGCGGAGTTGCCGCCGGTCAGGGTGGCGAGCCGTTCCGTCAGACGGTGTCGCTCGTCGGCCGGCTCCCAGCGTCGCAGGCATTCGGCCAGTTCGGTGCGGAGCGCGGCCAGCCGCGCGAGGCGGGCCTCGCCCCGGTCCCGTTCGGACAGCAGGCGGGCGTGGGCGGCGTCGGCCGCGTCCCGCGCGTCACGCAAGGCCGCGAGGTCGGGTTCCGGCTCGGCCGCCGCGGCTACCAGCTCGGGGTCGGCGAGCATCGCGGCGACCGCGGCGCCCTCCTGGGCGAGCTCGCGGAGCCGGGCGGTCTTCTCCCCCCGCTCGGCGGAGGAGCGGACGGCCGCGCGGGCGTCGTCGAGCCCGAGGAAACCCACCTCGACGACGGCGCCCAGCGCCTGGTTACGGGCCGCCACGAGCTCCTCGGCGGCGACCCGCTCGTCCCTGACCGCCTCGACGGCCTCCCGCAGCAGCTCGGCCTCGTCGGCGAGCCGGTCCAGCCTGGCGACCAGCGTCGGGTCCTCGCCGCGCGCCTCGTCGAGGCGCGCGGTCAGCCGCTCGGCCTCGGCGGCGAGCCTTTCCGCGTTCGTCCGGCGGGAGGCCAGCCCGACGGCGAGCTCGCGTGAACGCTCCCCGAGCCGGTCGGACTCGGCGGCGACCTTCTCGACCTCGGCCGCCAGCGCCGTCTCGGCCCGCGCCGACTCGCGCAGCGCGGCCAGTGCCCGCTCCGCCCCGGTGAGCTCGTCCGCGGCGTCCCGTACGGCCAGGCCGGTCCTGTCGCTCGCCTCGCGGTGGGCGGCGGCGAACTCGATCACGCGGGTCGCGGCGGCGAGCGCGGCGGACAGGTGCGCGATCTCCCGTGCCAGGCGGTCGCGGCGGGCCCGCACCGTGGGGTCGGCGCCCCGGGCGTCGTCCAGGCGGGCGGTGAGACGCTCGCGCTCGGTCTGCCAGCCCGCGCGGCGGGCGCGTCCCTCGGCGAGCCGCCCGGCGATCTCCGCCGCCCGGCTCCTCGCGTCCTCCAGCTCGGCGGTGATCCGCTCCACCTCGGCGGCGAGGGTCTCCTCGGCGCCCGCCGCAGAGGTCAGCGCCTCAAGCTTCCTGCCGGCCTCGGCGAGGATCTCCCCCGCTTCCTCCCCGGTCGTCTCACCCGCGACGGCGAGAGCCTCGTCGAGGCGCAGGGTCAGCGTCGTGACGGTGTTTTCCGCGGCCTGACGGCGTTCCATGGCCGCCTCGTAGGCGCTCTGGGCCACGCGCTCGTCGTCGGCGGTGGGTGCCTCGTCGGCAGGGGCGGCGGGAGCGGGGTGTTCGGGTGAGCCGCAGACCGCGCAGGGGTGGCCCGGGGTGAGCTTCGCGGCGAGTTCCGCGGCCATGCCGTCGATCCTGGACTGCCGGATGTCCAGGTGCCGGTCACGGAGCGTCTGGGCGAAGTCGGCGGCGTCCGTCCGCGCGGCGCGGGCGGACTCCAGTTCGGCGCGGAGAATCTCGCGGCGCCGTGCCGCGGCGAGCACCGCGGTGGCGGTGTCGACGCTCGCCCGCGCCGCCGGGACCCCCGCCGCTGCGGCCCTGGCCTCACCGAGCCGAGCCGACGCCTCCGCCGAGGCGGCGGGCAGCCTCTCCAGGATCTCGCGGACCTCGGCCTCCTGCCGGACTACCTCCGGGAGCTCCGCGTCGAACGCGGCGATCAGCCCGTCGACCTCGGCCAGCCGGTCCTCCTCGGCCCGCAGCCCCTCCAGCGCGGCCAGTTCCCGCCCGCACTCCCTCTCCCGGACGGTGAGAACCTCACGAACCTTCCCGGGGTCGAGGTGCTCACGTATTTCCTTGGGGCCGGGAGCCTTGCGGCCCTCGTCGGGGTCGAGAGGCCCACCGGGCCCCAGGGCTTCACGGACGTCCTCGAGACCGAGGGCCTCGCCGAGGCCCAAGGGGTCGCGAACCTCGGGAGAGAGGACGGCCAGGCCGGCGGCGAGGTCGGTGCGGGCCGCGGACAGGTCGGCGGCGAGGCGGTCGCGCTGCTCGGCCGCCCGGAGACGGGTGACGGCGGCCTCCACCGCCGACTCGGCCGCGGGGACGCGGGCCGCGTCCAGGCGTGCGGCGGTGAGGCGTTCGTCCAGTTCCCTGCGGAGGCCGGGGAGGACCTCCAGGCGGGCGTCGGTCTCCGCCTGCGCGGCGGCCAGCTCGGCGATCTCGCGAACGGCCCTCTCCCGCTCCTGGACGATTCCCGCCAGGCGTGACTCCTCCGCTCGCAGCTCGCCCAGGCGGGTGATCTCGCCCTGGCGGTCGCGTTCCAGCGCGACCAGGTGGCCGAGCACCGCGTGGCGGCGGTCCGCACCGGCATCCGTATGGTCACGGACGTCACCGCGAGCGCCCGCACCCGCGTGGTCACGAGCCTCGCCGTAAGCATCGGCGCCCATGCCGGCACGGGCGCCGCCAGGAGCGCCACCGCCCGTGTGGGCGCTGGTCCCGTCGCCGTGGCCCGCACCCGCCACATCGTCACCGTCGTGCGCGGTGCCGGTGCGGTCGCGGACGACGCCCCACCGGCTGACGGGAGCACCGAGGAGGGGAAGGGCGCGGGCGACGGCGTCGGCGGCCAGCCGGTGGGCCTTGGACGCGGCCTCGGCGCGCTGCTCGGCGCTCTGGATCAGCGGCAGCACCCGGTCGGCGGCCGACGCCTCCTCCAGGATGATCTCCAGGTCCGCGCGTTCCTCGGCCGTCTCCTCCAGCGCCCGGCTCCGGGTCAGCGCCTCGGCGTGACGCCGTCGCCGGTCGGCCAGCGCGGCACCGCGCTCCAGGCTCTCGCGTGCCCGCCGTACGGCGCCCTCGCCCTCGGCTCCCTGCCCGTCCAGCCGCGCGGCCTCCAGGCGTGCGAGCTCCTCAAGCGCGCGGGCCCACCCCAGCGGGTCGTCCTCCACGGAGTTCGCGGAGTTCGCGGAGTTCGCGGAGTCCACAGGGTTCGTGGGGTTCGCGGGGCCCGCGAACCCCACCGGCTCCATCGACTCCGCGGGGAGCCCCGAGTCGGGGAGGGCGTCCAGCGCGGCCAGCAGGGCGGGACCCGCGGCCTCCTCCAGTCGCTTGACGGCGAAGTCGACCTCCTTGCGGAGGGCCTGCTGCTCGCGGTACGCCTCGGTGCGCTGCTCGGCGAGCCAGGACTCGGCGGTGGCGTAGACCTTCACCGAGAACAGGCGCTCCAGGACCCTGCGGCGTTCCTCGCCGTCGGCGCGCAGGAACTTGGCGAAGTCTCCCTGGGGCAGCATCGCGACCTGGAGGAACTGCTCGGCGTTCATGCCGAGCAGGGTGCCGACGAACTCCCCGGCCTCGTCGACCCTGGTCGTGAGCCCCACCCACTCCCCGGATGGCGCGAGTTCCTGGAGAAGCGCCTTCTCGTTCTCCCTGGTCGTGCCGGTGCCCCTGAGCTTGGGACGCTGCCAGGCCGGTGAACGGGTGATCTTCAGCCTGCGGCCCCGCACCGTGACCTCCAGCGCCACGCTGGGCCCACGCCCAGGAGGCGCGTGGTCACAGCGCAGGCTCTTGGCACTGTCGCGCCTGCCGGGCACCCTGCCGTACAGGGCGTAGCAGAGCGCGTCCAGCACGGTGGTCTTGCCCGCGCCGGTGGGGCCGTGGATCAAGAACAGCCCCGCCTCGGCGAGGGCGTCGAAGTCGACCTGCTCCTCACCGGGAAAGGAGCCGAAAGCGGTGATCCACAGACGGTGCGGGCGCATCTACGCCTTCGCCTCCTTCATACGGGAGAACTCCACGGCCTCCCGCAGCAGCCGGGTCTCAGCGGGGTCGGCGGCCTCGCCGCGCACCTCGCGGACGAAGTCGAGAGCGACGTCGATCTCGGGGCGCCCGGCCGCCCTGGCGCGGGTCACGGTCTCCTCGCCCCCGCCCTCGGGCTCGAAGGACAGGGCGAGCGTGTGCGGGAAGCGGGCCCTGAGCCGCTCCATCGCACCCTTGGGCCTGATCCGGTCGACGAGCGTCACCTGGAGCCAGTGCTCCTCGTGACGGGCGTGCTCGGGAGCGGTCAGCAGGTCGTCGATGCGGCCGGTGAGGCGGCTGACCGGCCTGGGCACCGGGGCCTCGACGAACTCGGCGCCCCCGTACCCGCCGGGACCGATGTCGACCACCCAGGAGCCCTTCGTCTGACCGGCCTCGGAGAAGGAGTAGGCGATCGGGGAGCCGGAGTAGCGGGCGGTCTCGCTCATCCGCTGGCGGCCGTGCAGGTGGCCGAGCGCCACGTAGTCGACGCCGTCGAAGGCGCGCACCGGAACGTGCGCGACGCCTCCCACGCTGATGTCGCGCTCGCTGTCGCTGCCCCGCCCTCCGGTCACGAACGCGTGGGCGAGGACCACCGACCGGGGACCGCGCCGGGCGAGGTCGGCGCGGACCAGGGACATCGCGTGCTCGATCGCGGCGGTGTGGGTGCGCTCGGACAGCTCCCAGGGGGCGCGTACCAGCTCGGGCTCCAGGTAGGGGATGCCGTAGAAGGCGACGTCGTCGACGACGACCGGCTCGCCGACCCGCCCCGGGTCGGTACGCAGGTGGACGCCCGCCGCGTCGATGAGGTCGGCGCCGAAGCCGAGGCGGCGGGCCGAGTCGTGGTTGCCGCTGATCAGCACGGTGCGCACGCGGGCGTCGACCAGCCGTCGCAGCGCCTGGTTGCACAGATCGACCGCGTCGACCGAGGGAAGCGCCCGGTCGTAGACGTCACCGGCGACCGCGACCACGTCGATCCGCTCCGACCTGACCGTCTCGATCAGGTGGTCGACGAAGACGCCCTGGGCCGCCAGGAGGCTCTCCCGGTGGAACGATCGGCCCAGGTGCCAGTCCGATGTGTGCAACACCCGCATGTCGCACGAAGCTAACAGGACTCAGCGACAAATGTGGCCACTCACGTCACGCCGATCCCCCGCTCTGTTCGGGGATGGCGGCGATGAGTACGCTTGAAGATCGGAAGGAACGATACCGGAGCCGGCGACGAGCACGGAGGCGGATCACCATCGGGGATCGCGGTGACATCCAGGTGGGCCGTGGCGTCCTGAGCGTCGCATCCGGCCTGATCCTGGTGATTCTCGCGACGGTGGGCTACACGCTGCCGCCGCCGTTCGATCCGACCCCTCTGCACGCCGACCCGGTCTTCCAGACCCTTCCCCCCCAGCCGCCCGCAGAGCTCCGGCCGGTCGCCGCGAACAGGCAGATCACCACGCAGGACATCACCGTCACGGCCGAGGACGGTACGCCGCTGGGTGCGACGATCCGCGCGCCGGTCGCCCCCGGACGGCACCCGGCGCTGGTCTTCGTGCAGGGCGCGGGTCCCGGGGTCAGGGGCGAGTTCACGACCCAGGCCGAGTGGCTGGCCAGGTCCGGGATCGTCACCCTCGTCTACGACAAGCGGACCGTGGGCTACGACTTCCTCAAGCGCGACTTCGGCCTCCTCGCCCGCGACGCCCTGCGCGTGCTGAAGGAGCTGCGCTCACGCGAGGACGTCGACCCGGCCAGGGTGGGACTCTGGGGGGTGAGCGAGGGCAGCTGGGTGGTGCCCATCGCGGCCAACGAGAGCAGCGCCGTCGGGTTCACCGTGCTGGTGTCGTCCCCCAACGTCTCCCCCATGCGTCAGGTGACGTGGGCGCTGGGCGAGCAGCTCCAGCGGCTGTACGCGCCCAGCGGGGTGCGCGAGCTGCTCATCCGCGCGATCGGCGCCGTCGACGCGGACTTCCTGCGCTACGACGGCCTGCCCGCGCTGCGCGAGATGCGGCAGCCGGTCCTGGCCCTGTACGGCACGCGCGACCCCTCGATCCCGTTCGTGGAGAGCAGCAAGGCGCTGACCGACGCCCTCACCGAGGGCGGCAACGACGGCTACACGATCCGCTACCTCGACCGCGCCGACCACGGCATGCGCTTCCACGGCGGTCCCCTCGTCCCCGACTACCTGCGGACGCTGTCCAACTGGGTGACGGGTCTGCCGGACACGGCCAAGCCCTCGGTGCACATCGCCGGCGCCACACCGGTACAGCGCCTGGAGGCGAGCGATGTTCCCGCCGCCCCCTGGTACGCCGGGGGCACGATGATCGGCCTGACGCTCTGCCTCGCCGTGGTCGGCTACGTGGTCGGGCCGGTCGCGGAGATGGCGGCGCGACTGCGGGGCCGCGCCACCGCGGCGCAGGCCGACGCCCTGATCTGGCCGCCGATCCGGCGGCGGTTCCGCCGGATGGCGTGGACCGGGGTCGGGCTGCTCGTCTCGGTGGTGGCGTTCATCACGCTGCTCGTGCTGTTCTCGGTCAACCAGGCCGGGGCGTGGCCCGCGGTGCTCGCCGGGTGGCTGGTCATCAGGATCCTGGCACTGCTGATGCTGCTGCAGGAGGTCACGGGCGTGGCGGCCGTCGTGTCGGGACTGCGCGAGGGCTGGCAGCCCTCGCGCCCGCAGAGCTTCGCGGTCGCCGGCGTGCTGGGCGGCACCGGCCTGCTGCTGGTGGCCGCCGCCTACTACGGCCTGTTCTCCTTCCCCTGGTAGGACCGCTCACCTCGTCCGGTCCTCGCGAGTTTCCCTGGATGACCCGTCTCCCCGCGACGCGTTCCCGGGGGCGCGTGGGTCCCGGGAACGCGAAGGCCCCTTTTGGGGAGATGGCGGGCGCCGGCCAGGTCGGCGTACGGAGCGCGGGGTCAGTCGGCGGCCGGGATGGCGGGCTTGTCGTCGGTCCAGCCGACCCTGTAGTAGTCGACCCTGCTCTTGCCCTTGTCAGAGGAGTCGACGTAGTGGGCGAGCAGCGTCATCGTGGTGGTGTCCACGACGAACCGCTCGTCGAGCGACCAGCCCTTCTGGTATTTCTGGACGAAGGGCGGCAGGGCGAACTTCTGGCCTGAGCGGTTCAGCGGGTCCTTGGCTCGGCCGAGGTCCTTGACACCCTTGGTGGTCTTCAACACCTGGTAGGCGGCGGACCTGACCTTGAGCGGCACCGGGTTCTTGTAGAGCAGATCGATCGCGTACTCGGCCACGTACCGATCCAGGTTGTTCAGCCAGTCGTCGATCGTGGACTTCGGAGAGGTGATCTTGGCCTCCTCGGCGGACTTGTCGATCCAGGCCCGCACGTCCTTGACCATGTACGCCCGCAGAGCAGCGGGATCGGTGGGCAGCGACTGGAGCTGCCGGTAGGTGACGAACCGCGCTTCGCCGCCCAGTTGGAAACCACCGGGCCACTTCGGCGTCTTCTTCACGTACCCTTCTCCGGGCTTGGTGGACAGGGAGATCTTCATGCCCTCCGTGCGATAGGTCCACGAGGTCGGCGAACCGTCGGCCTTCCAGGCCGCCCTGTCCTTCTCGCTCTTGGGCCGGGCGCCCAGCTCGCGGTAGGCGCCCCAGAGCTTGCCGTCGGGCGTCTGCCAGTCGACGCTGACCGATCGTTCCGTAACGGTGTAGCCACTGCCGACCGGACGCGGGTGGTCCCTGGTCTGCACCACCTCGACGCGCCAGTAGTCGGCCTCGGGCGGTGTGGCGGCAACCGCGGGAACGGCGAGCAGACCGGTGAGCAGCAGCCCGGCCAGTACGGTCATCGGATATCTCATTTCTTCTCCTTCAGTGGGTTGTCATCGGCCCAGCGGTTTTCCCTGACGGCGGTGAAATTCAGGAGCATGCCGTCGGCCACGGAGCGGGTCTCAAGGGAAAGGGGTGCTCCACTGCCCGGATCGACCACCAGCCGCGTCCGCGTCTCCCCGGCGTACGGTCTCGTGGGGAACTCCCCTGAGCGGTACTCGACCGCCTGCCCGGTGCGGCCCAGCACGTCGGTCACCTGACCGACGGCGTCGGTCTCGGGCATCGAGGCCAGCAGCCGGTAGGCGGCGGCCCTGGTCCCGCTCGTCACCGGCGCGAAGAAGAGCAGGCGGACGACGTTGTCGACGGTCGACCGCTCGTCGGTGCCCTTGAGAAGCTCCCGCAGGTCCTCGGGGGTGTCGGGCAGTTGCTCCAGCTTGGTCAGCGGTCGGCCCGCCATCACGACACGGAAGTCCCAGTCCTCGCTCGAAAACGTGTCCGGCTTCCCCCGCGCCGCCCGTACGACGCCCGGCGGCTCGTCGAACGACAGCATCCCCGGGGTGTTTCCCTCGTAGGTCCACGAGGTCGGCGCTCCGTCCGCGCGCCAGGCCTCCTCGTCCCGGGGCGTCGCGGGCTTGACTCCAAGACGTGTCCAGCGGTACCAGGTCCTCGCCTCCGGGTCGGCGGGGATCCAGCTCTCCTCCAACCGGGTCTGCCGCAGCGTGTAGCCACCGCCGGGAGAACGGAACTCCTCGCCGCTGACCAGGGTGCTTCCCCACCACGCGCCGTCGTCGGACATGGAGGCCACCGAGGCCGCGGCGGCCAGCAGGAACCGCTTGCCGTCCTGCGCGGCGATCACGCCACGTGTGGCGGGCGGGCTCGGCGGCGCCGCCGAGGTGACGACCAGGGTCGCCGCCGCCGCGCCGGCCAGCCCGAGGCCCAGCGCGCTCCACCAGGCGGCCCGGAGGGAGCGCCGTGCCCGCTTCGTGGCGAACGCGGCGTTCAGTCGTTCGCGTCCCGCCTGTTCCACCTCGAGCGACAGCGGCGGCACGGGCAACAGCTCCCGCACCGCCTGGTAGTCATCCATTGGAACCTCCATGCAGGGGGTTGACGCCGCCCAGGGCGGCGCGGAGCCTCTTACGCACCCGCGACAACCGGGATCCGACGGTGCCGTACGGGATGCCGAGCGCCTTGGACACCTCTTCGTGGCTCAGTTCGCCCAGCGCGCTCAGCATCAGCACGTCCCGGTCGCCGTCGGGCAGCGCCAGCAGCTCCCCGGCGAGGCGCTCCTGGGCGTTCAGCGCGTCGACGCGGGTCGCCACGCGCTCCTCGTGGCCGTGCTCCGCACTGGGCTGTGCCGCGGCACTGCGCCGTAGCGCCGCGAGCCTCCGGGTCTCGGTACGGCGGTGCAGCCCGATCAGGTTGGTGGCGATGCCGTACAGCCAGGGACGTACCTCGCCGCGCTCGGGGTCGAACCGATCGCGCTTCCTGAACGCCGTGAGAAACACCTCGGCGGCGAGGTCGTCGGCGGCCTGCTGGTCGAGTCGCCTGCCCAGGTAGCCGTGGATCTCGCGGAAATGCCGGTCGTAGATCTCACCGAACCGTTCTGGACTACGGAGCGACAGCTCAAGCAGGGTCGCGTCGCTGATCTCCCCCGGCGGATCGGCTCGGCCGACCGGACGTGTCACTTTGGCAGTCACGCCTTCTACTCAACCGATGGGACATTTCGCTTTCACGGCCCTTCTCACCAACGAGTGCCCGGCACCCGTGAACGCCCCACGCCTTCGAACGCCGACCGTTCGAACACTGACAGGCGGGCACGCCGACGCCTCTGGACCACGACTCCGCACTCGACGCCCGTGGAGGCCTGACACTCGTGCCGACCAGGCAACTTTGAACGCCGGGGGTCGGGAAACGCGGCCACCGGTGAACGCCCGCCACCGAAGCCGCCGGAGACGAGTCCGGAGTCGCCGAGGGGGCATCTCCCGGCGGACGGGCCTAGAGGCAGCCGTCGAGCCAGCGGTCCATCTCGGCGAGGACGCGCCTGCGGACCGGTTCGGGTGACAGCACCAGGTCGTGTATCCCGCCCCGCACCCGGACGCACGTCACGTGCGAGCCGATGCTGGTCGACCATCGGGCGATCTGGCCGGGGTCGAGCACGACGTCCGCCTCCTGGGCCTCGGGCATGAAGGCGCGCAGCCGCAGGCCCTTCTCCGCGCAGAGCACCAGCACCGGCACGTCCACCCGGAGGCCGTCGTGCAGCCTGCGCTGTGCCCGGCGGATCGCCCCCAGCCAGGCCGCGTGCACCGGGAACCCTCCGATGGGCTTCCACTCAAGGTCGAAGTCCCACTCGCCGTGGTGGCTGCGGTGCAGGCTCGTGCCGTACGCGGTGGCGGCCACCAGGGGCAGGACGGCGCGGGCGGGCAGCCTGGACAGTTGTCTTCGCAGCAGGTCGGCGGCGATCCGCACGGGAAGGGGGACGTTGAGATCGAGGAAGGGACTGTTGAGCACCAGCGCCTGGACGAGGCCCCGGCCGCGGACCCGGTCGGCCCAGAGCGGGGCGATCAGGCCGCCGGTGGAGTGGGCGTTGAGGACGACGCGGTCGTGCCCGTCGCGCTCGCGGATGACGCGTACCGCCTCGTCGATCTCCGGGAAGTACTCGGTGACGCTGCGCACGAACCCGCGGGTCTGGTGCGGCAGCAGCGAGCGGCCGTACTTGCGCAGGTCGAGGCCGTAGAAGTCGAAGCCCCTCGCGACGAAGTGGTCGGCCAGGTGGGTCTGGAAGAAGTAGTCGGTGAAGCCGTGCACGTAGAGCACGGCGCCGCGGGCGGGCTCGGGAGCCCGTCGCCGCACCAGTGAGGCCACCACCGTGCCCTCGTCGTCGTCGGCCATCGGCAGGACCGTGAGCTCGTAGTCGGGACCGAGAACGTCGGGCATGACGGTCAGGGTAGTTCGTGCGAATCATCCGGCCGCATCGGGACCTCCCGAAGGGCTTCGGGGCCTCACGCGGGAAGAGGACCGGGGTGATTCGTCCGGGAAGGCGGCGGTGTTCTCGGCGGCGCCGAGCGCGCGTGAGAGGTCGAGGGGCGTCGGGGATCATCGGGGATCACTGCGGCGGCGCTGTTTTTCGATCTCCGCGAAACCCTGATCGAACCCGATTGCAGCAGAAATGATGAGATATAGGCGTATTAGCTTCCCGGTTTGTTCACCCGTTTGTCGCCCGCGGCCTGGTTTCGCCCCCCTACCATCTCCCCTGCGGCGGTCAAGCGCGAGGAAACGGGGAGCAATTGCGGGACAGATCAAAGCCGCCCGGCGTCGGTGCGGTCATCGGCTGGACGGCACTGGCCGCCGTCGCCCCGGGCGCCGCGCATCTGCGTGCCGGATGGCGCAGGACGGGACTGGCGATCCTGTGCGCGTACGCGGCGCTGTTGCTGGCCCTGCTCTGGGTCGCGCTCACCTCCGACCTCGCCGACCTCGCCGGGCAGCTGGTCACCTCCTCCTGGCTGACCGTCGTCACAGTGGCCTCCCTCGCGCTCGGCGTCGCCTGGTTCACGCTGATCGTGCACTCGTTCGTGGTGATGAACCCCGGCACGCTGCCCAGTACGGGACAGGCGATCGCCGGAGGCGTGGCGGGGACGCTCGCGGTGGCCGTACTCCTGCCGTTCGGCCTGGTCGGGCAGTACGCGGCGGTCTCGCAGTCGGCACTGGACGACGTCTTCAACGCTCCGTCCACACCGCGTCCCGCGAGCGACGGGGACGGCCGCGAGGAGGACCCCTGGGCGGGCCGCGACCGGGTGAACATCCTGCTGCTCGGCGGCGACGCCGACACCCACCGGGTGGGCGTGCGGACCGACAGCATCAACGTGGCCAGCATCGACGTCAAGTCCGGCAACACCGTACTGCTCAGCCTGCCGCGCAACCTGGAGAACGTCCGCTTCGTCCCCGGCTCCCCCATGGCGAAACGCTTTCCCGACGGGTTCCGGCTCCCGGCCAACCCCGACGGCTCGCGCGAGGACCTGCTCTTCGCGGTCTGGGAGTACGCCGACTCGCATCCGGAGATCTTCGGGGGCCGTAAGAACCAGGGCACCAAGACGCTCGTCGACACGGTCGGCTACACGCTCGGGCTGAAGATCGACTGGTACGCCCTGGTCAACATGTGGGGGTTCGCCCGGCTGATCGACGCGATCGGAGGCGTGACGCTCACCGTTCCCCAGGACGTGGTCTTCGGCAAGTACGACGAGGGCCTGGTCAAGGCCGGAACCCGCAAACTGCGCGGCGCCGACGCGATGTGGTTCGCCCGCTCGCGCACCAACAGCGACGACTACACCCGGATGGGACGCCAGCGCTGCGTGCTGGGCGCGCTGCTCTCCCAGTCGGACCCGGCGACCGTACTGTCCAGGTTCAACCAGGTCGCGCTCGCCACCAAGGAACTGCTGCGGACCGACATCCCGCGCCCGATGCTGGAGCACCTCGTGCCGCTGGCGTTGAAGGTCAAGAACGCGAAGGTGACCAGCGTCCAGTTCGTCCCGCCGCTGATCAACACCGGCTACCCCGACTGGACCAAGATCCGTACGGTCACCGCCAAGGCTCTGCGCGCCTCGGTCGTCACCCGGCGCCCTCTCACCGCCACCGCGGCCCCCGGCGCCACCCCGAAGGCCACCACCGAGCAAGGGCCCACCCGCACCCCCCAGGCTGCGGCTGAGCAAGGGCCCACCCGCACGCCCCTCCCGGGAACGAGCGCCACGGCGAAACCGGACCCGACCACTCCCAAGGGCATCACCGAAGGCTGCGGCTGAGCGAGGGCCACCCGTCTCCGGACGACGGCTCTCCTGGCGACGGTCCTCCGGACGACGGCCGAAGCGCGACCGGGTTCCCCGGACAGGCCGGGGCGCGGTCGACCTCCCGCACGATCCGTCACCAGGCCCTCGGCCACCACATGGCGGGCCGGCGCTCCGGCTTTCACGCCGGGGAGCGTGTCAAGCCAGGTACGACTCCTTGGACAGGCGACGGACCCGGTCCTCGTCGATGCGGTGCCCCAGCCCCACCTGGGTGAGCGGCACGGCCACCACGCCGCCCGAGGCGCCGACCGGCGGGTCGACGATCTGCGCGCTGCGCGGCGGCTCGGCCACGTCGCAGGGCAGGTCGCAGCCGGGCAGGCTGGCCGCGGCTACGGTGGCCGCGCGGGCCAGCCCGGTTCCCTTTCCTCCCGCGCAGGCGATCTCCCACCCGGCGCGCACCGCGCGGTCGTGCACCCGCCGCACCTCACGCAGGGAGCCGAGGGCCGCGGGACGAAGCAGCAGCGCCCGGCCCGCCCTCGCGGTGACCGCCTCGTCCAGCTCTTCGGCCGAGGAGACCTCGAGCAGCACCGGGGCGGCGACGCGCTCCTGCAGGTCGGCATGGTCGCCGAGACTCGCGAGACCGGCGAAGGGGCGCTCGATGACGGAGAGCGTGTAGGCGTCCAGCGCCTCGAGGGCGCCGATGTCGGTGTAGGCGCCGCGGGCGTCCACGCCGATGCCCAGCGCCGGGTACGCCTGACGGACGGCGCGCAGCGGCTCGATGTCCCAGCCCGGGTGAACGTCCAGGGTGACGTGGGCGTACCCGGCGCAGACGTGCCGGTTCACCCGCGCGACCAGGCTCTCCAGGTTGCGCTCCGCGCCGATCCTGACGGTGGCCATGAGTGAGGTGCGGGTGCCGCCCAGCGCGTGGGCGAGCGGCACCCCGCGCATCTTCGCCCACAGATCCCAGCAGGCCATGTCGGCGGCCGACCCCCCGGGAATCGAGCCCAGCTCGTCGGGATGCTCCCAGTCGACGCCGATCAGCGCCTGCGCGAGCCCTTCCTCCAGCGCGACCCAGGTCTTGGGGTCGGCATCGACGACCTCGCCCCACCCGGTCATCCCGCCATAGTCGGTGAGCCGGACGAGGATGCTCTCCGGCCGCCTGCCGTACGGCAGTATCAGCCGGAACACCTCGAGCTCACGGATACGCGGCATGGACCCCTCGATCTCTCCGAGCCCGAACGACCTCGGACTCCGGCGACTTTCCGTGCCCGGAGAAGCCGGGCCAGGAAACACGAATCCCGCCCGAAGGCGGGACTCCCCCCTCAACACCACGAAGAACGGCGTTCTTCCCATGGTGCCACGGCGTCTGGTGAACGCCTCCGGCGCGAAGGGGGATTCGGTGGAGAGTCCCCCTTCCACCTGAGGTCTCGGACGCGCAGGGGGTTCGGAGCGCAGAGACGAGCAGGTCTCACGTCCTGGGCAGGACCCGGCCGGCGACGAGTGCCCCGGTGGCCGCCATCAGCGCCGTCAGCCCGAAACAGAGCACGTAGACGGCGACCGAGGCGCCCAGGGCCGCGAGGAGAGCCCCGGTGATCGCTACCGCGACGACCGTGTAGACCGACTCGGCGACACCGAGCGACGCGCTGTTCTCCCCCTCCTGCCCCGGGGGCGACAGCTCCAGGATGAGCACGGAAAGCGTCGGGTAGACGATGCCTATACCGAAGCCCAGGATGATCTCGCCGAGGAAGGCGGTGGCGACCGGGACGACGGCGAAGACGGTCAGGCCCATCAGCGCGAGGCCCGCGGCGATCAGCACCGAGCCGGAACGCAGCACCACAACCCGGTCGAACCGCTTGCGGCCCACCAGCCAGGACCCGAACGACCAGCTCAGCGCGCCGCCGGTCAGGGTGAGACCGGCCATCGTCAGCGACAGGCCACGCTCCTGGTTCAGCATCAGCGGCAGGAACGCCTCACCCCCGATGGCCGCGCCCGCCGCGATCCCGCGCAGGGAGATCACCGAGGGCAGCCCACGGGCCGCGCGCAGGGTTCCCGGGGGGAGCAGCCGAGGCAGAGCCGCGATCAACGTGGCCAGGCCGGCGGCGAGCAGGACGAACCCGGTGCCGCGCGCCGCGCCGCCGGCCTCCGTGAGCGCCGACGCGCCGTACTGTATGAGCGCCGCCCCTGCCGCGACGAGCAGCGCCCAGCCCAGCCGGCGCGCGATCGAGGACCGGGCGCCGGACGGCCGCTTCGTCACCTCTCCTTCACCCGTCCCTGACACCGCCGCACCCGCGCCGGCCTCCGGAACCGGCTCCATCACCGCCCCCGCCCCTGGTCCCGCTGACACCGGCACCGGTTCCGTCTCGGCCTTCTCCGGCTTCGCCATCGGCGCGGAGGCCAGCCCGCGCCAGAGCAGCAGCGCCGCCGGGAGGAGGATCCCCGTCACGCCGATGAAGACCCAGCGCCAGCCCACGTTCTCCACCACGATGCCGGTGATCACCGGTCCCACCATGGAGGGCACCACCCAGGCCGTCGCGAAGATCGCGAATACCCTCGGGTGAAGTTCCGCCGGATAGGAGCGCGAGACCAGCACGTACATCGAGACCTGCAGGATGCCCGCGCCGAATCCCTGTACGAACCGGCCCACGATGAACGCGTCCATCGTCGGCGCCGCCCCGGCGACGACCAGCCCGACGGCGAAGATCGCCACCCCGGTCCACAACGGCGCGACCGGCCCTTTGCGATCCCCCCACCACCCGCCCAGCACCGTCGCGACCACCCCGGCCGCCAGCGCCCCGCTGAACGCCAGCCCGTACAGCGCGTGACCGTCCAGCTCGTCGGCCACGACCGGCATCGCGGTGGCCACCGCGAGATATTCGAAGGCGGCCAGGAAGATGAGGGCCACCATCCCGACCGTGAGAGCGCGGTGGCTCCGGGCGAATATCCCGGCGGGAGGCTTGTCGGTCATCACGGTGGTCATGGGGTCGACGGTACGGCCACCGCGCGGCGGCACACATCGGCCCCCGGATCAGCCCTTGGTCGTAGGACCGGTGTCCACCGACGCGGGAGGCCGGGCTCGGGGCGCCCCATACCGTTTCACGTCGATTCCGGCCGACGCCCACGACGCGGGAGGCCAAGCCCAGCGAAGCGGCGAAGCGGCGAAGCGGCGAAGCGGCGAAGCGGCGAAGAATATTAACGACCGTTCGGTCATATTGTTTGCTAGGGTTCCAGACATGATCGACGGACGACTCCAGCGCGGAGAGCGCACTCGCCGGACGGTCCTCGACGCCGCCGTCCGGCTCGCCTCGGTCGAAGGGCTCGACGGCCTGTCACTCGCCCGGCTGACCGCGACACTCGGCGTGAGCAAGTCCGGACTTTTCACTCATTGGCCCGACAAACAATCGCTTCAACTCGCGATCGTGGAACACGCCAGAAAACAGTGGACCGAGCACATCGTCGAGCCCGCCCTGCGCGGCCCTCGGGGGGTGCGCAGGCTGTGGACCCTGCACGAGCGCCGCATCGACTTCTACCGCGCGGGACACCTGCCCGGCGGCTGCTTCTTCGGCACCGTCGACGGCGAGTTCGACGACCGCCCCGGCCCGGTCCACGACGCCGTCGCCGACGCCGTCGGCAGCTGGATGAACCTGCTGACCCGGCTCAGCGAGCTCGCGATCGAGCTGGGCGAGCTGCGGCCCGGCACCGACCCCGCCCAGCTCGCCTTCGAGATCGAGGCACTCGGCTCGGTCGTGGTCGTCCACACCCACCTGCTCAAACGCGAGCACAGCTACCGGTTCGCGCGCACGGCCGTCCTCGAACGGCTCCGTTCCCTCTCGACCGACCCCGGCGTCCTCCCGGAGACCTGACATGACGACCGTCCTGCGGAGCGGGCACATCCAGCCCGTCCAGATCCACTTCGACGACCTCGACGCGATGGGCGTCGTCCACAACGCTCGCTACGTCCTGCTTCTCGAGCGGGCGCTGTCCGACTACTGGGCCGAGCGGGGGTGGCCGTTCGACCCCGCCCGGTCGCACTTCGCCGAGATCTTCTTCGTGGTACGTGAGTTCTCCATCACCTACCACACGCCGATCAACACCGTGGGCGAGGCCGCGGTGCACTTCTGGCTGGAACGCCTGGGCACCACCAGCGTGGTGTACGGCTTCCGTGTGCTGTCGGCCGACCACACCGTCGTGCACGCCGAGGGCCGCCGGGTCCAGGTCAGGCTCGACCCGGCCACGCTGCGACCGAGCCCGATGAGCGAGCCCTTGCGCGACTCCCTCAAGCAACTGCTCGCCCTCACGCCCTGACCACGCCACGAGCCGGCCCGGGCGCCGCACGTTCCGGCCGCGCCACAATCCGGTCCGCGTCACTCACGCCGCGGACCGCGCCACGGCCCGGTTCGGGTCCCTCGGACCACTGACCGTGCCACGGCCCGGTTCAGGTCCAGGCCACGGACCGCGCACGGCGGGCCGGGGCCGTCGTCCCCTGACGTCCCGGTGAGGGCGGGCCCCCGTGGCCCTACCGCCCTCACCGGGACGGGATCAGGTGGCGGTGCGCTCCAGCCTGCGCTCGGCCCACTGGCCGATGTCGCGGCGCTCGATCGCCGCGGCCATCAGGTCGGGGAAGGCGTCGGGAGTGCAGGCGAAGGCGGGTACCCCCATCGCCGCGAGCGCCGCGGCGTTGTCGTGGTCGTAGAAGGGCGCCCCCTCGTCCGAGAGCGCGAGCAACACGATCACCTGGACACCGGACGCGGTCATCTGGGCGACCCTGCGGAGCATCTCCTCCCGTACGCCGCCCTCGTAGAGGTCGCTGATCAGAATGAAGATCGAGTCATTGGGCCGGGTGATGAGCCCCTGGCTGTAGGCGATGGCCCGGTTGATGTCGGTGCCGCCGCCGAGCTGGGTGCCGAACAGCAGCTCCACCGGGTCGTGGAGCTGGTCGGTGAGATCGACGACCGCCGTGTCGAAGACGACCAGCGAGGTCCTCAGCGAACTCATCGAGGCGAGCACCGCTCCGAAGACGCTCGAATAGACGACGGAGGCGGCCATCGACCCGCTCTGGTCGATGCAGAGCACGACCTCGCGCTGGACCGCCCGCTGCCGCCTGCCGTACCCGACGAGCCTGGACGGGATCACCGTGTTGCGCTCGGGCAGGTAGTTCTTCAGGTTGGCCCGGATCGTGCGGTCCCAGTCGATGTCGGCGACCCGCTTGGGCCGGTGGGTCCTCGCCGATCGGTCCAGGGCGCCGGTCACCGCGGCCTTCGTCTTCTGCACCAGTTTCCGCTCCAGCTCGGAGACGACCTTGCGGACCAGCGCCCTGGCCGACTCGCGCGCCTTCTCCGGCATCACCCGATTGAGCGAGAGGAGCGTGCCGACCATGTGGACGTCCGGCTCGACGGCTTCCAGCATCTCCGGCTCCATCAGCAGCCGGGTCAGGTTCAGCCGCTCGACGGCGTCCTTCTGCATGACCTGAACGACGGTCGAGGGGAAGTAGGAGCGGATGTCGCCCAGCCAGCGCGCCACCCTGGGCGCGGAGGCGCCGAGGCCACCGCTCCGCTCCGACCCCTCGCCGCCGCCGTTGTACAGGGCGGCCAGCGCGCCGTCCATCTGGGCGTCGGTACCGGTGAGCGAGCACCCTGTGCCGTCCGCGTCGCCGCCCAGGACCATTCGCCAGCGGCGGAGTCTCTCATCCATCGGCACTGCCCGTCCTTCCAGAGATCGCCGGTCCCAGAATCGTCAGCACGGTCCGCACGGCCGCCGCCGCGCGCTCCTCGTCGAAGTCCTCCGCGTCCGGCGCGAGGTCGCCGCTGCCCGTGCCCAGGGAGCGGACGCGCGAGCCGATCGAGCGCCGCTCCGGGGCGGCGAAGGCGCCGAACGTCCTGCGGAGCAGGGGGAGCACGTCGACGAAGGTCTCGGGTGCGAGCCCGGTGAGCCACTCGTCGATCAGCCCGAGCAGCCGGGGGTCGTGCACGAGCAGCAGCCCGCCCCCCGACAGGAATCCCTCGATCCAGGCGGCCGCCCTGGCCGGCGGGTGTCCCGCCGACATCGCCCGCGACATCCGCCGCCCGACCTCGGCCGTGTCGAGGTCGGCGGCGTCCAGCAGGATCCTGGTGAGCCGTCCCTCGATGAGCCCGTGCAGGTCGGTGCGGCCGCAGGCCCCGCGCAGTGCCACCAGCCACCGCTCCCGCGGCGCCTCCTCTCCGACCTTTCCTGACTCCCCGGAACCCCCCTCGGGGGCATGGGCGCCGTCCGGGTCGGTGGGGCCGGTGTCGAGCAGGGCGACGGCGGCGTGTACGGCGTCGATGTGCCGGATCAGGTCGCGGGCGGCGTCGTCGTCGAGACCGGTGACGGCGCCACCCAGGCCGACGCAGATCCTGGTGAGCATCGCCTCCACGATGGTGGCCAGGCCGGTGGCCGGGGTGCCGCGCACGTCGCCGTAGCGCTGGGCGCGGACCATCGCCGGGAGCGCGTCCATCAGGTGCGTGACGTCGTTGTCGAGAGCGGCCCGCGCCGAGAGGGCGTCGAGCACGTACGGCAGCGCTTCCGGCAGGTCGGCGACGAGGCAGCGCTCCACCAGGCCGGTGAGCCCGGCCAGCGTCACACCGCCGGTCCCGCCCCGCCCGCCACCTCCCGGGCCGGCCGTCCCCGGAGCACCGCCTCCCGGACCGGCCGCACCGCCGGAAGCACCGTCCCGGGAGACCGTGCCGGGTGCTCCTCCCCCGTCGGCGAGGTCTCGGACGCGCGCGGCGGCGGCGGCCGGGACGGTCGTGCCCCAGGAACTCGCCTCGATCAGGTCGATGTCGAACTCGGGCCGCCAGGCGAGCGACCACGACTCGCGGAAGGTGCCCTTGCTCCGGCTCTCCTGGGGGGTGCCCCAGCCGACGCCGAGCAGTCGCAGCCGGTGCAGCAGCCTGCTGCGCTCCAGGTCGAGCGGTTTGCGCAGGTCGAGGTCGTACTCCCGATCGAGCGCCTCGGGCTTGAGCCTCACCCGCCGCTGCTCCTCGCGCAGGTGACGCTGGAGAGGGACCATCGGGGTGTCGTCGGGCACCTGGCCGAGCCGCTCCCCGACGACCATACGCCGCTGGATCAGCTCGACCGGCAGGTCGTCGCCCTCGCACAGCACCGCCCTGACCGCCTCGGTGACCTCGGCCAGCCCGGCCAGCGGCCGTCCCCTGAGCACGGCCAGGCTTTCCGCGAGCCGGACCGCCTCGATGACGTGCGCGGAGGAGACCGGCAGGTCCTCCTCGCGGAGCACTCCGGCCGCCGCCGTCAACCACCGCTCGACCGGCCGGTCGGGGGAGGCGAACAGGTGGTCGTACCAGCCGGGGGAGGTCACTCCCGCGCCGTACCCGCTCCAGGCCGCCAGCCGCCCGTACGTCCACGGCACCCAGGTCATCTCGGCCTTGACCTTGGGCAGTCCTCTGAGCAGCGCGTCGTCGGCCTTCGCCGTGGGCAGCCCGGCTCCCCAGGGCGCGCCCTCGCGCGACGTGCCCGCCAGCGCGGGGACGTGCCAGGCCCCGCAGACCACGGCGATCCGCTCGAACCCGTCTTTCACCGCCCTGCGGATCGTGCGCCGCATGAATGCCTCGCGCCGCGCCTCGTACGCGTCGGCGACGTGCCCCTCGCGGACGGCCTCCATCGCCTCGGCGATCATGTGGAACGGGGTGTCGCCGCGGTGCTCGACCGCGTCCTCCCACCACCGCTCCGGGTCGTCGTACCCGGCGGCGCGGGCGAGAGTGCCGATCGGATCGATCCGTACGGACTCCGGGGCGGCGTCGTCCGCCCCGCCGTCCGTGTCGCCGTCCGTGTCGCCGTCGTGGGCCGCTTCGTCCCGGGTCTCGGGGGCCTTGTCGTCCGGTTCTCCCGCTCCGGCGTCCTCCGGTGCCTCCTGCCGCCTGCGCTCCCCCGGCCCGGCGCCCTCGGGCCCGCCGGGACGGGAGGCGAGGCCGTGCACGGCCGGCAGGTCGCAGAAGCGGACCGGGATGTCCGCCGCGACGGCGTGGCGGATCGCCTGCCACTCGGGGGAGAACACCGCGAACGGCCAGAAGGCGGCCCTGGACGGCTCACCCGGTACGTGGGCGAGCAACGCGACCGGCGGCCGCAGGTCGGGATCACGTGCCAGCCTGACCAGTTCGTCCGCCTCGGGCGGACCCTCGATGAGAACGACGTCCGGCTTGAGGCGTTCGAGCTCGTCGCGCAGGGACCGCGCCGACCCCGGGCCGTGGTGCCGGATTCCCAGCACGGAGACGCTCATCGGCGTCCCCCGCCCGCCCGGGGAAGAAGCGTGACCGGCGGCCCCGACGACATGGAAACCGGGAGGGCGAAGACCTGTGAGAGGGGGACCTGACGCGCGAAGACCGGCGGCACGGAGACAGGAACCAGAGGGGCCGAGAACGCGGAGACCGGGAAGGCACCCATCTCGGGGGCCACCGCCTCAGCCCGCGTCACGGCAGGCCCGGTAGAAGTCGCGCCAGTCCTGGCGCTCGCGCACCACGGTCTCCAGGTATTCGCGCCAGACGACGCGATCGGAGACCGGGTCCTGGATCACGGCGCCGACGATGCCCGAGGCCACGTCGGAGGCGCGGAGCACCCCGTCGCCGAAGTGCGCGGCCAGGGCGATGCCGTTGGTGAGGACGGAGATGGCCTCCGCAGTGCTGAGCGTTCCGCTGGGGGACTTGACCTTGGTGCGGCCGTCCTCGGTGACACCTGTGCGCAGTTCCCTGAAGACCGTGACCACGCGGCGGATCTCCTCCAGGCCGGTGAGGGTCTCGGGCAACTCCAGGGAACGGCCGAGCTGACCGACCCGCCGGGAGACGATGTCCACCTCCTCCTCGGCGGTGGCGGGGACCGGCAGCACGACGGTGTTGAACCTGCGGCGCAGCGCGCTCGACAGGTCGTTGACGCCCCGGTCGCGGTCGTTCGCGGTGGCGATGATGTTGAAACCACGCGCGGCCTGGACCTCCCGGTTGAGCTCGGGGATCGGCAGCGTCTTCTCCGACAGGACGGTGATCAGCGCGTCCTGGACGTCGGAGGGCATGCGGGTCAGCTCCTCCACGCGGGCGAGCCGCCCCTCGGCCATCGCCCGCATCACCGGGCTCGGCGTGAGCGCCTCCATGGACGGGCCCTCGGCGAGCAGCCTGGCGTAGTTCCAGCCGTAGCGGACGGCCTCCTCCGCGGTGCCCGCCGTCCCCTGCACCAGGAGGGTGGAGTCGCCGCTGATCGCGGCGGCCAGGTGCTCGGACAGCCAGGTCTTGGCGGTGCCGGGCACGCCGAGCAGCAGCAGCGCGCGGTCGGTGGCGAGCGTCGCCACGGCCACCTCGACGATGCGCCGCGGCCCGATGTACTTGGGGGTGATCTGGTCGCCGTCGCCCAGGACGTAGGTGGTCACCGCCCAGGGCGACAGCTTCCAGCCCGGCGGACGGGTGCGATCGTCGCCCTTGGCCAGGATCGCCAGCTCCTCGGCGTACTGGTCTTCGGCGTGGGCCCGCAGAACCGTTGTCACTATCTGAGCTCCTTCAACATGTCGTCACGGAAACGCAGGAGGGCGGCGACCTCCTGGATGGGGGGCTCCGGCGAGAGGCGCCCGGCCATGTCGTGCAGGGCGGGGTCGACGCGTTCGCCGGCGAGTCTGGCCAGCTCCCCGAGGTTCCACGGCTGGGTGCCGGAAACGTCGATGATCTTCTGGAGGACGGCCGTGGCCAGGACGGGTCCCCAGGGGGCCGCGGCCCCGCCGAGGACCATGATCAGCTGACCGTCCAGGCCGTGCCGCCGGACGAAGTCGGCCGCGACGATCTCCTGCTTGTCGCGGGGCAGCGCGGCCAGCAGATCGGCGAGCGGATCCCAGGCGAAGAGCTCCAGCGCCCACTCCGGGTCGCCCTGGATGACGGAGGCCCTGACCCAACCGGCCATGAGCTCCCGACCCCAGTCGACGACCTTCATTCGGACCAGGTCGCGGGGCGGTCGTCCGAGCAGCCGAGGCCAGACGCCGAGCGGGGTGCGGGCCACGGCCTGCTGCAGCCACCAACTCCGCTCACCGGTCCCCCGGGGCGGTTTCGCCCGGATACCGTCGCGCTCCATGCTGCTGTCGCAGGCCACCGGCGGGGTGACGTGGATCTCGCCGCCGGAGACGGTGACGTAGCGGGCGACCCGCTCGGCCATGCGCAGGGCCAGGCGCGATCCGGGGAGCCGGGTGAGCAGGTCGGCGGCCTGGTTGCGGACCTCACGGCGGCGGTCGTCGAGCGCGGCCTCCAGGAACGGCTCGTCGTCGGGCGAGAGCCCGGTGACGAGCACCTCCAGGAACGCCGCCCTGTCCTCGGCGGTCTCCTTCTCCCAGCCGGCGGCGAGCAGCTCCCTCGCTCTCGCCGGGTCGGTCGCCCGCAGCGCTCCCAGATGGACGCGGCGGTCACCGAAGGTGCCGAACTCCCAGATCTCGGAGACCTCGTCGGAGCCGGTGGTGGCGGCTCCGGTGACCTCCTCCAACAGGAAGGCCCACGCCGGGTTCAGCCCGGCCAGCCAGCGTCCGCGGTTTCCCGCGAGGACGCCGAGGTGCGGGCGGATCGACCGGTCCTTGGCCGCGTGGTCGAGAAGCTCGGGCAGCAGGTGCGGCGAGAGGCGGTATCCGCGCGCGGCCGCGGTCTCCAGCCACTCGGTGAGCAGCCTCGGCTGCTCACCGCCGAGGATGCGGGAGAGCCGCTCCCCCGCGGCGCGCGAGACCGCGGGCTGCTCCTCGGGCGCCGCGACGGCCGGCGGCTCGCCCGCGGCGACCGGCCGCCGTCCCGCGCGCATCCGCAGCGTGTGCACGGCCGCGCGCCCGAGCAGCTCGACCTCGCTCGCCTCCTGACCCGGCAGAGGGCGCCGGTCGGTCCCGACGAGCGCGGTGGACACCAGGTCCTCCCATTCGGCGGAGGTGCTCACAGGACGATCACCCTGCCTTCCTCGTCCCAGGTCGTGAGAGGGCGTAGCCCTCTCGGGGTCCATTCGGCGGCGACGGTCAGCGGGTGACCGCCCGAGGTGGCGACCAGCCGCCACGGGGTGCCCGCGGACGGATGGAGCGGCAACCCGCCGGAGGGTCCGGCCAGCAGCCGCGAACCGCTGCCCGCGGGAGTCACCCCCTCCAGCACGAGCGGCCAGGAGTCGAGCCAGGGGTCGCCCGCGAGGGCCTCGGCCACCTCGTCGAGAGCCTGCTCGACGGTGAGGCCTGGCGGCGGCCCCGCCATGGCGCCCCGGTCACGGGCGACGTCATGAGGGGCGGGACCGTCACGAACGTCGCCATGACGACCGGGATCTCGGTGGGCGAGGTCATCGTGAGCGGGATCGCGGTGGGCGGGATCATGGCGAACGGTGTCGTGACGGGCGGCGACCACCGCGCGCAGCGGAGCGGAGCCGGGAAAGAACGCCAGGTCGGCGTCGATGGTCGTGCCGGTGACGAGTGAGGCGTCGAGGGCCTGCCCGACCGGGGCGAACGAGAGCACCAGCGCCGCCCGGCCCGTCGCGCGCCCGCGAAGCCAGACCCGGCGCGCGATCAGCCGGTCGTGCTCCTCGTCTCGCCGTCCCAGCACGTCCCACAGGTCGCGCACGGTGCCGCGGGCGAGCACCTCCTCCTTCGTCATCGGGAAGCCGATCCGGTCGCGCACTTTTTCGAGAAGCCCCACGGGGGCCGCTTCCCCGCGTACCTCCTCGCCGTCCCGCGCGTCGGAACGGACCTCGGAGCCGCCGCCCACCCGGAGGGGAAGGCTGCGATGGGCCACGCAGAGCAGGTGCAGCAGCGCGTACTCGCTGAGGAGACGTGCGGGCCAGTCGTCGCCGTCCAGCGCGGCACCGAGGCGCGACAGCGAACCCGCGACGCCGGGCGCCTGGGCGTCGATCAGGCGTTTGACCAGTTCGTCCCACTGATCGTGGCGCCGCGACTTCGCGATGCCCTGTCTGACCTGGTCGGCGAGCCAGCGCTCCAGATCCGACAGCCCCGCGGTCACCCGCTGCTCGCGCTGCGCGGCCCGGCGACCGTCGGCAGGACCGGGCTCGGCGGCCCTGGCCGCGCGGGCCGTCCCCGCCTCCGCCGCCTTGGCGGCGCGACCGCGCCGCCCTTCGAGCCACTCGGCCACCCAGTCGGCGGGCTCCTCGGCGGCCGGAACACCGTCCGCCGACCACAGCAGCAACAGACCGAGGGCGTGTTTGCAGGGAAACTTCCTGCTGGGGCAGTTGCACCGGTAGGCGGGCTCCGACAGGTCGACGCACGCCCGGTAGGGCTTGGAGCCGCTGCCCTTGCACTCGCCCCACACCGCGTCGGCGGTCACGCCGCATCCCGACCACTTGCCGGGGGAGGAAACGCCCTGGGCCGCTTTCTTGGACGAGGCGTCGGGCGCGAGCGCCAGCACCTGATCCCGGTTCCACCGTTCGATCACGGACCGAACCTAGCCAACCCCGCCGACAAATCCGGACCCGTCCGCGACGGCCGTCCCACAGCACGTCGAACAGAACCACACCCCTCACGGAACCACACCCCTCACGGCCGTCCCACAGCACGTCGGGCAGAACCGCACCCTCACGGAAGCACACTCCCGAGGGCCGTCCCCCAGCACGTCGAACAGAACCGCGTCCCCGGAAGTCCCTAGAATCGGTGCGATGACGACTCCTTCACGTCCTCCGCTCGCCGAGGCCCTCGACCTGCTGCCGCACCCCGAGGGCGGCTGGTTCCGGGAGACCTGGAAGACCTCCGTCGACCTCACCCCGCCCGGGTACGCCGGTGCGCGAGCCACCGCCACCGGGATCTACTTCCTGCTGGAGCCCGGTGAGGAGTCGCGCCCGCACGTGGTCACCTCCGACGAGGTGTGGTTCTGGCACCGGGGCGGCCCGCTGACCCTGATCCTCGGCGGCCACGAGGGCCAGCCCTCGGAGAGCGTGACCCTGGGGCCCAGGGTGGAGGACGGGCAGGTCCTCCAGGCCCTGGTGCCCGGCGGCACCTGGCAGGCCGCCCGTCCCATCGGCGACGAGGGCGTGCTGGTGAGCTGCGTCGTGTCACCGGGCTTCGACTTCGCCGACTTCCGCATGCTTTGACGGAATGCTTTGACGGAGGACGTGCTCGGCTCCGCCGCACGGCCGGGGCCGAGCTCCGCGTGGCTGGACGGGTCGCGTACGGGTTCCGCCGCCCTTCGCATGCTCCGATGGACGACAGGGCGGACGGACCGGCGCGAGGAGATGACGCGAACGGCCTCCCGCCGAGGTGACGGGTTCCCGGATCGCGGGGAGAATGCGGTCAAGGTCCACACCGGGAGGTCGAGGATGACCAGCGAGATCGTCTCCGTCATCGGCGGAAAGGAAACGTCCAACGGCACGGCCTACGAGTCGGTCAACCCGGCTCGGGTGGACGAGGTGGTCGCGCGGGTCCGGCTGGCGGACGCGAGCACGTTCTCCTCCGCGTGCCGCACGGCCGCCGCCGCGCAACGGGAGTGGGCGCGGGTCCCCGCGCCCGTGCGGGGTCGGGTGATCGCCTCGATCGGACGCCTGGTGGAGGCGAACGCCGAGGAACTGGCCCGCCTCGTCACCCGCGAGATCGGCAAGCCGTACGCCGAGGCGCTGGGCGAGGTGCGCGAGATCGTCGACACGTGCGACTTCTTCCTCGGCGAGGGCAGACGGCTGTACGGGCAGACGGTCCCCTCGGAGATGCCGGACAAGAACCTGTTCACCTTCCGGGTCCCCGTGGGGGTGGCCGCGGTGATCACGGCGGGCAACTTCCCCGTGGCGGTGCCGTCGTGGTATCTGGTCCCGGCCCTGCTGTGCGGCAACGCGGTGGTGTGGAAGCCCGCCGAGTACGCGGCGGCCTCCGCGCACGCGCTCTACCGGCTGTTCGTCGCGGCGGGGCTGCCCGACGGCGTACTGAACCTGGTTCTCGCCGACGGCGCCGCGACGTTCGAGGGGTTGGCGGCGGCCCTGGCGGAGGGCACGGTGCACAAGGTCGGATTCACCGGCTCCACCGAGGTGGGCCGCCGTGTCGGCGAGCTGTGCGGGCGCCACCTGCAGTCTCCGTGCCTGGAGCTGGGCGGCAAGAACCCGATGGTGGTGATGCCCGACGCCGACCTCGACCTGGCCGTGGAGGGCGCGCTGTTCGCGGGCTTCGGCACCGCCGGGCAGCGGTGCACGTCGCTCGGCACGGTGATCGTGCACGAGAGCGTCCACGGGGAGTTCCTCGGCCGGTACGCACGCGCCGTGGCCGGGGCCGCGATCGGCGACCCCTCGGGGGACGTGCTGTGCGGGCCGCTGCTCGACCAGAGGTTCGCCACGCGCTATGAGGAGTATCTGGGCTGGATCCAGCCGCACCACACGGTCGTCTCCGGCCCCACCGGCCGCATCACCTCGGACAACCCGCGCGGCGACTTCACCGGGGAAGGTGGTCTCTACTATCACCCGGTGATCGTGGACGGCGTCCGCCCCGGCGACCGGCTCTTCCTGGAGGAGACCTTCGGCCCCATCGTCGGCGTGACGTCTTTCGACACGCTGGACGAAGCCGTCGATCTGGCCAATCTCCCCGGCTACGGGCTCTCCTCCTCCGTCTACACCACCGACCCGGCGTCGGCGTTCCGCTTCCGCGAGGGCATCGGCGCGGGCATGGTCAGTGTCAACAACTCCACCTCGGGCGCGGAGGCCCACCTCCCCTTCGGCGGCAACGGCAAGTCGGGCAACGGCAGCCGCCAGTCGGGGATGTGGGTCCTCGACCAGTTCACCCGCTGGCAGGCGATGAACTGGGACCACTCGGGCAGGCTCCAGAAAGCCCAGATGGACGTCGCCGAGATCGTCCCCGACCTGGACTTCCGCCTTCCGACCTGACCCCTTTCAGTGGTGGGTCACCACGTACTCGAACACCTCGAAACCGGTGAAGAGCACGAACGCGACGGTGAGGAGGGCGTACAGCAGGACGGGCTGCGCCAGGAGGCGACGCGGCCGGGGTACGGCGGGTGAGAGTCCGGGCTCGACGTCGGGAACGGGGGTGGGGTCGGGAACCACGGAGGACATCGCCGAGGTCGGCGCGGCGGTGACGCGGGGGTGCGCGCTCGGCGGGAGGGCTCGGACGCCGTCGCGGCCGCAGGCGGGACAGCTCGCCCCCGACCAGGGCGGCTGGACCACGACACCCGACCGCAGCCAGAGAACGGCATCGTGTCCGTGTCCGTCGCTCAGATGGCGGACGAGGTATTCCTCCTGCCACCGGTGCCCGCAGTGCGCGCACCCCAGCGGCCAGGTCTCGTGAGCACTGAATTCCTCGTGCACGAGGACCCCCTCAGTCGTGTCAACGAATATCCGTCCTGAGTGTGAACTCACTCCCCCGTCACAACAAGTGATGAAACAGTACGAAAACCGTTACGACCACATAGTGAGACTATTCTTCTTGAAATATGAGACTCCTGCTACGGTCCGAAGAGCGCGACGACAAGGGAGGGTTCCCATGACAGGCAAGGACGCCGTCTACACGCACGGGCATCACGAGTCCGTGCTCAGGTCCCACAGGTGGCGTACGGCGGAGAACTCGGCGGCACACCTTCTGCCGCACCTGAGACCGGGCATGAGGCTGCTGGACGTGGGGTGCGGACCGGGCACCATCACGGCCGACCTGGCGGAGCGGATCGCGCCCGGCGCGGTCACCGCGGTCGACATCACCGAGGAGGCGCTCGGGCCGGCCCGCGTGGAGGCGGAGCGGCGCGGCCGCTCCGACATCACGTTCGCCGTGGCGGACGTGCACGCACTGGAGTTCCCCGAAGACACCTTCGACGTCGTCCACGCCCACCAGGTGCTGCAGCACGTCGGCGACCCGGTCCAGGCGCTGCGCGAGATGCGGCGGGTCTGCGCACCGGGCGGCGTCGTCGCGGTACGCGACAGCGACTACGCCACGTTCACCTGGTTCCCCGACACACCCGCGCTGGAGGAGTGGCTGGACCTGTACCAGAGGGTGGCGAGGGCGAACGGCGGCGAACCCGACGCGGGACGGCGGCTGCTGTCGTGGGCGCACGCGGCGGGGTTCACCGACGTCTCGGCCACTTCCTCCGCCTGGTGCTTCGCCACCCCCGACGACCGCGCGTGGTGGGGAGGCATGTGGGCCGATCGGGTCCTGAAGTCGGACATGGCCCGCCAGGCGCTCGCCTCGGGCGCCGCCACCCAGGAGGACCTGCACCGTATTTCGGAGGGCTGGCGGTCCTGGGCCGCGAATCCGGACGGCTGGCTGTCGCTGCTCCACGGCGAGCTGATCTGCCGCGTCTGAGCCTCGACGCCTCGGGAGCCATCTCGCGGACCCGCCTCCCCCGAGGCTTCCCGGCCGCTCCGCCCTCCCACACGCCCGCGCGATCCGGCGTTCCCGAGGTTCCCCGATCTCGGGCGAGGGGAAGGCCGACGGACTCGGGGCGCCCGGTGGGGGCGCCCCGAGGAAGGGTCAGGGCTGCTGAGTGATCTTGACGTTGTCGATCCCGGCCTCGACCAGGGAGGCGCCCGAGGCGTCACCGGCCTCGATCAGGATGCGGACCGTCTGCCCCGCGAAGGCGGAGAGGTTGGCCGTCGCCACGGCCCAGGCGCCGTTGCGGTTGGAGGCCGCGCCGAGCTGCTGGAACACCTGGGTGGTGGTGGAGCCGACGACCTTCACGCGCAGGAAGTCGGCGCTTGAGGAGTTGGAACCGTGTGCCAGATACCACGACAGCGACAGGTTCAGCGTCCCGGTCGACGGCAGGGTGATGGCCGGGGAGCGGATGCTGGTGATGCCTCCGTCGACGTCGTAGTCGCCGGCCGCGGCGCCCGCGAGCCTGCCGGTGACCAGGTCGTTGGTGCCGCTCACGGTGGTGCCGAGCTGCTTGGCGCCGCTGGAGTTGGTGGCCTGCGGGACGCCGCGCTCCCACTGGCCCGAGGTGGCGGTGTCGGTCCCCGACGGGTTGGTCGTCCAGCCGGTCGCCGTCTCGAACTCGTCGGAGTAGACGGTCACCGGCGGGGTGCCGGTCCCGCAGTACTGCGACTCCTTGCCGATGATCCGGTAGACGCAGTCGGCGTACTCCAGGAAGCGCAGCGTGGCCTCCTTGTTGCGGGTCGTCTGCGGGCCGATCTGCTCGTCAGGGGGATAGAAGCCCGGCGAGGAGCTGACCGGGTACATCTCGAAGGTGTAGCTGAAGATCTTGTAGACGCCCCACAGCCAGTCGTCGATCGTGCCGTCGGTGATGTAGAGGTCGCTGGCCTGCTGGGGGGTGTAGTTGTTGGTGGAGGCCATGTTCTGTCCCAGGGCCGCGTGCGCGTCGCGGTCGTCCTGGGTGAGGCCGGGGCCGGTGTCGTTGTAGGTGTAGCCGTACGGCCACAGGATCAGCTCGCTGTAGGTGTGCCAGTCGATGTGCGCCTTGATCTGCTGCACACCGCCGACGACCCGGCTGCGCACCCAGTTGGCCACCGCCCTCACCTCGGGGGCCGATTCGGCCGCCGAGCCACGGTAGGTGTCGCTGGAGGCGGAGCCCGAGGAGCCTCCGCAGCAGCCCCAGTTGTAGCCCCAGTTGCGGTTCATGTCGGTGCCCACCGCCGAGGAGCCCGAGTTGGGCTGGCGGTTCTTGCGCCAGGAGCGGTAGGAGCCCGTGGCGATGTCGTACTCGCCGCCGTCGGGGTTGAGGTCCGGCATGATCCAGATCTCGCGGCCGTTGACCAGGTTGGTGATGCGGCTGTCGGTGCCGTACCCGTCGGTGAACAGGTTGAGCAGATAGATCGCCATCTCGACGGTCAGATGCTCGCGGGCGTGCTGGTGGTGGGTGAACAGCACCTCGGGTTCGTTCTCGTCCGTGTTGACGTTGTCGCTGATCTTGACGGCGATCAGGTCGCGTCCCTCGTACGAGGTGCCGTAGCTGATCTTGCGGGCGATCGCCGGGTGGTCGGCGACGATCTGGTTCACCGCCGCGGTCATCTCGGCGTAGTTGTGGTAGCCGGAGTCCGCCGACGGGAAGTCGGCGAGCCGCTCCGGCCCGGTCGGGTATAACGACTTGGGGATCTTCGTGACGGTGTAGCCGAGTTTCTTGATCTCGGCGACCTCCGCCTCGCTGGCGGTGATCACGACCGAGTCGGGGTCGACCTGGTCGATCGCGGCGCCGGTGGCGGCCACCGCGCTTCGCTGCTGGGCGGTGCTCGGCCCCTGGACCTTGTACTGGCTGTTCGGTTGCGGCTCGGCCGAGGCTCCCGCCCCGGTCACACCGAGACATAACAGCGCCAGGGCGGCGAACACCACGATCAGACGGCGTCTCACCTGCGTCCTCCTCAGGCACGCACTCTAGGGTTTTGTCGCATGCCTCCACTGAGAGTCAAACAGCGGCGTTGATTAGCAAAGGCCCAAATTTTTGCGGCAGCGGTAACTTCGCCGCACAGCCGAATGGAACCCGGGGTGAGATCGGGGTGAAACCCGGCCAGAGCTCAGAACGCGACCTCGAACCAGAGAATCCTGGACCCCTCGGGGGCGTCGTCCTGGACGCCCCAGTCGTCGGCGAGCAGATCCACCAGGAACATGCCCCGCCCGCCCTCCGCCTCCGGCTCGTTGCGCACGTGCGGCACCGACGCCCCCGACCCGGCGTCGCAGACCTCGACCAGCACCGCGGTCGATCCCACCGCCACGGTCATCGCGACCTCGCCGCCACCTCCGGAGCCGGAGTGGAGCACCGAGTTCGTCACCACCTCGCTCACCAGGAGGACGACGTCGTCGGACGCGGGATGCCCCTCACCGAGCAGCTCCCTGACCCGGCTCCGCGCCACCGACACCGACTCCGGGACTCCTTTGAGGGTCATCGTCGATCCTGGCGAGACGGCCCGCCGTCCGGTCGTCATGGTTCCTCACTCCCCGACACGCGTATTCCCTGCGCGTCGCCCTCTGAGATGGCACACTCACTCACGGTGAACTGTTCTATCAAGGACTGCAATACCTCATGTTGGGATTCCACAGATTTGCTATCAAAGGACGGAGGGAGGTGGATGCGTGGCCTCTCGACACAGCCCCACGGCCCGTCATCGCCGTCTGATGGCTGAGCTGAGCCGTCTGCGAAAGGACAGTGGGCTGACACGGGGAGAGGTGGCCGAGCGGATCGGTTCCACCGACACCACCGTCTGGAGGTACGAGACGGGCCAGTCCCGGCCTCGCCCTTCGGACGTGTCGGCCCTCACCGAGGTGTACGGCGTGACCGGGGAGGCGAGAGACTCCCTGATCCAGATGGCCGTCGAAGCCAGAAGGCGGAGCTGGTGGCACCCCCACCGTCAGGCTTTCAAACCGGGCTTCGACTCCTACATCGGGCTTGAGGCCGAAGCGTCGCTCGTGCGCTCGTACGAGCCGCTGGTCGTCCCCGGCCTGATGCAGACCGAACCGTACGCACGCGCGGTGATCGAGGCGACCTCAGTAGTCCAGACCCCCTCCACGGTCGAGGAGACGGTCTCCGTGCGCATCTCGCGTCAGCGGTTGCTGCACGGGCCCGGTGACCCGATCCACCTTGTCGCCGTGCTCGACGAAGCGGTGATCCGGCGTCGGATCGGCGGTGGCGACATCATGTCGGAGCAACTGGAGCATCTCGTCCATCTCAGCACGCTGCCCAACGTGGAGATACGGGTCGTCCCGTTCTCCGCGGGGGCGCACCCCGCGATGGACGGCCCGTTCTGCCTGCTCAGCTTCCCCGAACCCGAAGACCCCGACCTGCTCTACCTGGAGCAGGCCGCGAGCGGGGACGTGCCGGACAACCCCGAGCAAGTCCGCCGATACGCCTCCATGTTCGAGAGTCTCTGCGAGATGGCTCTCGGCGAGGATGCCTCGGCAGCCTTCATCGCCCAGATGGCGAGAAGGTTCTCCTCCCCCTAGCAGTAGAAGGAAGAAAAAAGTGCGAGGGTCCACGATGGATCTGTCCGGCGCCGAGTGGCGTAAGAGCGGTCGCAGCACCAACGGAGGCAACTGCGTGGAGGTCGCGGTCGTCCCCGGCGAGCAGGCGGCCGCCCGGCACAAGGCGAACGCCGATCGGCTGTACCTCGTCCGCGACTCCAAGGATCCGGGCGGCCCGGCGCTGGCGTTCACCCGGAGCGAGTGGGACGCCTTCGTCGGCGGCGTGAAGGACGGCGAGTTCGACTGACGGACCTCCGGGGGAACCAGCCTCACGGTTCCCCCGGAACCTCCGACCACAGCCCGCCCGCGGCCCCGGCCCGGCGGGCTGTGGTCGTCGTCTCTCACCCGCTATCCGTCACTCCTTACCCGTCGCCGTTTCCCGGTCCTCGTCACTCGCCGGCCGTCGCTCGCCGGAGATTCCAGGACCGGCCGGGAGTTCTCAGTGCGGAGGCCGCTCCTCGGTGCCGTTGTAGCCGAGGATCCGCATCGCGACCTGCGGGTCCATCGCCGCGGCGAGCAGCTGGGCACGTTCTACGGCACTGTCCCGCTGAGCCTCGGCCCTGGCCTTGGCCGCCTGTGTCCCCCTGGTGAGCGCGGCCACGATCGCCGCCCCCACGAGTGCCGCCAGCACGGCGACGAACACCACCGTGAGCGTGCCGGAGTCCGGCGAGCCCGCGCGGCCCATCGCGACCGTCCCACCACCGAGCACGTAGGCGCCCAGCGTCGTGAAGACCGCGAGTGCGGCCAGGCTGGCCACGACCACGAACACCATCCGCGACTTCCCGCCGCGCGAGGCGGGCGTCGGCGGCGGTGGCGGTGACGTGGACTGTGACGGCGACGGTGCCGGGCGAGGCACCCGGGTGTCGTCGCCCCAGGGCACGAAGTCGGGTCCAGCCGCGGAGGCCGGCGGCACCGGAGACACAGCGGTCGACATCGTGGCCGGCAGCGTCGGCACCGGGCTCGACACCGCGTTCGACACCGGGGCGCCGTGGCCGTTACCCGTGAGCATCGCCCCCTGGACGACCACGGCCGCGGGTTCGAGCACAGGCACGGCCTGCGGAACGGGCAGGGCCCGCGCCACGTGGCTGTGCTCGCGGTGCGCCCGCGCCGCCTCCAGGTGATACTCCTCGATCTCGGCGTAGAAGTCGTCCGAGGCGTAGACGGAGCCGTCGATCAACGGCCCCCGTCCGCGTTCCAGGATCGCGACCACGTCGTCGCCGTTGAGCGTCTTGTGCGCCTCCAGCGCGTGCGCCAGGCACAGGACGTCCCGCCGGTGTTCGCGCAGCAGTCGCTCGGTGCGGTCGAGCAGGCTCACCAGGTTGAACTCGATGCGCTCGCCCAGCACGTCGGGGGCGAGCGGCTGGCCGCCACCCGGTGTCTTGGTGAAACCGATGCCTCCGCCACCCGGCTTGGGCATCGACTTGCCACCCAGGATCTCCAGCTCCTGCAGCGCGGGCACCGAGGTCACCCCGCGGCCCATGCCCCAGTGCGCCTCCATCAGCGCGGTGAGGTACGTCGCGGAGAACAGGTCACCGGAGACCCCTGAGGAGTTGTCCTCGCCGAAGAACATCCGCTCCCCCGCCAGGGAGGCGAGCGAGACCATGATGTCGGCCTCGTGCTCGGACTTCCAGCGGGTGAACTGGTCTTCCGGCTTGATGCTCGCCACCATGCCGAGGTAGTCGGCGCCCTTCTCGATCGTGGCGATGTCGATCTCCAGGTGGTAGCGGGTGCGGTACGCCGCCACGGCGTGGCAGGCCTCGTGCACGGCCACCGCGTGCCGCTCGCGCTCGATGTACTCCACGTCCTCTGGCGGGCCGAGTTGTTTGAGCCGCTTGGCGCGGGTCACGTCCGACCAGGTGATGGTCTCCCTGCCGTCGCGGATCGCGGTGATGAGCGACTCGTTCACCAGGTCCTTGATCGTGGCACCGGTGGCGTAGGGGGTGATCGTCGCCAGCTTGTCCAGCTGCGCTTCGGTGAGCTCGTGGTCGACCTTGTCGAAGTAACCCCGGTAGGTGCGCACCCGGCCCGCCTTCGAGGGGTAGCCCACCTTGTAGATGCGGTCGATGCGGCCAGGCCGCAGCAGAGCCTCGTCCAGCGAGTTGGGCATGTTGGTGGCCATCATGACCAGGATCCGGTACTTCGGCGGCGGCTTGGGACGCATGCCGAAGAGCCTTCGCACGTGCCGGTTGACGATGCCTCTCGGCTTCTTCAGGCCCGACAGCTCGGTGAGCAGCGCCTGCAACGTGCCCGCGTCACCGCCGCCCCCGCCCATGCCGCCCATCATGAAGCGGCTGCGGCCGGTGTCGGGCTCGCTCGGCTCGGCCGCGCCCTTGCGGGTCAGCAGCCACCGGGTGTCCTCGCTGAGGTAGCCGAAGCCGTGGCATCCGGCGGCGTGCGGGGAGAACCCAGGGGCGCCCCTGGGACCCTGCTGCGCCAGCGAGCCGCGTTTGCCGAGGGAGTCGGCCTCGTCGAAGAAGACGATCACGCCGCCGTAGCGCAGTGAGAGCTTGCGGAGCTTCCTGAACAGCGACTTCACCTTCAGGATGCCGATGCCCATGAACATGTTGACGAACGCGCCGGGGTCGACGAACACGTACGGTTTGCCGGTCTCCCCGGCCACGGCCTCGGCCATCAGGGTCTTGCCGGTGCCCGGCGGCCCCCACAGCAGCAGGCCGCTGGGCACGTAGCCGCCGCGCTCCTCGATCGCGTCCGGCCGCTCCAGAAAGACGATGTTCTCCTTGACCCGCTCGACGACGTGGTCCTGGCCCCAGACGTCGGTGAAGCGGGTCTTGATGTCGTCGGGGAAGTACGTCTCCACACCGCCCCGCGACAACAGCCAGAACAGGCCGATGAACTGGAAGGCGATGAAGAAGAACGCGAAGGCGAGCTGCGCCATGTACGGCAGGGCCTGCCAGAGCAGCGCGGGCGCCTGGAACAGGGCGAGCGCCGGAGAGGTGTCCAGCACCTCCCCGAGGATGAGGGCGAGCACCGTGATCCAGAACACCCACTTGATGGCCCGCGCCATCCTGAAGCGGTTCCAGTCGGAGAAGCGGCGATGGGTCCAGCGTTCGAAACCGCCGAAAACACCGCGCGTCCAGAACCGGTTGTATCCGGCGGAACGCTCGCTGACGAAGAAATGGAGTTGCCTCAGGAACTCGGCCCCGAGGAGCCAGAAGATCCACGGCGCCGCGATCGCGGTGATGATCATCGCGTCCTGGAACGTGATGATGCCCTCGTACGAGGCCATCTCACTCCACACCAGAACGAAATAGATGATCGTGAGAATGAGCAGGAATTTAATCCGGTCCCAGAACGGCATCTTCTTTCGCCTGTCGGGGTGCGGATCTGTCGGGCCGGAGCCGGGAGCCCGGAGTCCTTCGAAGTTGGGGGGCGGTGGAGGTGACTGCATGGACGGGCTTCTCCTCACCCGGTGAGTCGCTTGACCTTGAAGGATTGCGCGATCTTCTCGAGTTCCCCGGCGCGCTTCCGGTAACAGGCGGCCGAACAGCGGATCAGCAGGGTGGAGATCTGCTTGCCGTCCTCGGCCAGATAGGAGGTGAGGTCGAAGGTCTCGATCCCGGCCCCCTGGATCGCGTAGTTGAACCGCACGTGCACCCCGCGCAGGCCGTCTCCGGGCCGGAGCACCTCGTCGGCGAGCAGCTCGAAGTCCTGCAACGGGTAACCGGGGATCTTCGCGTACTCCTTGCGCACCGTCTCGGTGACGGGCAGCACGGAGTTGCGCATGGTGTTCAGGGACAACGAGTCCTGCTCCTCGGGGAGGAGCTTGGTGATCCTGGCGAAGACGAACGGTTCGTCTCCGGTGCCGTAGCCGAGAAGGTGGTCTGGAGAGGGCTGGGAGTGGGCGTCGTAGGCGGCCGACCAGATGAGCTGCTTCTGCAGTCGCGCGGTGGCCGATTCGGGATCGGCCGCGATGGTCGCCTTGTCCAGCGCGGCCTGGTCGACCTTCCGCCAGGTCGCCGGAACCTTGAAGTAGGTCTGCCCGTCGTCGTGGCGGACGTAGGTGAACTCAGCACGTGCACATCCCGTGAGCCCGCCGACCATGGCGGAGACGACCGCCACAGTCACCACGGCGAACCCGGCCCTTGATCTTTTCACCAGGGCTATACCTCCGCTTTACGGGTTTAACGAGGTGGTTGTGCCCGTTTTTTGCGCGACTCTCTCCTGTCCCGACTCACCGAACTTCGAAAATCTTGACCAAATCTTTCCGGGAACCCGGCCTCACTTGTTACACAAAGTCGATGTTGGATTCCCGACATCATTGAACCTCCCCCCTCCGCCCCAGTACAGGGGCCGGGCGGGCCCACTCCACCTTCCCTGCGGACCGGATCCCCTTGAACCACGGGGATCCGGTCCGCTTTGCCGTTTTTTTACCTACATATACGGTTATCCACCCTTTTAGGGGTATAAGGCTCATAATCCCTAAAGTGTGACTCTTTCTGCCTTTGCCGAGAAATGGCATTAAACAGCACCAATGCCTTCTTCTTCGGCGATATACCGGCGAAAACCCCTCAGGGACCGGAACGACGACGAAGCGGCCGACAAGGAGTGATTACCGTGAGGAACGAAGTACGCATAGCCCTCGCCGTGGCCGGCGGCTACCTTCTGGGGCGACGCCAGAAGCTGCGACTGGCGATGGCACTGGCCGCCGCCGGGGCGACCGGTCGGCTGAGCGGCGGCCAGAGCGACCTTCTGCAGCAGGCGCTGAAGGTGATCAGTTCCTCCCCGGAACTGGCGAAGATCACCGAAAGCGTGCGTGGCGACCTCGTCGACGCGAGCAAGGCCGCCGCCAAGGCCGCGGTGAGCAGGCAGGTCGACTCGCTCAGCAACAGACTCCACGACCGGGCCGAATCCCTGCGCAACCCCCTGGAGGACCTGGGAGAGGAACCAGAGGAAGGCGAGGAGGGCGAGGAGCCCAGGCGCGGGCGCGTGAAGGGCATCCTGTCCCGCAGGAAGGCACGGCGCCGGGCCGAGGAGGAAGAAGAGTACGAACCGGAGACGGACGAGGAGGAAGAGGAAGAAGAGGAAGAAGAAGAGGAGGCTCCGCCCGTCCGCAGGCGTTCCGCCACTTCCGGGCGCCGCAAGCCTGCGGCCAAGTCCACCGGTAAGGCACCCCGGGACTCCGAGGACGAGGAGGAAGAAGAAGAGGAGGAAGAGGAGCCACGGGCCAGGGCCAAGCGCCGCCCTCCTTCCCGGAGCGGATCCACCTCTTCCCGCACCAAGCCGACGCCCGCCAGGGCACGGAGGTGACCTAGATGGCCGAGACCTCGAAGAAGCGCCCCGACGGTGAGGGCGACAAGGAAGCACCCCCCAGCCGACTCAAACAGGAGTTCCAGAACCTCGCCGGAGCCATTGGGGAGCGGGCTCTGTCAACGGTGAGCGAGAAGATCCAAGGCGCGACCGGCCGGTTGACCGACTACGCAGAAGGCGGCGGGTCCGGCCTGCTCAGCGCGATGACCGGATCCAAACACCCCAAAGCGTCCATCGCCGGAAGCATGGTGAAGGGCCTGGGCAAGATGGCGATCGGCGGCCTGACCAAGAAACTGACGGGAGGCGGGGGCAAGGGCGGCCAGAGCGGGAAGCTGAAGATGATCAACATCATCGAGACGATCGACATCGGCGCCCCCGTACGCGTCGTCTACGACCAGTGGACCCAGTTCGGCGACTTCCCGAGCTTCATGAAGAAGGTCGAGGGCGTCGACCAGAAGTCCGACGAGAAGCTCGATTGGACGGCGAAGATCTTCCTGTCCCGCCGGACCTGGGAGTCGACGATCCTCGAACAGCTGCCCGACAAGCGGATCATTTGGCGGTCGAAGGGACAGAAAGGGCACGTCGACGGTGCCGTGACCTTCCACGAGATCACTCCCGACCTCACCCGGGTCCTGCTCGTCCTGGAGTACTACCCGCAGGGCCTCTTCGAGCGCACCGGCAACCTGTGGCGCGCCCAGGGCAGGCGTGCGCGCCTGGAGCTCAAGCACTTCCGGCGGCACGTCATGAGCCGGGTGCTCCTGAAGCCCGATGACCTTGAGGGATGGCGCGGCGAGATCCGCGACAGCAAGGTCGTCAAGGACCAGGAGACGGCACTTCGCGAGGAGAAGGAAAAGGAGGAGGCCGAGAAGGGCTCCGAGGAGGAGCGCGGCGAGGCCGAGGAGCCGGAAGAGGGCGAGGAGGAGTTCGAAGAAGAGCCCGAGGAGGACGAATTCGAAGAAGGCGAAGAGGAGGAGGAAGAGGAAGAGGAGCCCGAGGAGGAGCCGGAAGAGGAGCGCGCAGCCGACGAGGACGAAGAAGAGGAAGAAGAGGAAGAGCCTCCCAGGCGTCCGCGGCGTCGCAGGTCCGCCGCTTCCCGGAGCGAGGAAGAGAAGCCCAAGCGCCCCACCCGCCGCAGGACGGCCAGTCGTACGTGACCGGGCGTGACCGGGAAATTCTCGGGGACAGCGGGGAGGAGACGCCATGAGCATCGTTCAACCTTCGGGAGCCGGTGCGAGCGGTCGCGGATCCTCGTCAGGATTGGCCGACGTCATCGACACGATCCTCGACAAGGGACTCGTGATCGACGCCTACGTCAGGGTCTCCCTGGTCGGGATCGAACTGCTGACGATCGACGCCCGGATCGTGGTGGCCAGCGTCGACACCTATCTGCGCTTCGCCGAGGCCGTCAACCGCCTCGACCTCACCCAGACCGGCAAGCAGAAGGGGCTGCCGGAACTGGTGGAGGACATGACGCAGGGCGGTAGCAAGGCGAAGGTCAAGGGCGCGACGCAGGGACTGCTGGACGCGGCAGGGGAGAAGATCAAAGGCCTGACGACCGGCGAGGACGAGTTCGAGGAGGCCGACGAGGAACGTGAGCCGACGCCCCGCCGCAGACGGCGCAGGGAGGAGTGAGATGTCCGGTTCCACTGACAAGCGCGGGGCGGTCCGGTCGGACAACCCTGGGAGCGGTACCCGCGGGACGACACAGCACGACACCGCTCGCGCCGAACGAGCCGCCACGGCCCGCCCCAAAGGACCCCGATCCAAGGAACACGGCGCCCCCGGGAGCGTCACCGGCACCTACGTGTACGGGATCATTCCGTCCGACGTCGAGCTGACCCCGGGCACCCGAGGCGTGGGAGATCCGCCGAACGTGGTCGAGTTGGTACGCCACAAGGAGATCGCCGCCCTGGTGAGCGACGTCTCCACCGACCGCCCCCTCGGCAGGCCGGACGACCTCATGGCCCACGAGCACCTGCTCGACGCCACCGCCACGCAGGTGCCCGTACTCCCCCTGCGTTTCGGAGCGGTGGTGACGGACGCCCAGGCGGTCGTCGACGAACTGCTCGCCCCCTACTACGACGAGTTCCTCGCCACGCTGAACGAACTGGAAGGACGCGCGGAGTACGTCGTGAAGGGACGCTACGTCGAGCGGGCCATCCTGCGGGAGGTGCTCGACGAGGATCCGGAGATCGCGCGGCTGCGTGAGGCGATCCACGGACGCCCCGAGGAGGCGACGTGGGACACGAGGATGCGGCTCGGAGAGCTGATCAACACGTCGATCGCGGCCAAGCGTGAGGCCGACACCGACGCGTTGGTCGAAGCCTTCGACCCGCTCTGCGTCTCCGCCATCGTCCGCGAGCCCACCCACGAGCGGGACGCCGTCCACGTGGCCCTGCTCGCGGACACCGACCGTGGCCGGGAGATCGAGGAGGCCGTGGACGAGTTCGGGACCCGGTGGGCAGGCCGTGTCGAGCTGCGCCTGCTCGGCCCGCTGGCACCGTACGACTTCGTCAAGACGTAGGCGCCGGGATGTGTAAGGAGGTTGATCGATCGTGGAACCACTGGGGCTCATCTTCGGCCTGCCGCTCGCGCCGCTGCGCGGGCTGATCCGGCTCGCGGAGCTGCTTCAGGAACAGGCCGAGCAGGAACTCCGGAGCCCCGCGGCGGTGAGGCGCCGCCTGGAGGAGCTGGAGGAGGCCAGGGCCTCCGGCGAGATCTCCGAGGAGGAGGAGGCCGCGGCCGCGGAGCGGATCCTTGGAGATCTGCTCACCTAGCCGGTAGGACCGCATCGCTGCGGAGACGACGAGGGGAATGATCCCATGCCTGTCAGGCGCGGAACCCGTGAGAAGCGTTCCGCCGACGATTCCTACGAGACCGCCGGCGACGAGACCTTCGACGAGGACTTCGACGAGGACGAGGAGCCCTACGAGGACCTCTCTGAGGAGGACCTGGACGAAGAGGACGAAGAGGAGGAGGAGGACGAGCCCGCGAAGAAGCCGCGGCGGCGTTCCTCCGCCCTGTCCGCGGCAACCGCCGGAGCTGCGGGGTTGCGGCACATCGCCGACCTGACCTCGAAGGAAACGGAAGGGGTGACGCTGGTACGACGGGCCGAGGACGGCTGGCTGGTCGAGGTCGAGGTCGTCGAGAGCCGCCACATCCCCTCCTCCGGCGACATGCTGTCGCTCTACCAGATCGAGCTGGACGCCACCGGCGACCTGCTGTCGTACCGCAGGGTGAAGCGCTACCGGCGCGGCCGGGCGGACAGTGCCGAGGGGGGCTGACGTGGCCGACGTGATGCGATCCGGCGGGTCCTTTCCGCGCTCCTCCGGCGGGCGGGAGTCCTCCGCCAACCTCGCCGACATCCTGGAGCGGGTGCTCGACAGGGGTGTGGTGATCGTGGGTGACATCCGGGTGAACCTGCTCGACATCGAGCTGCTCACCATCAAACTGCGCCTGCTCATCGCCTCGGTCGACACGGCGCGGGAGCTGGGGATCGACTGGTGGGAACACGATCCGTGGCTCAGCTCCCGCGACCGCGACCTGATCGAGGAGAACCGCGTCCTGCGCGACCGGCTGTCCGCCGTCGAGAGCGACGAGGAGATGGAGGGCACCCGGCGCCGTTCCCTCGACAGAGGATCCTCCGGTGACGCCCGGGAGCTTCGATCGGCAGGAAGGTTCAGGGAGGAGCGCGATGGCTGAGACGGGCACATATCTCTACGCGATCGCCCAGGATGTGGGGCACCCTCTCCTGGAGAACGTGGCGGGCGTGACCGGAGCGCCGGTGCGCGCGATCACCCACGAGGGCCTGGCCGCGTACGTGAGCCCGGTGCCCCTGGAGGAGTTCGGCGAGGAGCCGCTGCGGCGTTTCCTGGAGGACCTGGACTGGGTCGGGGGGACGGCCCGCGCCCACGACCGGGTCGTGGAGGCCGTGGCGAAGGAGGCCCCCACGGCCCCGGTCAGGCTGGTGACGGTCTACAGCAGCGAGGACCAGGTCCGTGACCTGCTCCGGCGCAGGCACGACGACCTCGCCGAGGTGCTCGCCCACGTCACCGGATGCAGGGAGTGGGGGGTGAAGGTGTACGCCAAACCGAGTGAGGAGGCCCCTCGCGCCGAGGAGGCCCCCGAGGAGACCGACAGCCCGGGAACGGCGTACCTGAAGCGCCGCCGGGCGAGCCTGCGCGGCAGGGAGGACGCCTGGCGTCTGGCGGCGCGGCGGGCCGAGGACATCCACACCACCCTCGCGTCCATCTCGGTCGCCTGCCACCGCCATCGGCCGCAGGACCCGCGACTGTCCGGCCGCGAGGAGACGATGCTGCTCAACGGCGCCTACCTCGTCGCCGAGGACCGCCGTGAGGAGTTCGTCGCGGCCGTCGACGCGCTGCGGGGCGAGGAGATCGAGATCCAGCTCACCGGCCCCTGGGCGCCGTACTCCTTCACCTCGGTGGACCTCGGCCCGACCCGTGCGGAGATACTCGATGCCCCGTGACCACCAGCCGAGGGGCGCCGAACTCGCCGCCGCCGGACACATCCCCCCCGAGCGCGTGGCACTGGTGGACCTGCTCGACCGGCTGCTGGCCGGCGGGGTGGTGGTGAGCGGGGATCTGGTGCTGTCCATCGCCGACATCGACCTCGTCCGCATCTCCCTGCGCGCCCTCATCACCTCCGTGCGGGCCTCCGACCCGATCCCGTCCGCCCACCCGCACGGCGCGGTCGCGCTCCCGTGGAACTCGGGCGAGGAGGGAGCGCTGTGACGAACCGCCCCCCTGGCGCCCCTCGGGCGAGCGATGTGAATCCTCTGCCCGGCGCCCCCCGGGCAGAGGACCTCGGCGGCATGGAGGATCCTCGTGTCACCCGGGAGCGACTCCGCCCTCCCGCGAGGAGACGGTTCAAGGTCACGCGAACCACCCCCGCGGGCAGGGCCGGGAACGCGCGAGGACCGGCACGGACCGTCCGCTGGAAGGTGAACACCGATCCCGAGGCCGTCGGACGGGACCTGTCCCGCCTCGTGCTCACTCTCGTCGAGCTGATACGGCAGCTGGTGGAGCGCCAGTGTGTGCGCCGGATGGACCAGGGGGACCTCTCGGACGAGCAGGTGGAGGTGCTGGGCGTGACACTGATGCGCCTCGAGGAGGCGATGACCGAGCTGTGCGAGCGCTTCGAGCTCTCACCGTCCGATCTCAACCTCGACCTCGGGCCGCTCGGAACCCTCCTGCCCACCGACTGACGACGACGATGTCCACGGTGACGCCACGGTGTCGTCAACGGGGTCTGCCCCACCGACCGGGAGGCGTTCACCCGCGTCCGGTGAGCACGGGCGAACGCCTCCCGGACAGAGCCGGCCGATGCCGGCCGATGCCGTTGACGACACCGTGGTCGGTCATCGGGAGAGCCAGGGCCCACCGGGAGGCGTTCGCCTACGTCCTCGGTGTCAGGTCAGGTCCTCGCACTTCTTCGCGTCGGGATCGTCGGCCGCCTGCGGCACCCAGCGGACGTTCGCGAACGACGCGGAGAAGGCCCCCTCGGTGTAGACGAGGAACGGGGTGTTGACCACCTCCAGGTCGAGGCCCGCCGCGGCGAAGCAGGCGACGGGGATCTTCACGGTCGACTTCACGCCGACCGGAAGCCCCTGGAAGAGGGAGGTCGCCACCACCTCGGAGAGGCACGGATAGACACAGTGGACGCCGAGCACGGTCCTCGCGGCCGGCGCCTGGTGGACGATCGTGTCGAAGACCAGCGCCCCCTTCGTGTTGAGGTAGCCCCGCAGGTCCGTGCCACCCGCCGGGTTCTGCAGGTAGAGCTGGGCGGGACCGATGCCGGTCCAGGTCGCCTTCAGAGCGTCCTGCTGCACGTTGACGTCGGAGGGCACCACGGTGATCTCGGCGTGCGCCGCCTCGCCGTCGGCGCCGATCTCGGTGCCGCCCCAGTTCTCGGCGGAGCCGATGAAGCTCTTGTACGGCGCGATGTCGGTGCGGTTGAAGATCTCCAGGTCCTCGCTCGCCTCGCCGCCACCGCCCTGCTCACCGCAGCCGAACGGCGGCGCGGTCTCGTCGAGCTTGCCGACCTGCCCGCTCTGGCCGTCACGCAGGCCGTACCCGAGCGGGAAGAGCGGGTCGTATCCGTCGGCTCCCGGGTTGAGCGGCGACTGGCAGGCGCTCTTCGGCCACGAGTACGGCAGCCTGCCGGTGAAGCCGTCGTGGTGCTTGCCCCGGACGAGCACGTCGGCGACGCCGCCGCCCTCGGTTCCCGGCAGCCACGCCGCGACGAAGGCGTCGGAGCGGTTGAGCTCCTTGTTCATCCACAGCGGCCGGCCGCCGACGTAGACGGTGACGACGGGGGTGCCCTTACCGGTGACCTTGTCGAGCACCGCGAGGTCGGCCGGGTAGATCTTGGCGGCCTCCAGCGTGCGCCGCGCCAGGTCGCCGATGCCCTCGGCGTACGGGGTCTCGCCGATCACCGCGATGACCGCGTCGTACGCCGAGGGGTCGACGCCGTCGCCGGTCTCGCTGAAGGTGACACGGGACTGGCCGAGCGCCTCGCGCAGCCCGCCGAGGATCGTCGTGCCCCTGGGGAAGTCGGCGTTGACGTTGTTCGTGCCCTGCCAGGTGAGGGTCCATCCGCCGGTCTGGTTCTGCAGGCTGTCGGCGCTCTTGCCGACCACGAGGACCTTGGACTTCGCGGCCAGCGGCAGCACCCTGCCGTTGTTCTTGAGCAGGACCTGCGATTTGCGCACGGCCTCCCTGGCGAGCCTCCTCGTCTCCGCCGCGTCGGCGGACCCGGCGAAGGCGCGCTTGGAGGGCTTGGGACCGTCGAGCACTCCGGCGCGCAGTTTCACCCGCAGGATGCGCGTCACCGCGTCGTCGATGCGCGCCATCGGGATCGCGCCGCTCTCGACCTGGGCGATCGTGTTGGTGATGAACGCCTTCCAGTCGTTGGGCACCATCACCACGTCGATACCCGCGTTGATCGCCTGGGGACAGCTCGCGTTGGTGCATCCGGCGACCTGGCCGATGCCGTTCCAGTCGGAGACGACGACGCCGTCGAAGCCCATCTTCTGCTTGAGGATGTCGGTGACGACGCGCTTGCTGCCGTGCAGCTTGCCCTCGTCGATACCGAGGTCGGCGTTCTTCCAGCTGTTGAACGAGACCATCACGCTCTGGGCCCCGGCCGCGAGGGCACCGTAGTAGCCCTGACCGTGCACGTTGATCATCTCGGCCTCGGACGAGGGGTTGACGCCCTGGTCCACGCCCTTGAGGGTGCCGCCGTCACCGATGAAGTGCTTGGCGGTGGCGATGACGCCGTCCTGGCCGATACCGCGCGGATGCTTGCCCTGCAGGCCCTTGACGGCCTCGTACCCGTACGCCCGGGTGATCCTGGGGTCTTCGGAGAAGCCCTCGTACGTGCGGCCCCACCGGTCGTCGAGGGGGACGGCGACGCTGGGCGCGAACGCCCAGTCCTGGCCGGTGGCGCGCGTCTGCCGGGCGGTCGCCGCCCCGATGTCGCGCACGAGACACGGGTCCTGGGCGGCGCCCAGCCCGATGTTGTGCGGGAAGACGGTGGTGTCGTAGACGTTGTTGTTGCCGTGGACGGCGTCGGTGCCCCAGATGACGGGGATCTTCGCGCGGGTGGCGACGGAGGCGTTCCAGTAGGCGTCGGCGAGGTCGAGCCAGGCCTTCCGCGCGGCGTGCTTGTCGCGGCCCGGCCAGGAGCCGCCGCCGTTGAGCACCGAGCCGATGAAGTATCGCCCGACCTCCTCCGGGGTGATCGCGACGATCTCCGGCTGGGTCATCTGGCCGACCTTCTCGGCGAGCGTCATGCCCGCGAGGATCTTCGCCACTCGCTTCTCGTCGGACCGGTTCTGCTCGATCCTGCTCTTGACCTTGGGCCATTCGGAGAGGGCGGGCAGCTTCTTCTCGATGCGGGCACAGCCGCGTGCGTCCAGGGCGGGCTTGCCGATCACCGGCTGCCGGCCGCCCGTCGCGGTCTCGGCGCCCGCGCTCGGAATCCCGGTGACGCCCGCTGACAGGACGGCGAGACTCGCCAGCACCGCGAGTCCGCTCCGGCGGGCGCCCTGTCGGGCGAAGGGTCTGATCATCGAGGATCCGTTCTCGAGGTACTGCGATGGACCTGCGGATCCCCCGAGTCCGCACTTCGCAGATCCTGACGCTGTGACACAGCCGAGTCAATACTCTCGCGAGAGCGCTCTCTCATACAAAAACCTGCTCTGCGCATGCCTTGCGACCCTAGAACCGCTTCTACCAGGGGAATCTCAACATCCGCACCTTCGGTGTTACATTTAAGTGAGAGCGCTCTCAGGAACCGGGCCCGCTCGCGGCGAGACGTCGCGAGCGGGTCGACGGTCAGGGCTCGGCGCCACCGCGGTCGACGGCGAGGACGCGGGTACCCGAGGGAAACGGGGAAGCCGATCACCTCGGGGTCCCGTTCAGCCACGCGCCTCGGGAAGAAGCTCCTCGGGGATCTCGGGAATCACGTCGGGGACACCGCGCAGGCCGGCGAGCGAGACCACCGCGAGTACGGCGATCATCATCGCGGCGGTGATCGCGGTCACCTGGACCCCGGCGACGAAGGCGAGCCTCGCGGCCTCGGCGACGGTCTCCCCCAGTCGGCCGGGAAGTGCCGTGGCCGCCTCCAGCGCGGTGGGCAGCGACTCCACGACGGGAGCGGCCACCTCGCCGGGCAGCCCTTCGGGGAGCCGGAGTTCCCCCCGGTAGACACCGGTCAGGACGCTGCCCAGCACGGCGATACCCAGCGCGCCGCCCAACTCGAAGGACGTCTCGGAGATCGCCGCCGCGGCACCGGCCCGTTCCCTGGGCACGCTCGCGAGCACGGTGTCGTTGGTGACCGCGAACGTCAGCCCGATGCCCACCCCGCAGACGATCATGGGGCCGAGGAAGTACAGGTAGGAGGTGTCCGGCGTGATCCGGCCGTAGCAGGCGAAGGCCACGGCGGCCATCGCCAGGCCGAGCGCCACCGTCCTCGCCCGGCCCCACCGGGCGATCAGACCCGCGGCCAGGACCCCGCCGACCGCCGCCGACAGACCTCCGGGCAGTCCCGCGAGACCGGCCTGAAGGGGTGACCAGCCCAGGACGAGCTGGAAGTACCAGGCGAAGATCAACGACAGCGCGGACATGCCGAAGATGGCGATGAGGTTCGCGCCGACCGAGGCGGAGAAGGCCCTGCGCCGGAAGAGGCGGACGTCGATCAGCGGCTCGGCCAGCCGGGTCTGCCGCCGCGCGAACAGCGCCAGGGCGATGATCCCCACCGCACCCCCCGCCAGGACACCGGCGTCGGTGACGCCGTACGCGGCCGCCTCCTTTACAGCGTAGATCAAACCGATCACGCCGGCGATGGACAACGGAACGCTCACGAGGTCCACCCGCCCCGCGGCGGGGTTGCGCGACTCGGGGAGCACGAGGAAACCGGCGACCACGATGAGCAGCATCACCGGCAGGTTGATCAGGAAGACCGATCCCCACCAGAAGTGGTCGAGCAGCAGGCCGCCGCCGACCGGTCCCAGGGCGAACCCCGCCGCGCCCATCCCGCTCCACAGGCCGACCGCCGTGGTCCTCTCCTTCGGGTCGGTGAAGACGTTGCGGATGATCGACAGGGTGGAGGGCATGATCGTGGCGCCCGCCACGCCGAGCAGGGCCCGGGCGGCGATGAGCAACTCGGGGGTGGGAGCGTACGCGGTCACCGCCGAGGCCGCTCCGAAGGCCACGGCGCCGATGAGGAGCAGCCTCCTGCGGCCGATCCGGTCGCCGACGTTGCCCATCGTGATCAGCAGCCCGGCGAGCGCGAACCCGTACGCGTCACCGATCCACAGGATCTGGGTGGACGAGGGCCGCAGGTCCGCGACGAGCTGAGGGAGGGCGAGGTGCAGGACGGTGACGTCGACGGAGAGGAGCAGCGCCGCCAGGCAGGCGACGGCGAGGGTCGCCCATTTGCGGCGATCCGTGATCGGGGAGTGATCCTTCATGCCCGCCATCGTGATCGGCGGCGCTGACGGCCCGCGCACCTCCCGCTGACGGTCCCCTCATCACCGCCGTGACCGGACCGCGCGGGTCCCCGATCATCTCGGAATCCAGGACATCCGGGCGAGATCACGTGGCGAACACCGCGAGCACCTCGCTGCGCGACAGGCGGGTTCCCGCGCGCCACTCCCGCTCGTAGGCGGCGTCACCGGTCCGGGCGCGGACGGCCGCCGTGACGCCGGTGTCGAGGTTCGCCGCCGGGGTGCCGCCGAGGGCCGTGGCCGCGCCCAGCAGCCGGGCCGCGCCCGTGGCGTCCCTCTCCAGTAGCGCGACCTCCGCCAGACCTTCGAGCACCAGGCCCGCCACCGGCGAGTAACGCCGCAGCGCGGGTTCCAGTGCCCTGAGGTGCCAGGCCCTCGCCCCGGCGCCGTCTCCGCCCGCCGCGGCGATCCGGCCCAGCTCGACGGTGATCCGCGACCGGATCTCCTCGGTGGTGTACCACTCCTGCGTGCACAGCTCCAGGGCGCCGAGGGCGAGGGCGCGCGCCTCGTCCAGATCCCCTCGGAGCCTCGCGACCTCGGCGAGGCCACGCCGGACCTTGGCCATCACATCGGGAACACCGGCCCTGCGGGCGTGGCCGGCCGCGCGCAGGTACTCGGCGTGAGCGGCCGCGAGATCACCGTCGCGTACGGCCGACGCGGCCTCCTGGCAGACGAGCTCCGCGATGTCCTCGTCCGATCCGAGCTCCCGCGCCAGCCGGAGCGCCTCACCGGCGAGCGCGCGCGACGCGGCCCTGTCCTGCCGCAGGTCGGCGAGCCCGGCCAGCTCGGCCAGCGTGAGCGCGCTCCCCCAGCGCTCCCCGATGGAGCCGAACAGCTCCAGTGCCTCCCCGAAGTGGTGCTCGGCGCTCGCGGCGTCGCCTCCGGACAGATGGAAGTAGCCGTAACCGAAGCGGCTGAGCGCCCGTACCCACGGATCGGTGATGACGGGCAGCGGCGGTTCCGGCAGGAAGTCGGGCGGTCCGGTGAGCATCGGCCACAACATGGCCAGGAACGGCCACCGGTACGGCCGGTCGAGCGGCGGGATGATCTCCGCCAGCGGGACGAGGCGCCGGGGCGACCGCGACTCGCCGAAGGCGGCCACGAGCACGCTGATCGCGTACTCCTCCTCCATCCCCTCGATCGGCGCGACCCCCGTCACTCCCCCGGACGGCACCGGCCCCGCCGCGCTCCCGACCGGCTCTTCGGCCTGCTCTTCGCCTCGCGCCGATCCGGCCGCCTTCTCGGCCGTTCCTTCGGCCGGTACCGACCCGGTCACCTTCTCGGTCGCTCCCTCGGCCGGTACCGACCCGGTCGCGTCCTCGGCGGAGGGCGATCCGATCGCGACGAGCAGGTCGGCGGCGAGGCCCGCGCCCTCCGAGCGGCGGCCCCGCAGCCACCAGTACATGGCGAGTCCCGCGACCAGGCGCAGCGCCTGCTCGACCCTGCCGGTGTCGACGGCCCAGCGCAGCGCGGCGTGCAGGTCGTCGCGTTCCTCGTCCAGCCTGCGCAGCCACTCCAGCTGCCCGGCACCGCGCAGGTGGGAGTCCGCCGTGGCCGCCAGGTCCGCGTAGTACGAGGCGTGCGCCTCGCGACGCGCCTCGGTCTCGCCGGTCTCGGCCAGCCGTTCGGCGCAGTACGCGCGGATGGTCTCCAGCATCCGGTAACGCTCGCCCACCCGCTCGACGAGCGACTTCTCCGCGAGGGAACTCAGCAGGTCGACGACCTCCTCCTCGCTCGGTCCGCACACCCGGGCGGCCGCCTCCAGCGTGGCGCCGCCCACGAAGACGGTGAGCCGTCCGGCCAGCGACCGCTCGTCGTCGTCGAGCAGGTCCCAGCTCCAGGCGACCACGGCGCGCAGCGTCTGGTGCCGGGGCAGCGCGGTGCGGCTGCCGCGTGACAGCAGCCGGAAACGGTCGCCCAGCCGGGACGCCACCTCGGCCACCGGCAGGGAGCGCAGGCGCGCCGCGGCGAGTTCCAGCGCGAGCGGCAGGCCGTCCAGGGCGCGGCAGATGCCCAGCACCTGCTCGACGTTGGCGTCGTCGACGCGGAAGCCGGGACGCACGGCCGCCGCCCTGTCGGCGAAGAGCCGCACGGCGGGGTAGGCGAGGGCTTCTTCGGCGCCGGTGCCCGCCCTCGGCACCGGCAGCGGCGCGACGGGGTGGAGCACCTCCCCGGTGATACCGAGCGCCTCCCTGCCGGTCGCCAGGACACGCAGTCCCGGGCAGGCGGCGAGCAGGTGGCCGGCGAGCTCGGCGACCTCCGCGACCAGGTGCTCGCAGTTGTCCAGCACGAGCAGCACGGGCCGGTCGGCCAGCACCGCGACCAGCCTGGCCAGGGGGGCCGGAACCGGGCGTCCGGGGAGCAGACCGGCGTCGCGGACACCCAGCGCGCCGAGTACGGCCTGGACCGCCTCTCCCGCGCCGAAGACGGCGGCCAGTTCCACGAAGCACATGTCGCCGGGCTCCTTCGCGGCGACCTCGCCGGCCAGCCGGGTCTTGCCCGCGCCGCCGGGACCGACGAGGGTGACCAGTCTCGCCTCGCCGAGCAGCGCGTGGAGCCTGGACATCTCCTCTTTTCTGCCGAAAAAACTGGTCAGCGGGGCCCGCAGTCCCGACCTGACGGGCGCGGCGGCGGCGCCCTCGCCGCCCTCACCGCCGGCGGCACCGTGAGCGGCACCGGCCGCGGGGACGCCGGCGAGGGCGGGGTCGGCCCTGAGCACCGCGAGGTGCACGGCGGCCAGCTCAGCCGACGGGTCCACCCCGAACTCCTCGCCGAGGACCCGTCTCGCCCCCTCGTACACCTCCAGGGCCTCGGCCTGCCTGCCCGAGCCGTACAGGGCGCGCATCAGCTGCCCGTACAGCCGTTCCCTGAAGGGGTGGGCGGCGGTGAGTCCCTGCAACTCGGCGACGAGCTCACGGTGACGGCCCAGCTCCAGCTCCGCCTGGACGCGGTCCTCCACGCAGTCGAGCCTGAGCCCTTCCAGCCTGGCCGAGGGCGCCGGGGCGAACGGCGAGTCCCCCACGTCGGCGAGCGCGGGCCCGCGCCACAGGGAGAGCGCCTCGCCCAGCAGCCGCACGGCCCTGTCGTGCTCGCCGGAGGCGAGTGCCCGGCGACCCTCCGCGACGAGCCCTTCGAATCGGTGGGCGTCGACGGCGTCGGCCCCGGCCGCGAGCCGGTAGCCCGCCGGGTGGAACTCGATCACCTCCTGGTCGCCGAGTGCCCTGCGCAGCCGCGAGACCTGGGACTGCAGGGCGTTGGCGGCGTTCGCGGGCGGGTCGTCGCCGTACAGGCCGCCGATCAGCCGCTCGGTGGTCACGACCTTGCCCACGTCGAGGAGGAGCATCACGAGCAGCGCGCGCATCCCCTGTCCGCCCACGACGACCACGCGGCCACCGTCGAGCCGAATCCGGGTGGGGCCGAGGATGTCGAACCGCATATCCCGATTATCGCGGCATCCCGCCCGCCGCCGATCGGAGTCCGCGCGTGCAACACGGGATGATCCCTGGTACGAAATACATCTACATACCTGGACTTTAGGGAAAAAAGATCTTTCCCTGAGGCCGGAAGCGGCGGGGGCGGACGGGGTAAGGACTCCACTGGCCGTTCCCGGCGGGGAACGGCTGCCGGGGGGCTTCCACACGGAGGTATTCGATGAGACATGTCTACGGCTGGGAACACGGTGAGAACGAACCCGGCGACCTCTTCGGGGTGACCATCGAGAACCTCTTCGCCGAGGTGTGGTCCCGGCAGGGAATCTCGAACCGCGACCGGCGCATGCTGCTGATCGGCCTGCTCGTCGGCCAGGGCATGAACGAGGACGTCGACCTCCAGTTGGACGCGGCGCTGCGAACCGGCGACCTCACCCCCGACGAGCTCCGCGAGATCGTCGTCTTCCTCACCCACTACGCGGGATGGTCCCGGGGCGGCAGGCTCAACAACCAGGTCGAGGAGCTGATCGCCCGCGTCATGAGGTCCTGACTCGTGCTCCGAGTCGGCGACGGTGCTCGAAACCCGATCGCCCGCGTCATGAGGTCCTGCCCCTCCGGCGCAACCACCCCCGGCCGGGCCCACCGCTCCCCCACCCCGTCGGATCGCGGTCATCCGGCGTGGGGCGTCCCGGCGGAGGCCGCCGGGACGCCCCACGGCGCGAGGTCACGGTCTCTCCTGAGGTCACAGCCTCTCGACGTTCGGCCCCCGGCAGCGGTTGCGGGTGTCGAAGACGAGGGCGCTCGCCCGCTGGACGAGCTCGTAGTCGAAGCAGTCGTGGTCGGTGAGGACCACCACCGCGTCCGCCGCCGCCAGCTCCCGCTCGGAGAACGCGACGACCTTGATGCCCTGCGGCAACAGGAAGCAGTCCACGTGCGGATCGGCGGCCCGCACGTCCGCGCCCAGCTTGCGAAGACCCCTCACCACGTCGATCGCCGGTGACTCTCGGCAGTCTCCGGCGTTCTTCTTGTACGCGAGGCCGAGCGCGAGCACCCGGCTGCCGTTGACCGGCTTGCGCAACCGGTTCAGCGCGAGTCCGATCCGGTGCACGACGTGGTCGGGCATGTGGTCGTTGATGTCGTTGGCCAGTTCCACGAACTGGAAGTTGTGTCCCAGGCTGCGCTTGACCTTCCACGACAGGTATGACGGGTCGATCGGCAGGCAGTGCCCGCCGACGCCGGGACCGGGGGTGAAGCGCATGTATCCGAACGGCTTGGTGGAGGCGGCCTCGATCGCCTCCCAGACGTCGATGCCGAGTTGCTGGGCGAAGATCGACAGCTCGTTCACCAGGGCGATGTTGACGTGCCTGAAGGTGTTCTCCAGGAGCTTGCACAGCTCTGCCACCTGCGGCGAGGAGACTCGGACCACCTTGTCCACTATCCTCGCGTAGAACGCCTCGACCCTCTCCAGGGACGCCCCGTCTATCCCGGAGACGACCTTCGGCGTGTTCCCCAGGCGCCAGTGCGCGTTGCCCGGGTCGATTCGCTCGGGACTGTAGCCCAGATGAAAGTCCTGTGGTGCCCGCAGCCCTGAGCCCTCCTCCAGCAGCGGCAGCAGATACTCCTCGGTGGTCCCCGGATAGGTGGTGGACTCCAGAACCACCGCGGCACCCCGCCGCAGCAGCGGGGCGAGCGACTCCCCCGCCGCGCCGATGTGGCGCAGGTCGGGAACGCCCTCGCGCAACGGCGTCGGCACGGTTATCACACAGACGTCGAACCCCTCGGCTGCGGCGTAGTCGGCGCTGGCCATGTATCGGCCGGACCGGTGGGCCAGGGACAGCATCTCGTCGTCGACGTCCTCGACATAGGACTCGGCGGCGTTGAGGCGCTTGACCCTCCACTCGTCCACATCGATTCCCACGACGTCGAAGCCCGCTGTGACGGCCCCCATCGCAAGTGGCAGGCCGACGTACCCCTGGCCGATCACCACCAGTTTCTCTTTCACGGCAGAACCCCTGTCGATTCGGGACAAGACAACCTCGACTGTAAGAGTCCTGCTTTCCCGCACCGCCCATCCCGCCATTGTCCGGGCGTGTCGCCCAGGGGCCGGAGCTGCTCAAGCCCTGCACACGAGGCCCTGCCGACCACCGACAACAGAGCAAAAACCTTGAAACATACACAATTACTTCAAATATACTTTTATGTATTTTATGGCCACATTGAAGGCTGTCGACAAAGAGGGCGGGCGGACATGAGGGCGAAAGCAGGCCACCTCCACCTACCCACGAAGACCTCTCCGAACAGCGCAGATGCCACTTTAGTACCGAAAATCAAGCAATATCCAGAAGTATTGGTGAGTAAATTTTCCATCATCCGCACGCCAACATGCGCTTTTCCCGGCCGCACACGAACCCGCGTACGCCAACCCCCACGGCAGAGTCGTCAGCGTGTTAGGTGACACCCTTAAGCGGCGTGACGATAATTCGATTATTTCTCTCAATATCCACCCTCGGTCACCTCTGTGGTTAATGCGACAAATCACACAGAAGGTCGACAAAAATTCAATTTTTATTCATGACAGATCACAGACGACGGATAACACCGGGCGTCTGACGCATCACGAGATCAGTGAGGAGTTGTGTCGCATGTCCAAAACCGTTCGCGACGCGCCCGACCAGACGGCCGGCACGACCGCGACCATGATCGACACCGGAAGGGCCCGGAGCCGGCCGCTCCTCCGGCTCCGCCCGCCCCGACCGCGAGGTTCCGCCGGCCGCGTCCTTTTGAAGGCGGCCGTGGCGGCCGTCCTCGCGATGGGCGCGGTCGCCGGCACCCCCGGCGGCGCCAGCGCGGCCGATCCGGTGAACATCGGCAGCGCCGCGCCGTTCGGAGTGCTGGCGGCCGCGATCACCAACGTGAACTCCACGACGGTCACCGGCAACCTGGGGGTGAGCCCGGGGACCACGGTGACCGGCTTCCCGCCCGGCACGGTCTCGGGGACCAAGCAGATAGGAAACGCCGTCGCGGCGCAGGCCAAGGCCGACGCGACCGGCGCCTACAACGACGCCGCCGGGCGCACGCCCGACGCCACGGTGGCCGCCCAGCTGGGCGGGACGACCAAGGGGCCGGGTGTCTACAACTCCGTCACCGGGAGTTTCTCGATCAGCGGGACGCTCGCCCTCGACGCGCAGGGCGACCCGAACGCCGTCTTCATCTTCCAGGCCTCCAGCCTCGACGCGGCGAACATCAGCAACATCAGCCTCCAGCGCGGAGCCCAGGCCAACAACCTCTTCTGGCAGATCAGCGGCTCGGCGACGCTGGGCACGTACTGCACCTTCCGCGGCAACCTCCTGGCGCAGGGCACGGTCGCGATCGGCAGCGGGGCCAACGTCAACGGCCGCGTCTTCGCGCTCAACGGCACGGCCGCCATCCAGGGCACCGGTAGCCTGCCGTTCACGCGCCTCACCGTGCCGAACGACCCGCCGACCACCACGAGCCTGACCTCCTCGGCCGACCCCGCGTGGAGAGGGGACCCGGTCACCCTGACGGCGACGGTGCAGCAGGTCAGCGGTACGGTCGTCCCCGCCGGCGAGGTGGTCTTCAAGGACGGCTCGACAGTCCTCGGTTCGGCCTTCCAGACCGATGGCATCCCCGCCAGGATCACGGTCTCCGACCTCTCCGGGGGAGATCACAGCATCGTCGCCGTCTATCTCGGGGGGGACACCTTCGACAACGAGGCTCTGATCCACTTCGCGCCGAGCACGTCACCACCCGTCATCCAGAGCATGTCGGACAGCCTGTGGAACAGTGCCGGGGTGCCGGCGGTCCCCGCGCAGCCCGACACGCAGGGGGTCACCCTCGGCGTCAAGTTCAGGGCGGCGACGAGCGGGACCGTGACCGGCATCCGGTTCTACAAGGGCCCGCAGAACACCGGCACCCACATCGGCAGCCTGTGGACGAGTGGCGGCACCCTCCTGGCCAGCGCCACCTTCACCGGCGAGACCGCCACCGGCTGGCAGGAGGTCAGCTTCTCGACACCGGTGGCGGTCACCGCCAACACCACCTACATCGCCTCGTACTACGCTCCGGTCGGCCGCTACGCGACGACCCGCCCCTACTTCGTCTCCGCGTACGTCAACGGCCCGCTCACCGCCCTGGCCGACGGCGCCTCCGGCGGCAACGGCGTCTACACCTACGGGGCGGGGAACACCTTCCCGACGAGCACCTACCAGGCGACGAACTACTGGGTGGACGTCGTGTTCATCCCGACGGACAGCCTGTGGGACAGGGTGGCGGTGCCCAGCGTCCCGTCGCAGTCCGATCCGCAGGGGGTTTCCCTCGGTGTCAAGTTCAAGGCGGCGACGAACGGGAAGGTGAGCGGGATCCGGTTCTACAAGGGCCCGCAGAACACCGGCGTCCACACCGCCAGCCTGTGGGGGATCGACGGCACACTCCTGGCCAGCGCCGTGTTCTCCGGCGAGACCGCCACCGGCTGGCAGCAGGTGAACTTCTCACAACCCGTCAACGTCACCGGCGGCACCACCTACGTCGCGTCCTACCACACCACATCCGGCAACTACTCGACGGACCGCCCGTACTTCACCTCTCAGTACGTCAACGGCGCCCTCACCGCCCTGGCCGACGGCGCCTCAGGCGGCAACGGTGTCTACACCTACAGCCCGAGCAACATCTTCCCGACGAGCACCTACCAGGCGACGAACTACTGGGTCGACCTGATCTTCCACAGCTGACACGATGCTCGTGTGACCGGTGCCCCCGTGGCACGGGTCCGGTGTCAGGGCGTCCGCTCCTTGAGCGGACGCCACCACCGCGGGTTGTCCCGATACCACCGGATCACCTCGGCCAGGCCGTCGCCGAAGTCCTTGCGGGGCTCATAGCCGATGGCCCGGATCTTCGTCCAGTCGACGCAGTAGCGGCGGTCGTGCCCGAGCCGGTCGGCCACCGGCTCGACCGCCTCCCAGCCCGTGCCGAGCGCGGCCAGCAGCCGCCCGGTCAGCTCCCGGTTGGTCAGCTCGACGCCGCCGCCGATGTTGTAGACCTCGCCGGGCGCGCCCTTCCTCAGCACCGTCTGGATGCCTCTGCAGTGGTCGTCGACGTGCAGCCAGTCGCGCACGTTGAGCCCGTCACCGTAGAGCGGGACCTTCTCACCGTCGAGGAGGTTGGTGACGAAGAGCGGTATCAGCTTCTCGGGGTGCTGGTAGGGGCCGTAGTTGTTGGAACAGCGGGTCACCCGGACGTCGAGCCCGTGGGTGCGGTGGTAGGCGCGGCACAGCATGTCGCCACCCGCCTTCGCCGCCGAGTAGGGCGAGTTCGGCAGCAACGGTTCGCTCTCGCTCCAGGCCCCCTCCTCGATAGAGCCGTACACCTCGTCGGTGGAGACCTGAAGGAACGTGCGGACTCCGCCCTCCAGCGCGGCCTGGAGAAGTCTCTGGGTCCCCAGCACGTTCGTCGTCACGAAGTCGCCCGCGCCCGCGATGGACCGGTCGACGTGGCTCTCCGCCGCGAAGTTCACGACCACGTCGTGGCCGGGAACGACGTCCGCGAGAAGCCGCGCGTCGGTGATGTCGCCCCGCACGAACGCGTAACCGGGGTGGCCGTCGAGGGGGGCGAGGTTGGCAAGGTTGCCCGCGTAGGTGAGCTTGTCCAGGACGGTGACCCGTGTGTCCTCGCAGCCGGGCCAGGAGCCGAGCAGCAGGGACCTGGCGTAGTGGGACCCGATGAACCCGGCTCCGCCGGTGACGAGGACTCTCATGCGCGCACCTGGATCCTGCTGTGGTCGCCCACCATGAGCTCGTGGGTGTTGGAGACGCCGGCCGCGCGGCTGACCTCGACGCCGCGCCCGATCAGGGAGTGCGCGATACGCGAGACGCCCTGCACGGAGGAACCGTCGAGCACGATGGAGTATTCGATCTCGGCGCCGCCGACCAGGCAGCCGGAGCCGATCGAGGTGAAGGGGCCGACGTAGGAGGAGAGGATCTTGGTATCCGCGCCGATCACGATCGGACCGCGAAGGACCGAGTTCTCCACCACCGCGCCCGGCTCGACGACGACCCGCCCGGTGACCTCACTCAGGTCGTCCACGGTGCCCCTGATGTCGGGCTCGACGCGTTCGAGGACGATGCGGTTGCACTCCAGCATGTCCTGGAGGCGCCCGGTGTCCTTCCAGTAGCCGCTCACAAGATGCGAGTGGACGCGGAAGCCGTTGTCGAGGAGCCACGCGACGGCGTCCGTGATCTCCAGCTCGCCGCGCGCCGACGGGGTGATCGCCCGGACCGCCTCGTGGATCGCCGGGGAGAAGATGTAGACCCCGACGATCGCGAGGTCGCTGCGCGGGTGCTCCGGCTTCTCCTCCAGCCCGAGGATCTCGCCTTCCGGCCCTATCTCGGCCACTCCGTAGAACTGCGGTTCGGCGACCCTGGTGAGCAGGATCTGCGCGTCGTGGTCGGCCAGGCGGAAGGCGTCCACCAGATCGGTGATGCCGTCCACCAGGAAGTTGTCCCCCAGATACATCACGAACGGCTCGTCGGCGAGGAACTCCCCGGCGATCAGGACGCAGTGCGCCAGCCCGAGGGGAGCCTCCTGGGCGATGTACGTGACGTCCAGCCCGAACCGCGAGCCGTCGCCCACGGCGTCCCGGATCTCGCGGCCCGTGTCGCCGACGACGATGCCCACGTCGGTGATGCCGGCCTGCCGGATCGCCTCAAGCCCGTAATAGAGCACCGGCTTGTTGGCGACCGGGACCAGTTGTTTCGCCGAGGTATGGGTAAGCGGGCGCAACCTCGTTCCCTTACCGCCCGCCAGAACGAGTGCCTTCAACGCTCTTCGAGTCCTTCCGCGAAGAACACATGGCCGTGCGGCCACATGTCCGCCCGACTTTACCGGAACCCGAAATCGACGCCTCTTCACCGGCTCACACCTTTACTGAAGAGCGTACGGCGTTTTGTCGATTTCACACTTTTCCTCGGTCACGGAACACCCACGCCCGGTTTATCGCGTAACTCAGCGGCGGGCTCGTCAGTATCACCATCCCCTGGGCCACCATGATCGGGACCCCGGCGAGTTCCACCAGAAGCGGGACCCCGACGACGGACGCCGCGAGGAAGCTCAGCCCGACCACGTAGAACCGCAGGTAGCCCGCCGGCCAGGAATACCCGGAGTCGCGGAAGACCACCAGCCTGTACCAGGGGTAGACGATCACCACGGTGATCAGGTGGCTGACCACGACCAGGAAAAGATAGGGAACGCCATCTTCAAAGGCCAGCAATCCTAAGCCGAGGAGAACGTAATAGACCATAGCCGTCATGGCGCCGGCGAACAGATATGTGATGCGGTGGCCACCAAAGGCCGAGATCACAGCCGGCCGCCCGAAACGCGGGTTATTGTCACGGACGGTTCCACCTTCGACTTCAACCATGTGACGGCCGCTCCGGATCGTGGTCAGACATTGGGATGAAACAGGATTGTAGTGGGCGACAAGAAATAATCGGGGGATCAATGTCGGTGTCGGTGGTTATTCCGTGTTACCGCTCAGCGCGGACCCTTCCGGCGCTGGTGGACAGGCTCATGCCGGTCCTTCACGGCCTGGCCGTCCGGCACGAGGTGATCCTCGTCGTCGACGGAAGCCCGGACGACACGTGGGAGACCGCCGCGGAGCTGGCCCGCCGGGTCGACGCCGTCCGGGCGATCCGCCTGTCCCGTAACTACGGGCAGCACAACGCGCTGGTCGCCGGCATCAGGGAGGCGGCGTTCGAAGTCGTCGTCACCATGGACGACGACCTGCAACATCCCCCCGAGCAGATCCCCCTCCTCCTGGCCGCGCTCGAAGGCGACCGCCTCGACCTGGTGTACGGCGTCCCGCACGACGAGGAGCACGGGTTCCTGCGGAGTCTCGCGTCCCGGTCGGTCAAGGCCGCCATGGCCGGCGCGCTGGGCATCCGCACCGCGCGTACGATCAGCGCCTTCCGGGCCCTGCGCACGCACATGCGCGACGGGTTCGAGGGCCTGTCGGGACCACACGCGTCGGTCGACGTGGCCCTGTCATGGGCCACCACGCAGGTGGGCTCCGTCGGCGTGCACATGAACGAGCGCGACCACGGGCGATCGAACTACACGCCGCGCCTGCTGGTCGGGCACGCGATGAACATGCTCCTCGGTTACAGCACCGCTCCGCTCCGCGCGGCGAGCTACCTCGGATTCCTCGTCGGTGTGATCGGCCTGCTGCTGGGGGGCGCCGTCCTGTGGCGTTTCGCCGCGGGCGACACCACGGTGGCCGGGTTCACCACCGTCGCCTCGATGGTCGCGCTCTTCTCCTCCGCCCAGCTGTTGTCCATCGGAGTCCTCGGTGAGTACATCGGCCGCATTCACGGAAACGGCATGGGCCGTCCGACGTACGTGGTGCGCGAGCGCGTCGGGTCGTCCGCCGCCGATCTTCCCCAGCGGCCCGGCGGCCCTGGCGTTCACGCACGCGCAGGAGCCGGCTCCGGACCAGATGAACGGTGAGGAGGGTCTGGACGGGCTCGAATCCGTACCTCGCCCATGCCCTCTGCACCCGCGTGTTGTGTCCCTGGGTGGAGATGACGACCTCCGCCGCGCCACGCGCCAGCGCGCGGTCCTCGACGGCCCTGAGCAGGTGGGCGTAGAGACCACGCCCCTGTGAGCCGGAGACCACTCCGGCCAGAAGGATCTCCGTCCGGGGACCGTCCTCCTCCAACGTGGCCAGCCCGAGCGGGCGGGGCACCTCCACTCCGGCGCCTCGATCCTCCAGTGTCAGACACTCCCCCTCCGCGGACGACCTCAGCGCCCATTCCCGGTAGCCCGCCAGGGCCTCGGCCGCGTCGAACAGCGGATTGGCCAGATAGTGGTTCCCGTACACGCCGAAGATGTCGGAGACCAGTGCCTCCACCGCGGCGGGACCGGCCGGCTCCGACGTTCGCAGCCCGGGTGACGGAGCAGGCCCGCGCCCCTCTCCCGCGTGCAGGCGCCAGTACACCAGGGAGTCCGCGAACACGGCGGTCCGGCCGAGCGCGGCCAGCTTCGCGAACCAGCCGACGTGTTCCGCCGGGTACCGGAGCACGACGACGTCCGCGACCGACCCCAGGAGCGCCTCACGGACCGCGGAGAACGGCGCCCCGGACTCCACGGGGACGGTGAGACGCTCCACGGAACATCCGAACCTGGCCGATTCCAGCGGCGACTCCACGGCCCGTACGGCCCGCGCCTCGATCACGTCGCGCCAGGCCATCAGCTCACCTCGTAGGACCGGACGGCGTCGATCACTCGTGCCACGCCGGTCTCGTCCAGGTCGGCGTAGAGCGGCAGCCGCACGAGGCGGTCGGCGACCCTCTCCGCGACCGGGCAACCCCCCGGGGCCACGCGACCGAACCTCACCCCCGCGGGCGCGGCGTGCAGGGGCTGGTAGTGGAACGTCGCCTGCACGCCTTCCCCCCGGAGATGGTCGATGAAGGCCCGGCGATTCTCCAGATCCGGGAACAGCAGGTAGTACAGGTGCGCCGGATGCGCGCAGCCGTCGGGGATCGTCGGCCGGGAGATCCCGTTCCCCCTCGCCCAGTCCGCCAGTTCCTCGTGGTACCGGTACCAGACGGCGTGGCGCCGGAACTGGATCTCGTGGAACGACTCCAGCTGCGAGGTCAGCTGTGAGGCCAGGACGTCGGACAGCAGGTAGCTGGAGCCGATGTCGACCCATCGGTACTTGTCGACCTGACCGCGGAAGAACCGGCTGCGGTCGCTGCCCTTCTCCCGGATGACCTCGGCACGCGCGACGAGACCCGCGTCGTTCAGCAGCAGCGCGCCGCCCTCCCCGCACTGCACGTTCTTCGTCTCGTGGAAGCTCTGCGCGGCCATGCTGCCGAACGATCCGAGCGACCGGCCTCGATAGGATCCGCCCAGGCCGTGGGCGTTGTCCTCGATGAGGGTGAGGCCATGCCGGTCGCAGAGTTCGGCGATCTCCTCCATCGCGCACGCGACGCCCGCGTAGTGGACGACCACGACGGCCCGCGTGCGATCGGTGATCGCCGCTTCGATCAGCCGCTCGTCCACGTTGAGGGTGTCGGGCCTGCAGTCGACGAAGACCGGGACCGCCCCGCGCAGCGCATAGGCGTTGGCCGTCGACGTGAAGGTGAACGACGGCATGATCACCTCGTCGTCGGCCCGGAGATCCAGGAGGATCGCCGACATCTCCAGCGCGTGCGTGCAGGAGGTGGTCAGCAGCACCTGGCCCGCCCCGGTGATCTTTCCGAGGATCTCCGCGGCCCGCCGGGTGAACGGCCCGTCTCCGCAGGTGGATCGTCGGCGCACGGCCTCCCCCAGGTAGTCCAGCTCGTTCACCGAGATGTGCGTCCTGTTGAAGGGGATCGTCTTCAGGTCGGTTGCGTTCACGGCCGAAGTGAACAACGAAAGGACCGGCCGACACGCGTCGCGCCGTCGTTACTTGGCGATCCATTACGCAAGTCTTAGGTCACGCCGATCCGTCCGGAATCCGGTAGACGGCGCAGTCGCCGGAGCGGAACCGCAGTTCGGCGAAGTCCCCGATCCTGGAGGTCCGGCCGGTGCGGCGCTCGTCGGCGAAGAGCCAGCGCACCCCGTAGCGCTCGCGCAGCCGCCCGATCGTGGCCGCCGAGGGGGCCTGGAAGGCGGCGTCGTTCAGCCGGATCCGCTCCTCGTCCCAGAACGGCAGGTACTCCGGCGGGGACCCCGGCCGCCAGTGGCTCATGTTCGCCGCGGTGTAGGTCCATCCCTCGACCAGCACCCGCCGCTCCGACAGGGCGGCCACCCAGAACTGACGGCTGTCGCACGGGTTCTCGTACCCCCAGCGGCAGTGCGCGTTCGTGGCGACCAGGTCGTCGGGGTCCGAGTGGGCGCGCAGCCACCGGCCGGCCTCCAGGGCACCCTGGGGAACCGCCTGAACCGGCACCGGCGGGACCTCCCCGAACGTCCGGGCCACCGGGACGCTCTCCGCGCCCGGGAGAACGCGCGTGAACCAGGCGGCGGGCGGCCCGACCGCCGCGAACGCGACAAGCATGAAGGCCCAGGCCCGCAGGCCGCCGCGCCCGGTCGCCATCAGGGCGACGGCCACCAGCACGACGACGGCCAGGAGCGCGGCGTAGGGCAGGTACAGCACGGTGTCCGGCCGGCCAGGGGGCAGGGGGGTCCTGACGTCGCACAGCATGCGGATCAGGTAGGCCGTCATCACACCGGCGCCGACCGCGTACGCGATCGTCCCGAGCGGCATCCGTGCCCGTCGCACGATGACGGAGAGCCCGTAGGCCGCGACGATCATCATGTAGGGATAGCAGGCCCCGAAGAAGTAGAGCTGGCCGAGGTGAGGGTGCCCGAGCAGGAGCACGGCGGCGACACACGCGGCGCCCATGCCGAGCAGGAGGACCACCGCCGGTCGCAGGAGCAGTCTTGGCCTGCACAGCAGCCCGAGGATCCCGCACCACGCGACGGCCAGGCACAGCGCGTACAGCACCGTGACACCGAGCACCGAGAGCGGCGGCGGCTCGGCCGCGCCGACGTGGCCGGTCAGCTCTCCCCAGGCCCGGCGCAGCAGGGAGAGGGGGTCGACCATCGTCCCCTGCCTCGCACCGCCGAACAGTACTACCTGCGCGAAGAGGGAGCACGCCACCGTCATCCCGAGCGCGACGAGCGCGGACCGTGGTATCCGGCGCCGCCTGATCACCTCGACCCCGACGACGGCGGCCAGTCCCGCGGCGAGCGGGGGAAGGTGGGTGGCCTTGGCTCCCATCACCGCCACCATGAACACGCCGAGCAGGAGCCATCTGCCGACGTCACGTCTCCGGCCTTCGAGGAGGTCGACGAGCAGCAGGACGACCGGGGCGAACAGGAGGGCCCCGAAGGTCTGGGTGGGGCCTGTCCAGGACTGGAAGCCTCTCCAGGTGAACATCCCGAGGTTCACCCCCAGGTAGAGGTTCGGGGCGGTCATGAACACGGTGCCCGTGATGGCGAGGAGTGTGGCGGGGTGGGAGCGGGTGAGGCGGTGGGTGATCATGGCCAGGAGGATGGTCAGGGTGAACATCATGGGGAGCATGCCCAGGCGGAAGAGCAGGACGAGGGGTTCGATGCCGGTGAGGTGGCTCGCGGTGGCGAAGTGGGTGTAGACGAACCAGTGGTAGAGCAGGGGTTGGCCGTCGACCATGGGGACGG
>NZ_JBEZEZ010000012.1:0-260653 GCF_040649155.1 Streptosporangium sp. NPDC049046 | reverse complement strand
CTCGGAGTGATGTGGTAGTTGCTCGAGACCTACCATCAGGTAGGCCGCGAGGCGGGGACCGCCACATCAAGTTCTACGAGCTACGGGACAACCTCTCACCGCTCTCCTGAAGCGGGTGTCACTTTGACCCCTGGAGCCTCATGACCCACTCGTCGAAGTCATCGCGGAGATAGGCCGGATCCACAGGCTTGAGGCGGATCTGTGGTCGGTCGTCCATCCACCAGATCTCGAATTGGGTCACGGTTTCAGACGCTGGCCAGCGCTCGGCGTCGTGCGGCAGGAGGAGGACGTCCACGAAGCCGACCACGGGGAGGCGGAGGTCTACGAAGATTCCGGTCACCCCGGCAGGCCACGGAGCGGGCAGGACGGTTCCCTGTAGCCTCTGCCCGAGCATGAGCTGTGGCCGGAGCCGGTGCCAGGCTTCTGCGCTCACGGATACCCTCTCATCTCCGGCCAGGGTAACGCGGTTGAAGGAAGCTGATGGAGTGAGGTATTTCCGGCGAGGGTGGGACGAGGACCGGGGAGACGAGTACGCGAGTTGGGGGACGTCCACGTTCTATCTGGAGCTCGATGGCGAGGGGTACGCCCATGTGCAGGTCGAGGTCTACGCCGATGGCACAGTGATCGCCTACGACGCGGAGCACGACGAGGACCGGTACGGCGGCTTGACCTACGCTCAGTTGGATCTCGATGAGTTCGCTCCGTATGAGATCGGCGAGCGGGAGTTCTCCGAGGAGTTAGGCCGTCTGCGCCCGATGAACCTACGGGCTGATCGGCCGTGGCCGTCTGGTCGATGAGGCTCCTCGTTCCGTCGCTGTTCCGTGGGAGCGTCGAAACCAGCGAGAAGTGACGCGAGATGACCACAGGCGTAATCCCTGCTCAGCTACATGATCGAGTCGTTTTCCCAGGTGACATGCTGTGGCATCGGAGATCACTCAGATCTACGAGGGCAGGGCACACCCAGGGCACATGGGTACGAGAAGCAGCGCGAAACGATGAGAACCAGCGAACGCCAAAAGACCAGCTCGGAACACTTTCTAGAAGATCACTGCAGGCTGGTCGCCATGACGGATCAGATCTACGACATTTGATTTCCCTGGGGAAGCCCAGGGGAGGGACGTCGTGTGATCACGAACGAGCGGCAAGATTCTTTCTGAGGATGTACCGATGGAAGCGAGGCCGTCAGTGCTTCACACCTGGGTTCAGAGTGCGGGAGGGCCGCTGATCGCCGTCCCTGAGTCCGAGCTGAAGAACTGGGCGGGTGTGGATGACAACGACGGCCCAGTAGAGACGTGGGGTGACTACGGTCGCGCTTGTGCTGTTGAGGGCTACATCGGCCTTGTTGTCGTTGGTGCGCAGCACGCCCTTGTCCTCGACGACGAGCCGGCCATGACGACTTACCTGGCGACCGAGCGTCTCTTCGTGCGCTGGGTCGGCGCTGACTCCGAGGCCGAGCTGATCGTGGCGGCCAGGCGAGCCCTGGCAGGTGAAGCGGATTGGGATGATGACGAGGACTTGATCTGGGAGGTACGAGAGCCGGTAGTGCTCTTCGACTCTGCGATCCCCGGCGCTGAGTTGGAGCCCGACGATCTGCTCGTCATCGATCTCGATCCTGGGAGGTACAGGGTCCGGGCCACCTATACGAAGGACGAGGACAACTGGATGATTCTCGTTCACCTCCAGCCGACGGCTTGAACCTAAGCTGACTGCCGGCGTCGGAGTGATGCACCAGACCCGGACCGGCCGGCGTCCCGGCACGGTCGCGCCGCCACAACCCATGTCCAGGGCGTCCAGGATGAGTTTGGCCCGCCTGGTCATCGCCGCCGACCAGCCCACGAACGCGACGTAGACGACCCCGGCCCAGGTAAGGGCGCGCGTTCCAGGTCAAGTGATCTATCCCGGCGAAGTTGCCAATACAGGCACACAATCAGTCGTGATCATCCGTGGTGTTGGGTCGGACCGGGGCGCGGTGCTGACCTTGCGATCAGTCCGTTTCCCCGGCCCGCCCGCCGAACCCGGCGTGCTCCTCTCGAAGCACCGGGCTCTCCACATGTCGTGGCCGTTGGTCAGCCGCTGGCTGTAGCGGCTGCCGGTGTCGGGGTCCAGGGGGTTGCGATGCTGTGCCCCCGGTAGCGGTATCGGGTCACCTTCACGCTGGCAGCGCCAGTGAGCTCGATGCCGTCATGAACGATCTTCCAGGTGCCCGGTCGGCAGAATCTGCGGCGCATTTCCTGACGGCTGAGCAGCGAGTGTTTGCGAAAGATCCAGTTCGCGACGCGACGCCAGGTGAAGGAGTCGATCGCGTTGAACACATCTTTCGCCACCGCGTGCCGGAAGTAGTTCGCCCACCCGCGCAAGAGCCGGTTGAGATTGCCGATCAGCTCGGCCAGGCTCATATGGCGGGTTGACCTGTAGGTCTTCGCTTTCACCTTGTCCTTGATCGACTGGATCGCCTTCTTGGACACCACGGTGTAGACGTAGTGCTTGTTCGTCCCTCTCTTCCGCATCCGGCGGATATGGAAGCTGAGGAAGTCAAAGCCCTCATCGATGTGGACCACGCGGGTCTTCTCCGGTGACAGCCGCAGCCCCAACGGAGCGAGCACGGCCGCCACCTCCTCGCGCAAAGCCTCGGCGTGCCGGCGCTCCCCGCTCACCATGACGACGAAGTCATCGGCGAACCGGACGAGCTTCCAGTTGCCCAGGTCGTTCTTCCTGCGTTTGACCCGCTGATAATTGGTTCCCATCTGCTCTCGTCGTTGCCGGTCGAAGTGTTCATCCAGCGCCGACAGGGCGATGTTGGCCAGCAGCGGGGAGAGGATCCCGCCTTGCGGGGTTCCCGCCGGTGTCTCCTCCCGATCTCCGGTAGTCGTCATGACCCCGGCCTTCAGGAACGCCTTGACCAGCGCGCAGACCCGCTTGTCCTTGATCCTCACCCGCAGGCGATCCATCAACGCCGTGTGGTCGATCTCGTCGAAACACGCCGTGATGTCCGCCTCCAGCACCCAGGTGTGATTCGAGGGAGCCGAAGCCAGATGGTAGATCTCGGCAATCGCATCATGCGCCCGCCGGTTAGGGCGGAACCCATATGAGCACGGCAGGAAATCCGCCTCGAAGATGGGTTCGAGCACCGCCTTGAGACTGGCCTGGACGATCCGGTCGGCGACGGTGGGGATGCCCAGCTTGCGAAGCTTGCCGCTCGCCTTGGGAATCATCACCTGCCGCACTTCGACCGGTTTGAACCCGCCGGACTTCAGCGAGCTGCGGATCTCCTCCAGGAAAGTCTCCACCCCGATCCGGGTCTCGATCCAGGCCACCGTGGCCCGGTCGACGCCCGCGGTCCGTGCCCCGGCGTTGGAGGACACGCGTTCCCACGCGTGCACCAAAAACGCCCGGTCATAGACGAGGTTGAACAGGTCACCGAACCGGCGACCGAGATCATCGGTCGCCCAACGGTGCAACTTGATCTGCATCCTCCGTACCGCGAAGAAAGCCGGATCAACGTCCGGCCATCTCCCGGCGTCGGTATTCACCGCCGCATCTTCGGACATTGCACTTTTCTCCTTGCGCGACACGCTGCCGTCCTTCCCCATGTGCCGGGCTCTCCCCGGCTCGGAGTACTACGACGGCTCCGTCCCACCCGCGCCCTTCGGCGGACATCGCACCTATCCCCGCCCGCCTTCCTGGCTGGAAGGTCGAAGAGGAGGGGGCGCGGGGGTTCCCACGTTCACTGCTGTCCGTTCGACGAGTTAGGCACCCGGCTATACCCCTGCGGCCTCGCCATGGCTACGCCGTGGTCTTTCACCATGGCCTCCCGACCGAGCGCCCCAATGCCCGGCCAGGAGTTCCCCGCCCCGCGATGAGGGGACGAGTGCGCACCGCTGACCAGCCCATATCCACCGGGTTTGAGCTGGCGTCACCTCAAGAGGCGTAACGACACCGGTTCCTCGCGTATACCTTCTCGTCTCGCTCACCGGGCCCGGCCCCTCCGGTAGTGCCAGGCCGACCCGACTTTGTCGAGGCTGCTCCCGCCCTCCCCAGCGATTCCAGGGTTGGGCTGCCTCCAGCTTCGCTCCGCCACCACGACGGCAGAGCAGCGGTGGTCTTTCACCTCCGCACGGACAGATCAGCGCTTCGTGGCGCACTGGGGCTGGTGACACGTTCGTTAATGGCACCCGCACTGGCCGCAGTCCGGGAGAGCAGAGAGGGGCCTCGCTCGCCGGCAGCGCGGCCCCGTGAACAATTCGATGATTGCCGGATTCCCGGTGGCGTGTCGTCAGGCCGTCGCCGGCCCGGTCGCTAACTGCCTGGTCTGCTGTGCGGCCCATTGGGCGGCTGCCGCGGCGACCGGGATATTCGGGTCCACCAGCCACGCGGCCTCGATGCCGGAGCAGAAAGCGATGATCTCCATTGCTTTGAGCTGTGGGTCGATGTCCTCCCGCATCTCGCCGCGCTCCTGTGCGGACCGCAGGGTTGCCGTCACGCGGTCGATCGTTGTTCGGTAGCCATCGACCAGCCGTTGGTGGAGTTCGGTGTCGGGGCTGACGTTTTCGCCGAGGACGACGGTGTTCATGCCGAGCAGGCTGGCCACCTTGCTGTCGTGCTGGCTGGGCCAGCTGGCCATGTGCTTGGCGATGATGTCGACGATCTTGATGCCGGGGTCGGGTCCCTCGCCCCACAGCCACTGCTCGGAGAAGGCCAGGTGCCGATCCATGACGGCGTTGAGCAGCGCCTCCTTGCTGCGGAAGTGATAGAGCAGCCCGGTCTGTGACACGCCGGCCTCGGCCGCGATGTCGGCGAGGCTCGTGCCGCGCGCTCCGTTGCGGGCGATGAATCGTACGGCGACGTCGACGATGCGATCCCGTGTCTCGAGGCCCTTCGCTGAGGTTTTGGGCTTCTGGGCAGGGGACACGGTTGATCTCCTCACGATGGTCGGGGCGGGTCATAGGCAAGCATAGACAAACCGACTGAGCACTCGGTAACCTCGGCGAAACCGACTGAGTGCTCAGTCTTAACTTTGGCGAGAGGCGCGATCGAATGAGTGCAGCTTCCCGGCGGGGAATCCCGGCCGTCCGCGGGGGAGACACTCCGCCGCGGCCGCACAAGCAGGTTCAGGCCTTCCTGGACAACTCCGGATCATCGCCCGACCCGTGGGCCGCCGACATCGCGGCCGTGCGGGCGGACGCACGTGCGAAGGTGCTGGCCGTGACCGGTGAGACTGCGCCGGTTGCCTCCGTCGAGTCGGTCGACGCGGACGGCGTACCGGCCCGGCTCTACCGGCCCAAGGGCGGGGAACAGGAGGTGCTGGTCTGGGCACACGGTGGCGGCTGGATTCACGGAGACCTCGACACCGCCGAGGGCGTCGCCCGGGAACTCGCGAACCGGGCCGGGTGCGGGGTGCTGTCCATCGACTACCGGCTCGCGCCCGAGCACCCGTTTCCAGCCGGCCTTGACGACACCTGGACAGCCGTCGCATGGGCACGCCGCAACTTCGGCAGCGTGGCTGTCGGTGGAGACAGTTCGGGCGGCAACCTCGCCGCGGCTGTTGCGCTCAAAGCACGTGACGAAGGTGTTCGACTGGCCGCCCAGCTCCTCGTCTACCCGGTACTCGACAGCTTCGAGAACACCGACTACAAGGTCGCGTTCCGGCGGCGGTACGAGACCTTCGCGGGCCAGCCGGGTTTTGGCCCCAATACCTACCGTCGGCTCCAGCACATCTGGGCGACGTACGTTCCCGACCCGGCACACCGCACGGCGTCGTATGCATCCCCCCTGCACGCTGAATCCGTGCGCGGTGTCGCGCCCGCGACGATCATCACGGCCGAGCACGACTTCCTCCGTGGCGAGGCCGAGGACTACGCCCGGCGTCTGCGGGTGGCCAGCGTGCCGGTCGAGCTGATCGAGTACGCGGGGCAGATCCATGGCTTCTTCGAGATGTTCGCCGTGATGACCGACGCGCACCACGCCGCCGGCAAGGCAGGCGACGCGGTACGCCGCGCGTTCCAGTCAACCCGCACCATCGAGCCTTAAGGACTTCCCGTGCGATCGCTGATCCATTACCGCCGGAACCTCCGGGCGACCGGGGTCGCCGCGGCTGCCCTGCTGCTGGCCGCCTGCGCACCCGGCGGCACCTCCGAAGCCGGCCCGGTACCGTCCAAGCCGGTCTCCACCAGTATCGGAAGCGAACCGGTCACCCTGAAGCTGCTCGTCACCAGCGGCGTCGACGTCCCGTTCTACACCGCACTCGGCAAGCTGTTCCACGCCAAGCACGGCAACGTGACCGTCAAGGTCGAGAACCAGGACTACGCCACCTTGACCACGACCATCGCGCGCACTCTCGCCGGGGACAACGTGCCCGACCTCGTCCGCGTGCCGCAGCTCGGCAACCTGACCAAGGACCACCTGCTGCTCAGCCTCGACCCGTATGTGGAGGCCTATGGGTGGAACGCGTGGCCGCAGTCGCAGTTCGCCTCCACCCGTGTCGGCCCGGACGGCACACAGCGGGGGACGGGCTCGTTGTACGCCGCGGGTGCCGGTTTCGGCCTGACCGGGGTGTACTACAACAAGGCGCTCGCGCAGCGGATCGGGATGACGCGGCCACCGGCGACCGTCGCCGAGTTCGAGCAGCTGCTCGCCAAGGCGAAGGACGCCGGGCTCCAGCCGATCATGACCAACGGCAAGGACGGCGGCAGCGTCTATCCGCTGCAGAATCTGATGATCTCCTACGCCGGTGACGCGCAAGCCGTCCAGGACTGGAACTACACCAAGCCCGGCGCGAGCATTGACAACGCGGCGACAGTCAAGGGCGCCACGACATTGCAACGCTGGGGACAGGCGGGATACCTGCCGGCCGACGCGAACGACATCGACCAGACCCGGGCGCCGGCCGAGTTCATCAAGGGCAACGGCGTGTTCTTCCCGAGCGGCAACTGGCAGGCCCCGAACCTCGACAAGACCGCACCCGGTCAGTTCGGCTTCTTCCTGTTCCCGCCCGACGTCGCCGGTGGGCCGTCGTACGCGATGACCGCCGCCGCCAACCTGGGGATTCCGGCGAAGTCACAGAACGCGGACGTGGCGGCGGCGTTCCTGGACTTCGTGCAGACGGACCAGCAGGCGCGGCAGGAGACGATCACCCTCGGCGGGCTGGTACCGGCGGGACCGACCGACGCGCCGGCTTCGACCGCGCCCGAGGGGTCGGCGGTCGCCGCCACCGTCAACGCGTTCCAGGAGTTGCTGAAGAGCAACGGGCTGGTCGGCTTCATGGCTGATGCGACGGCTTCGATCCACGTCAACAGCCTCGTCCCGCAAACGCAGCTGCTGCTGGCCGGCAAGACGACGCCCGAGGCGTTCGCGGCCAAGGTGCAGTCCGACTACGAACGCGATCTCGGGCGATGATCGCGGCGAGCCGACCCAGGGGCGATGCGGCGCCGTCCGTCCCGGCCCCGGAGGCGATGCGGCAGGCTGCGGCTGTGACCGACCCGTCGAGCGTTCCTGCGGCACGCCGGCGGCGGAGTTGGAGCGCGCTGCTCTGGGTTGTGCCGGCGTTCGGCATGTACGGCGTTTTCGTGCTGTTCCCGATGCTCCAGTCCGTGCAGTACTCGTTCTACGACTGGGACGGCATCGGCCCGGCGACGCCTGCCGGACTGGACAACTGGAAAGCGATCTTCACCCAGCCGGAGCTACTGCAATCGGTGGTGCACGCGTTCGTCCTCGTCGTGTTCTACACGGTCCTGCCGGTCGGGCTCGGTCTGGTCGCCGCGTCGTTCATCCGCGAACTGAAACCCGGCGCGTTCAGCACCACCGCCCGGGTCGTACTGTTCGTCCCGCAGGTGCTTCCGCTGGTCGCGGCCGGTATCGCGTGGACGTGGATGTACTCCTCGGACGGCCTGGTCAATCAGGTCCTGCGCGCGGTCGGCCTCGATCAGTACACGCGGGCCTGGCTCGGCGACTTCACTTTCGCCCTGCCCGCAGTCGGTGTGATCGGGGTCTGGGTCATGCTCGGCTTCTGCACAGTGCTGCTGCTCGCGGGCATCGGCAAGATCGACCCGGCGCTGTACGAGGCGGCCCGGCTCGAGGGGGCCGGGCGGGTCAGTGAGTTCTTCGCCGTGACGCTGCCCGGGTTGCGGCGCGAACTCGTCGTGTGCACGACGTTCACGATCATCGCCGCGCTGGCGAGCTTCGACGTCGTCCAGGTCGCGACGCAAGGCGGTCCCGGCTATCAGACGATGGTGCCCGGCGTGCAGATCTACCGGTTGACGTTCCTGCAGCAGCACGTCGGCCAGGCCTCGGCGCTCGCGGTGTTCCTGGCCGTCGTCGTGCTGGTGGTCATCTGGCCGATCCAGCGTCTCGGGAGGGAGAAATGACCACATCGGGCCTCGCCCATCGAGTAACGCGCACCGGGATCCTTCTCGCGCTGATGCTGTTCGCCGTGGTACCGCTGCTGAGCATGTTCACCACGGCACTGGCACCGCCGGGCAGCACGCCGCAAGGCCTCAGTTGGCCCAGCGACCCGCACTGGCACAACTTCGTCGATGCGTGGAGCGCGGCGAACTTCGTCGCGCTGTTCCGCTCGAGCACCCTCATCGTGCTCGGCGTCGTACCGGCCACGGTCGCGATGGCCACCGCCGCGGGCTACGCCCTCGCCCAGCTGAACGTGCCCTTCGGTAAGGCGATCTACGGTCTTCTCCTCGTCGGACTCACCCTGCCGTTCGAGGCGCTGATCACACCGTTGTACTACGACCTGCGCAGCATGGGATTGCTCGGGACGCGGCTGGCGATCATCCTGCCGCTCATCGGACTGCTCATGCCATTCGGCGTCTTCTGGATGCGCGCACACTTCCTCGGCACCGAGCCCGCGCTCGCCGAAGCCGCGAAAGTCGACGGCGCCAACACCTGGCAGACGTTCCGCCGCATCCACCTGCCGCTGGCCACCCCGGCGTGGTCCGCACTATCCGTGCTCTTCTTCCTCTCCAGCTGGAACCAGTATCTGCTGCCCCTCGTCCTTGTCGACGACCCGACGAAGCGCACCGTGGCCGGCGGGCTGGGCGCCTTCCAGGGGCAGTACGGCACCGACATCGTGCTGCTCTGCGCCGGATCCCTGCTGATCATCCTGCCTTCGCTGGTGATCTTCTTGATCTTCCAGCGCAACTTCGTCAAGGCGCTGATGCAAGGAGCCGTCAAGTGACCGTCCGAGTCTCGCACCTGGAGGTCCCATCGCATCTGGTCGACTGACTGCTTCAACGACCCGACAGGCCAAGCCGCCGCGGCCTTCGACGAGTTCGGGCCGCTGGGCATCCGCCCCACCCCCGGGTCGGGTGGGCGGAGCGGTTGCCGGCCGTTGAAGCGCACCGGCTTGGGGGAGGCGCTATGGGTTGACTCCAGCCGCCGGTCAGGGGCAGGCCGGATCAGAACCCGGCCTACAGGCCGACTCGTCCGCCCTCTCCCCCTCCGACCTGCGGTGAAGCCTCAATTGCACGGTTGCCCAGGTTAAGCACTAGTGTGATGCGCCGCAAATCCAGAGGGTAAGTTGCTGCCATTTTCGGGTGTCGCATCCTGGGCCTTCTGCCGTGGTGATCTCGCTGTCTGAGGACGAGCGTGCCGAGTTGGTGCGTCGGGCGGGGTCGTGGGACCGGAGAGCGGCCGAGCGGGCCCGGATCGTTCTGGCGTGCGCTGACGGTATGCCGAATGCTGCTGCCGCGCGACTTGTTGACGTGGGTCGCGTCCGAGATGCGGTGTAAAAGAGGGGCCCTCCCCCAAGGCCGGGTAGTTAGAGCCTGGAGCTGCGGCGCAAGGGCGTCTCGCTGAGTGAACGGGGCATGAACGAAGGAGCGGAGCTCCGGTAGAAGGGCTTTCGACCAAGATCGCTCTTCGTGAGGAGACTCCGCTGTCCGCACAGTCTGCCGTCACCCGTCTTGTCACGGTAGCCGAGGGCGTGTTCGCGCCCGGGCACCTCGGGGAGCTGACCGCGCTGGTGCCGTTCGAGCCGGTCGACGCGGTGTTGGACGAGACCCGAACCGTGCAGCGCCGCCTGCGGGACCTACCCTCACGGGTCGGCAGCGTGTCGATGCGCCGATTGTTCGAGGTCGTGTCCGGGCCGTTGGCCGGGCGTCGAACACCAGGTGCGAGGTTCGGCGCCTATCGCCCGGTCTCCTTCGATGGCTGCAGCTCGCTGAAGGCCCCCGACACCGCCCGTAACCAGGCATGGCTCGGCTCGGTCGGGCACGGCGGTTACCCCCTGCTGGAGCTGATGACGCTGGTGGAGACCGGCACTCGCGCCGTGATCGGCGCGGTCTTCGGCCCGATCAGCGAGGGCGAGAGGAGCTATGCCCGGCGACTGTTACACCTACTGACCCCGGACGTGCCGGCGTTGTGGGACAAGGGCTTCCACAGCAACGACTTCCTGGCCGAGGTGAGGGCCACCGGCGCGCAGGTCCTGGGCCGACTGCGCGGTAACCGGCGCACTCCCATCCTGCGCCGGATCGGCGACGGCCCTGGTCGACCTCTACCACCAGTGGTGGGAACACGAATCGGCCTACTACGCCCTCCGTCACACGATCATGAACGGCCGCGTCCTGCGCTCCGGCGACCGCCCCGGCCTGGAACAGGAGATGTGGGCCCTGCTCACGCTCTACCAACTGCTGCGCACGGTGATGGTGGACGCGGCCGAGTCCCGCCCCGGCACCGACCCCGACCGCTGCTCCTTCACCATCGCCTTCCAGACCGCCCGCGACCAAGTCCTCCAGGCCACCGGTGTGATCACCGACGGGACGGACCTGGTCGGCGCCATCGGCCACGCCACCTTGACCACCCTGCTCCCACCACGCCGCCCGCGCGTGAGCACCCGCAAGGTCACGTCACCCATGTCCCGCTACAAAGAACGCCTCCCCGACGGGCAGACCCGATCGCAGCCGCGCCGTCACCAGCCTCGATATCACCCTCCTCGATCCCCCGCACACACTCCCCACCGCCTCCCGCGACGACCGGCACACCACCTCGAACAAGCGCCGCCACCACCGCGTCCTGACACTGATCCACGAACATCCCGACCGGCTCTGGCACCCCCGCGACATCGCCCTCCACCTCGGCGACATCACCCTGAACACGATGTATCGGCAGCTGTCTCGCTGGGCCGAACGCGGCCTCATCCGCAAGATCGGCCACGGCATCTACACCGCGACCACGGCTTCCCCCCGCCCCTTGCCGGCAGGCCAGAAACCCTAACTACCCGGCCTTGGGGGGAGCGCCGACGAACTTCGCTGCCAGTTCGCCCATCCGAAGCTGGACCAGTTATCTGGCCAAAGCTGCGTGACGGGCCACCAGATCGAGAGTGATCGTTTCCCAGATCGCGATGCACTACACCGTCGGTGAGGCGTCGACCCGTCGGTCATGCTGCTGCTGTCTGCGTGCGTGATTATGCCGATTGGGGAGGACTCGGACGTCGTTGACACCCTCGATCACTTCACGGCTGAACGTGGTGATGCCGCTTCGGGTACGGCTCGGCCGACAGTAACCGTCAGCACCATGAGGATCGCGATCGCTCCACCGAGCACCATGACGGTCGATGGGGAAGTCGCGTCCACCACGACACCTCCGAGCAGAGCGCCGATGGCGATGGTGGCCTGGAAGGATGAGGTGAAGAGAATGGAGGCCGCCTCCGGCGCGTGGGGGGCCGAGGTGGAGAACCAGGTCTGCGAGCAGACCGGGATGGCGCCGTAGGCCAACCCCCACACAATGAGCAGCACGATCGCGCCGATATATCCCCTGCCAAGGACCGGAAGCAGCAGGGTTGCGCCGGCGAGCATGCAGCCGCTGACGACGAACGTGGCCCGCAGGCCATGTGTCACCGTCACGCCCGCGATGAAATTGCCGATGATGCCGGCGATGCCGTACGCGAGCAGGAACGTGGTGATCAGACCAGGGCTTACCTGGGTGACCTGCTGCAGGAAAGGAGTCACATAGGTGTAGGTCCCGAAATGGGCCATCACTATGAGAAACGTCAGAACAAGCCCGACACGGGCACCGGCACTGCGGAAGAGGTCGCCCAGGACCGTTAACCGCGTCACCTGGACGGCGGGCAGCGGTGGCACCAGCACGATCAGCGCGAGAAACACCCCCACCGTCATCACCCCCATGACGACGAAGGCCATCCGCCAGCCCGCGAGGTGCCCAATGAGGGTGCCCGCGGGTACACCGAGTACGGATCCCAGCGGGACGGCGGAGAAGATCACCGCAGTCGCCGTACCGACCCGCTCCGTTCGCACCAGCCGTACGGCAATACCGGCGCCGATCGACCAGAAACCACCGATGACCAGCCCGACCAGAACTCGGGAAATCACCATGACCCAGTAGGCCGGTGCGGCAGCCGCGAGGAAGTTCGCGATGGCCAAAAGGAGCATCAAGGCGCACAGCATCAAACGCCGGTCGAATCGCCCGGTCGCGACGGTGACCGTCGGGGCGGCGATCGCGGCCAGAATGCCGGGAATCGTCATCATCAGGCCCGCTGCACCGTTGGAGATGTCGAAACTGGACCCGATGGACGTCAGCAGGCCGATCGGCAAGATCTCGGCGGTAACGATCGAGAAGATCCCCAACATCACTGAAATAACAGCCAGCCAACCGATCAGCGGTGATCGTGTCGGCACGGCAGAGGCGGCGGTAGAGGTAGAGGTGGTGGACACGCGCCCAGTCCAGCAGCAATTACGGCCATGGGCTGGCGGGTTTGAGACCTCACCGTCAGATCCCGGAGCGAGTGGCCCTGCATACAACGTTGCCCTGGCCCCTCCGATCGGGAGCAGCACCTGTCCCAAAATAACCCCGCCAACATTCAGAGACGGGTCACTAGTGTCCTGCGCCTGAAATTTGTCGGCAATATCTAGCGAGGGATTCGAGGATCTCTTCCGCGGTCTTCTTCCATACGAACGGACGCGGGTTGTCATTCCACTGGTCGATCCAGGTGCGGATGTCCTTTTCCAGGGCCTGCACGCTCTTATGGGCTCCGCGCCTGATCAGCTGGTCGGTCAGGAAACCGAACCAGCGCTCGACCTGGTTGATCCACGAGGAGCCGGTCGGGGTGAAGTGCATGTGGAATCGAGGGTGACGCGCCAGCCACGCTTTGATTGCCGGAGTCTTGTGCGTGCCGTAGTTGTCGCAGATCAGATGGATGTCCAACCCTGCCGGGACGGTCTTGTCGATCGTGATGAGGAACTTCTTGAACTCGGCGGCGCGGTGCTGGCGGTACAGCTCGCCGATGACGGTCCCGTCTTCGATGTTGAACGCGGCGAACAGGCTGGTGATCCCGTTGCGTACGTAGTCATGGGTGCGGCGCTCGGGCATGCCCGGCATCATCGGCAGCACCGGCTGTGAGCGGTCCAAGGCCTGGATCTGGGACTTCTCATCCACGCACAACACCACCGCGCGCTCGGGCGGATTGTGATACAGCCCGACCACATCGACGACCTTCTCCACGAACAACGGATCGCTCGACAGCTTGAAGGTCTGGGCCCGGTGGGGTTTGAGCCCGAAGTCGCGCCAGATCCGCCCGATCGTCGACCTGGACAGTCCGCTGCGCCGGGCCATCGAGGTCCTCGACCAGTGCGTGGCGCCGGTGGGGGTCTGTTCCAGCGTTGCCACCACGACCTGCTCCACCTGGTCCAGGGTGATCGAGGGGGGCCGGCCCGGCCGTGCCTCGTCGATAAGGCCGTCCAGTCTCAGGCGCAGGAACCGGGTGCGCCATTTGGACACCGTGTCCGGATGCACCCGCAGCTCGGCGGCGATCTGTTTGTTGTCCTTGCCGTCCGCGCACGCCAGCACGATCTTCGAGCGCATCGCCAGGACCTGCGAGGACTTACTGCGCTGCGCCCACCGCCGCAGCGTCACCCGCTCGGTGTCGGTCACTGTCAGCTCTGACTTCGGCCGCCCGGAACGCGTCTCGTCGGCCAAGGCGTCCAGGCCGCCGCGGGCGAACGCCGCACGCCACTTACGCACCGTGGCCAGCGCTGTTTTCAGCTCTCGTGACACCTGCGCGTTACTCGTCCCGGGCTCGGCGCACGCCAGCACGATCTTCGCCCGGATCGCCAATCTCGACGACTCCGCCGACATGGCGCTCAGCCGAGCACGCTCGGCCTCGGTCAGCTGAATCTCCACTGCGGAGGGCCCTGGGCGTGACACGCGCATCAGCATACAAACTTATGCGGCAAATTTCAGGCGCAGGACACTAGGTTCCGGGCCTGCTGGACCACCCGAACGGCGGTCGGATCGGCGGTGACGCGGTCATGGTTGCGATGCGTCCGTGCCGACGAGGCGGATCCCGTCACCGAGCCTGAGCTGGAGTGGCATGGTGAGTCTCGCCGTGTTCTGGGCCACCGGAAAGCCCTCCACGCTCCACGTTATGCTCGCCGAGCAGTCGCCCGCGCGCAGGCTCATCAGGCGACCGTTGCGAATGCTCGCCTGGAGCAGGCCGACGCCGAACTCCAGGTCGATGCCGAAGCCGATGCGGGCCACGTACTGACCCTCGACGTACACGTCGACGTAGGGGGCGTGCTTTGACGTGATCGTGTGTCCGTCCAGGCGCACTATTTCGGTGCTTCCGGGTTGTTCGACGCTTCTGCGTGCGGCGAGCCCCAGCTCCCGGTACTGCAGCCAGCCGCCGAGCAGGACCGTGCCCAGTTCGATGCCGCGCAGCAGTTCGCCGCCCGCGTCGGCGACCCTGCTGTTGAGCGCGCCGCGGAAGGCCGACCCCGCTCGCTGGGGGCCGTCCTCGACCCGCTCAAGCGTGCGGTGCGTGTCGAGGGCCCGCGACAGCTCCGCCGTCGCGTTTCTCGGGTCCGGGAAGAGCAGGAGATCGGCAGTGCCCGGCTCGGTTTCGATGTGGACTGTCACGATACGACCTCTCTTAGTTCCTGGCGGCCGGGGTCCGCGAACAGTTCCACCCGAATGTCCGGCACCGGGGCGGACGGGGCCGCGCCAGGCGGCGGAGAGCCGGTCAGGCGAATCTCCAGGCGCGGGGTGGGATCGGGGTGCGGATCGCAGTGGATCGACGGCACCCGCTGGGGCTGGGTTTGGGGCGGGACCTGGGGATACGGCTTGGTTTGGGACGGTGGCCGGGACTGGGCCTGGTGCGGATCGCTTGTTCGTACGGCAGGGTGGGCCCGCAGGGTCCGGGCGACGAGGACGAGGATGAGGGCGATTGCCAGTCCCGGGAGCACGATCCCTACGAGCGCTACGGGGATCAGCGGTGAAGAGGAGCCATTGTCGGTCCCAGGGGGCTCTCCAGGGACCGTCTCGCCCGGGTTCGGCGGCTCCGTCACCGCCTTCTGCAGCGACACCGTCACGGTCGTGCCCTCGGAGACCTGGCTGCCGGCCACGGGATCCTGGCTGCTGATCGACCCCGTCTCGGGCGAATCGGGATCCACGCGGAGCACCAGGCCGACCTCCGAGAGCTGCAACCTGGCCACTGCCGGGCCGAGTCCGATCAGCGACGGCACGGTCACCTGGGACCCCGGCTTCACTGGCGGTGGTGCAGGAGTGATGACCTCGGGCGGGGGCGGATTCGGGGAGACCAGGTCTATTCGCACGGTCGTGCCGAAGCTCACCAGTTGGTCCGCGGGCGGATCCTGGCCGGCGACCTTCCAGTCGGCGCTCGCGCTCGCCGGCCGCGGGTCCTTGCCCAGGCCAGCGGCATCGAGGACGGTTTCGGCGTCGGCGCGGGAAAGATTTCGCACATCTGGGACCTTCGGGCCGACCTCGAGGATGACCGTGTAGACGACGTTGTCCCGGGCGGCGATGCCACGGTCCGCCGAGCAGTTTTCCACCACGTAGTCGATGACGTAGGACGTCGAGGTCGGCAGGAGGGTCTGGGGAATCACCTGAATGTCGATGTCCGCGTCCGGCACGTTCAGAAGCGTGTCTCTCGCCACCTGGAGCTCCTGACGCCGTACGTCGGGTGGCTCACAGCCGCCGGGCACGGTCGGCGTGGGGGACGGTAGCACCGGGCTTGTGAACACGGCCAATGACACGGCGAGCATCGAGAGGTGGCGAAGCATCGGCTACTCCGCGGGGGGTGCGGTCATGACGCCCGGAACACGGCTGGTGCTTGACATTCGATTCACTCCCCTTGAACGAGGTCACTTACCCAGAGCGATGACGAGGAAGAAGAGCACGATCAGCACGGCCACCGCCACGACCGCCCACTTCGCTTCTCCTCCCGAACCTGCCGAGGTGGCCGGCACCGGAGGCGTGGCAGTGATCGGGGCCGGCGTCACGGCCGACTCGCCCGTCGGCCAGGGCTTCTTGATGAAGCCGTCCACGTTGACGTAGAGCCGCTCCCCGATGACCATCCTCGGCCACACCGCGGCCGCCTCTCGGAGCCGTTCCCGCACACCGGGCGGCGGCAGGGTACGGCTGCACTCGATGAGCGTGTCGGCGAGGGCCGACGGCATGACCCTTCGGAGGACCACCGGATCCGGCTGCCAGGTTTCGACCGTCTCCTGGACGCAGCGCACCACCGCCCAGGCGAACTTGTAGTGGTCCGAGGTCACGTCGAAGGCCACCCCACGCCGCTCCACCGGAAGCTTCCACTGTTCCGGGTCGACAGGAGGCATCGCGCCCTCACCCATGAGCGGCACGCAGGAGTCGCAGTCGAGGAGGTACACCTTGGGGCGCGGATCGATCGTGAAGACGGCGTTGCGCAATTGCAGATCCCCGACCGCGTACCCGTGCTGGTGCAGCCAGGTGACGGTGTCCAGCAGCTCACCGAGCACGGCCAGCTTGTACGGCGGCTCGTAGTAGGCCTTCTTCACCTCGTACCGTTGCGCGATCCGCCTCGCACGGTCCGGGCTCCGGGTGAGCTCGTCGAGGTGACGCGGGGTCTCGGTCGCCTCACCCGAGCCGGAGGTCCGCTGTTCGAACATCGACCTTTCGGCGAGCCTGATCAGGATGCCCTCGGCCCTGGCGGGCGTGCCGACGACGGCGATCGGCCAGGCGCACCTCTCGTCCAGCACCGCACGCTCCTCGTCCGGGAGCTCCCTGCGCCAGCGGATCATGGAATGCAGTGCGGGGACGCGCACCTCGTCGGCGGTCTCGGACTTGTACCTCTTGAACAGGTAGGTGCGCCGGTCGGGGGCGATGCAGAGCCGCAGTCCGTCCGTCTGCCCTCCGTCGCGGAGCGCCGGCCCCTCCCCGGTGAATGTCAGCTCGCCGACGTGGACGATCATCGGAAGATCCGTCACGGCACGGCCGTATCGTGGCGTCCGGCCCAGATCGCGACCACCGTCCGGTCGTCGTCGAAGGTGGAGAGGCGGAAGTCGACCTCCCGGACGAAGTCGACCAGGCTCGGCGGGGTTCGCCAGGTCTGGGACAGCCGCTGGGCCAGCGGGGTCCGGCCGCCCGCGACGCCCGCGGCGAAGCCGTCGCTGCTGAGCACCAGCAGGTCACCCGCGCGCCACGAGAACATCTGGACCTGGATGTCGGCGAGGTCGCCCGGGATCGCCGCCGTCACGTTGTCGCCTCCTCCTTCGCCCGCCAACGCCTGCCACCGGCCGCCGGTGACGAGGATGGCCGGGGAGTCGCCGACGGCGGCGCACACGGCTTGCCCCTCTCCCTCCGAAGGGAGGACGGCCACGGTCAGAGTGGTCCCGGGTCGTGCGGAAGGGGTGCGTTCGGTATTGGTGCCCGGCCGCGGCGCGCCCAGGGACTCGGTGGTCCGCCGGACCGTGTCGGACACGTGGGCGAGCACGGATTTCCAGTCCCAGCTCTGCGGGCGTTCACCGGACCGCAACGCGGAGTCGATCCCGTCCAGCGCGGCCCTGACGGCGACCGTGGACGCGATCTCCGCGTGGCGCGCGCTGCCCAGGCCGTCGGCCACGACCGCGATGACCCAGCGCTCGTCGCCGCTGAGCCGCACGCCGTACGCGTCCTGCCGGGTCTCGCCGCGGAAGCTGTGCGTGCGGCCCCGTACCGTGGCGGCGCGCACCGTCGTGCCCTTGACCAGGCCTCCGTCGAGTGCAAGCCCGGCATCGGCCGAGGTGGTGCTCCAGGGCAGGTGCACGGCGATCCGCCTGGGCTCGGGACCGACGACCACGCGGGTGTCCTGCGTGACAACGGACCGCGGCGCGTCGGGGGACGCCACGTGCGGCCGCCTCCCTCCACGCGCGGCGGTCGTCGCGGGACGCCAGCCGAGGAGGTAGAGCGCGGTGAACGCTGCTGCCCCGCCCAGCAACAGGGCCAGGATCGTCTGTGCCGGAGGGAACCCGGACGACGTCGACACGTTGTCGCCCGCCCAGTCCCTCGCCACGTCGGCCGGTTTCTTCCCGTTGTTCCTCACCTCGGTGAGCAGACGGTCGACGACCTGCGGGGTGAGTACGTCCGTCACCTCCTGGAGCACCCGCTCGGCCTCAGGAGCCCTCTCGGCGACCTGGTCGCCGGCGAACACGCTCAGCGTCCGGGGAGGCAGGATGTTGTCCGGGTCTTCGAGCGGGACGAGGTCCCCCTTCTTCGAGCCGGCCGGGACGATCGCGCCTCCCGTGAAACCGGACTGTGTCAGGGCGGCGGCGTCGAAGTCCGCCTGACCGCTGACGGCGAGTCCCCGGTCGGTCAGTGCCCGGTTGAACACGCTGAACTCCGGCGGGACCAGGACAGTGACCCGGGTCGTATCGTTCTGGTACTTCTGCGCGAATTCGGCAACCGTCCGGACGTCCCGCTGCAGCGAGGGGGACACGGCAAGCACCGCGCGGCTCTGGATCGCCGTCCTGCTCACGAGCGTGTGCCCGGGGAGGGCTGTGGGGAGTCGCTGGTCGTCCGGCGTCGACGGGGCCGGCGACGCGGCCATGAGCACGTCGAGTTCGTAGTCGATGGCGACCCGTGCGTCGCCCGACTGCTTCGTGTAGTCCGCGATCTCGGCCACCTTCTTGGCGACGCCGTCGACGTCGGCCCGGTCGAGCGCGGCGGCGTAGATCTCGGCGACGAGCTGTTCACGCTCTCCCGCCCGCGCGTTGACGATGATCTGCCGTCCCGAGTCGCCGGACCCGCCGCAGCCGGCGACGGCGAACCCGATGACGAGGGTGGCGACCGCGCTGGTACGGACCCGGCCCGGTGGGCCCATCAGGAGCCTCCGCACGGGAGCCGGCGCATGCCGGCCGGAATCGGGATCACGAAGTCGGAATTCCTGATCGAGCTGCCGATGCTGTCCTGGACCGCCTGGGCTATCGCCGCTACCACCTTGACCGCCTGGATCGACTCGTCCGCGACGTACGCCAACGGGTTGTTCCGGAAGGATGTCGCCACCTGGCAGAGTGTCTGCTCGGTGACCTGGCCGAAGCCCATCGCCGTGATGTGCGGGCGGTGCGGGAACGCGGGGTCGGTCAGCCTGGCACGGGCGGGCAACCAGACCTCGGCAGGCTGGCGGCCTTTTCCGACGAAGGGCTCGCCGTCGGTGATGAAGAAGACCACCGGGGCCTTGAGCTGGTACTGCCCGGCCAGGCGGGCGCAGTCGGCCTGGATGAGCTGCCGCAGGGTCAGGAACACCTGCTCGTAATTGGTCTGACCGCCCTTGGGCAGCGCGGGGATGTTGCTCGCGTCACAGGGGCGGGTGAGCGGGAGCACCACGTCGGCCCTGTCATGGAAGGCCACGATGGACACGTGCGCGGCCTCGCTCACCCCCGGATCACCGGCCTCGAGCTGAAAGAGCAGCTCCCCGACACAGTTGGAAAGGATGTCGAACGGAGTCTGCCTGCCGTCCTCGCGGGGGGCGTGCATCGAGTGGGAAACGTCGCACGTGATGTAGAAGGGAAACGCCCTTGGAAGGGCATAATTGTAGGTGGGCTCCGGAGAATGCGACACGGCGACTACTCTCCTCAAGATCGCTGACGCGGACGGCCCGAGGTGTGCGATACGGGCCCCCTCACCCCATTAGATACGCCGTGAAGGCCGCAGCATTACTCATTTTTGGGAATTAATAGCTGCGGCACGGTGACAGACTCCGACAACGCCGGTCCGCAGGGTCGGGAGCCTGCGCGGTTCGTCGTTTTTCTTCGATGATCCACTCCAGGTCGAGCGCATGATGTTTCCTCGGTGCTCCCGCGCCGGGTCAGACTCCAAGAGCGTCAATACCTGTGAAGACGACTCCCGTACCGCCTGCTCCGAGACGCCCCACCAGGCGATACGGGCCAATCTGCGGCGGATCTTCAGCGGTGAGCGGTCGGAGAGCGGCGGTTGCCGGCATTTGCTGGTTCACCGGGCTCCGTTCAGGAGGGAAAGCGCGGCGAGTGTCGGCCACTCCTGGGAAAGTTCAGAGGTGTTTTATCCCATCCGGCTCTCTCGTGTCGAGCGAGAATCATGCAACTTGCGAAAATTTGCTAGATTTGCACTATAAGTCCGAAATTAACCTATTTCGTGTATGTCTTCATGGGGCTCTACAATCCACCGGTCAAAGGGGGAGATCTTTATGTGTCCCTCTGTGCCTGCTGTCTCCCGTTGGTGAGCATCCCTGTGAACTGTTGAGGTTGTTGTAAACCAATGAGCCGAGGCGGCTGTCTTCTTGTGGCATGTGTCGTGCGGCGCACGTGGTAGAGGAGGGCGCGACGACGGAATACCGGGACACTCCCGAGGCCCTGGAGTGGCACCAGCCGATTCACGCGAGGGCGGCAGCGGGCTGAGCCGGATCGCGCATCTGGCCGGCGCCGTCACACGATCAAGCCCTCCGTGCCGCAGTTGTTCCGACGTCGCGCCCGATGCGGCACCCGGTACGAACTCCCTCCGCACGCGTCCAAGGCGACCTGTCGCGGAAAGCGGACCGCGTGACTGAGCACGCGGTCCGGGATGTGGCTCATCGCGTCATGCGGAGGCCGCGTCGGAGTGGACTCCCCGGTCAAGCAGGGCGTTGATCATCTCCTGGAGTTGGTCGCGTCCGACGGTGCCGAGTGCGCCGGTCAGGGCCTGGGCGAGCTTGTCGAACGGGTCGTCCATCGGCAACTCCTTCACTTTCTCGGCCAGTTCCTCCACGCTCCACAGCCCGTCTTTGTGGATGTGGCCGCCGAGGGACCAGCCGTGGTTGACCGTGACCGTTCCGCCCCGTACCGACAGCACCTGGCCGGTGAACGGGCAGGCTGTGCTGGCCAGGTAGGCGGCGACAGACGCGCCGGCGGCCGGGTGCAGTGGGTCGAACCGGCCCGGCGGTGGTTCCTGGCTCATACCGGGAACGGCGACGGTGAGACGGGTGCGGGCCATCGAGGGGGAGATGCAGTTGACCCGCACGCCGTATCGGCCGAGTTCGAGGGCGGCCACGGTGGTCACCGCCGCGACTCCGGCGTTGCCCGCCGCATAGGAGACCTGCGCGGGCAGCGGGTTGAGCAGCCCGGAGCCGGAGGAGGTGTTGACCACGGCGCGGTCGGTGTGGACCCCTGCCTGATACCGGTCGCGCCAGTGGCGGGCCGCCCAGTGTGTTACCGCGAAGGTGCCCTTCAGCTTGACGGCCACGACGTCGTCGAAGTCCTCCTCCGACAGGTCGGTCAGGCCCATGTTGCGTTCGATGGTCGCGTTGTTGACCACGACGTGCAGGTCGCCGAAGGACTCCAGGGCCGTCTGCACCATGTGGCGGGCGCCGTCCCAGTCGGCGACGCTGTCGGTGTTGGCCACGGCCTGTCCGCCGCGGGCAGTGATCTCTTCGACGACCTTCGCGGCCACCCCGGCGTCGCCGCCCGTGCCGTCGATGGCGACGCCGGGGTCGTTGACGACGACCTTGGCGCCTTCGGCGGCGAAGAACAGCGCCTCTTCCCGCCCGATGCCGCGCCCTGCCCCGGTGATGAGGACGACGCGTCCGTCCAGACTTCCCATGAACGATCTCCATCCACTCGCTACAGTCTATGCATCAATTCATAGTATGCATCAATGCGGAAGATGAACTAAACTGTCCTGCGTGGTGGAAAAACACGGACTGCGAGAGCGCAAGAAGCAGCGCACCCGGCAGGCACTGATCGAGGCGGCGGTGCTCCTGTTCGAGGACAAGGGCTACGACCACGTGACCGTGGCCGAGATCGCCGACGCCGCGGAGGTGTCCCCCCGTACCTTCTTCCTCCACTTCCAGGCCAAGGAGGATGTGCTCCTGGCCAATGCCGACGTGCGCGTCGATCTGGCGCTGCAGGCGATCGCCGAGCGCCGCGCCGGGGAACGGCTGCCCGAGGTGCTGGTGCGGGCGATGGACCAGATGATCGCCAACACCTGGGACAGCGACCTGCCCAGCGGGCTCGCCGCACTTCGCGCGCGGCTGGCGGCCTCGGTGCCGGCGCTACAGGCCCGGCTGCTGCAGCGTTACCTCTCCGCGCAGACCGAACTGGCCCAGGCGCTGCAGCGGGCGTTTCCCGACAGACTCGACACGATCACCGCCTCCGCCCTGGTCGGCGCGATGGTGGGCGCGATCAGCGCATCCGCACTGACCGCGCTGCAGCGCGGCGACGGTCCCAACGAGGTACGGAACGCCATGCGGCAGGCCATGGCCTTGGTGGCGCGATCCGTCACCTGACCCTGTCCATCCCAGCCGTGATTCGTTCAGAACCGCGCGATCGCCGGTGTCCGACTGCTGGGGGAAGCTCACTTCGTTGCTCCGCGTCAGGGCTCCCTCAACGGACTTGCGTGACCTGTGGAAACGCTAACTGCCCGACCTTGGGGGAAGCTCAGGACGGACAAGAGGAGGGCGCTGGGCGGCGGGGTCAGCAGGCGGTGTCGGTGGCCGGCAGTTCACCGGTGGTGAGGTAGCGGGTGACCGTGGCGTTGAGGCAGATGTTCCCGTAGTGCGGGAACGGGGCGTGGGTGTGGGCGTCGATCGTGACCAGGCGTGACCCGCGGATGCGCGCGGCCACGGCCCTGCTCACAGACGGCGGCACCGCCACGTCCCGCAGGGCCGCGACGACCAGGGCGGCCGGCGCGCGGTTGCCGTCGAGCCGCACCGGTTCGTCCTTGGCGGGCGGCCAGAACGCGCATGGGTTGATGTTGGCGTTGGCCGGGCCGAACAGCGGGTGGCGGTCCCGCTGGGAGGCGATGTCGCGCAGGTAGACACGCGGGTCACGCGGCCAGGGGGCGTCGGCGCAGCGGTAGGCGATGTTGGTGGCGGTGTGGTGGTCGGCGGGCACGCCGGGCACGCCTTCGGGCCGCGGAGGGCGGATGGGGAACGGCAGGAACGGCTCCCGTCCGGCCGCGACGGCGGCGAAGACCGCGGCGACGACGCCGAAGGTGCGCTCGTCGTAGATCCCGGCCACCAGCAGGGCACCCAGCTCGCCGACGGTCCAGGCGTGACCGCCGATGACGACGGGCGCTCGGGTGGCCCGGTCGAGGATCCCGGTGAGCGTGGCGTGCACCTGTGCGGTGGTCTCCCCCAGACCGTATTCGGAGTGCCGCCGGGCGACCCAGGCGGCGAGGGCCACCGTTCCCTTCTCGAACGCAGGGGTGCGGCCCATCTCGTAGGGCCGCCAGATCGTGTCGGCGTTCACCGGGCTGTCCAGTACGAACCGGTCCACGCGACGGGGGAACAGCGTGCCGTAGACGGTGCCGAGCAGTCCCGCGTACGAGCCGCCCAGATAGGAGATCTTCTCCTCGCCGAGGGCCGCGCGGATGAGGTCCATGTCGCGGGCGGCGTTCGCGGTGGTGGCGTGCGGCAGGGCCCAGCCGGAGGCCCGTACGCAGCCTTCGGCGTACCGCCGGGCCTCGGCGGCTTCGGCGGGGAGGCGTCCGGGGGGCGCGGGGCGTACCCAGAACCCGCCGGGCTCCTCCTCGGGCTGCCCGCAGCCGATGGGTGTGCTGCGCTCGACGAATCTCATGTCGAATCCGACCAGGTCATACCGGGCGCGGACCTCGGGGGACAGCGCCGGGGCGAGGCTGACGGGCAGCGGGACGCCCGGCCCGCCGGGGCCGCCGCCGGTGGTGAGCAAAACGCCCCGGCGCCGCGCCGGGTCGGTGGCGGGCAGCCGGGAGATGACGACGGAGATGGTGCGGCCGCGCGGGCGGCGGTGGTCGAGGGGGACGGTGACCCGTGCGCATCGCAGGTCCGGCGCGCTTACCCCGGCGCACGCCTCCCACCGCAGTCCCTTGCCCCCGGTGGCGGTACCGGGTGCGGCGACCGCGGGGGAGGTCAGGGCCGCGGCGGCGACCGGTGCGAGCGCGGCGGCCGTCACGGCACGGACGAGGCGCCCGGACCGGCCCCGCCCGCGTGCCGGGTCGGCCGGGACCGCGCTCGTGCCGTCCCCTCCCGCGTCGCGCGGCTCGGCCGGAGCGCGGCCCTTTGTGCGTGCACGTTCGCCGGTCGGGGCTTTCCTTACGAGCATGGGTCTCCCTGCCGTGAAGGGCGGTTCGCGAGCGCTGCCTCGTGGTCGCGGGCGATGCGTGAAGGGGATTACGTGGGGAGCAGGGCCAGCAGGTTGGCGGGGAAGTTCGCGAAGTCGTCAGGGCGGATGGCCCGCAGGACGGTCGCGGCGAGCACCGGGTCGTGCTGGATCATGAGGATGGCGGTGTTCGGCTGGCTGAAGAATTGCACGGTCATGGACAGCAGCTCGGTGTCACCCGAGGAGTAGACCTTGGCGGGATAGTATTTTCCGCTTCTCGACTGGTTCAGCGGCGTGTAGTACGCCTCGAACGCCGGCATGGCACCGATGTCGAAGGCGGGTTCCGGCTTGTCCGCGTTGGGATAGATGTTAATGAGTCGAGGGCCCACCATGCGCATCCTGAGGATCTGCTGCAGGCGCACCCATTCGACCACGGGAAGGTAGAACTCGACCTGGTGCCCGATCTCGTGCACCACCGTCGAGATCTCGTCCATCACCGAAAGACGCACCTTGTTGCCCACCCGTGCGGCGTTCGCCCGGTACTGCCTCACCCGGGTGCCGATCCAGAACCGGCCGGGTTCAACGGTGTCCTCGGTGACCTCGATGTTCGACACGTGCTTCTCGGGGGGCCTGCGCGACGGCTGCACGAGGGCGGCATAGATGAGCATGCCGGTCGGCGTGTCCTTGTAGAACCGCTCGACGTGCTTGTTGAAGTGCTTCTGGGTCTTGCACGCGTCGGTGACCCTGATGTTGGGCAGAGTGCCGCCCTGGGCGCCGGAGCCGACGGCGAGCTTGTTGGCGTACATGGCCTGGACCACCGCGAGGTTCTCCAGGGCCTGGATCAGCGCCGTCTTCTGGGTCGGAGTGGGATCGTTGGGTGTGTGCACCGCGTGGAGGACCTGCTCGGCGGCCTCCACCAGGGGGTCCTTGAGCGAGCCCGGCGCGTGGTTCTGGATGAGGACCTTCAGGTCGGCGGGGACGTCCGCGTGGTTCAGGTAGAGCCGCCGCTCGCACACGACGACGTACGAGTCGAAGCGCGCGCGCACCGCCGCGTTCACCCGCGTGTTCTCGTCCTCGTTGGCGACGATGTTGTTGGCCCTCGCGTAGGAGGTGGTCGCTCTGATGGCGACCATGGACACGTAGGACAAGACCGAGCACCCGCCGACCAGGGGCGAGCACGCGTGCATCGCCGCGTCGACGTGGTTGTTCAGGACCGTCAGCGCGGGCCCGGCGAGCGTGTCGAGCTGGGGGTTCGCGACCGCCGCGCAGAAATCCGTGACCGCGGCGGTGCACACCGCGTTCTGCGTGATCCCGGCCTCCTTGACGTGGTCTTCCAGGCGCGTCAGCAGCAGCTGGAAGACGGTCGGCGCGATCGCGTCCGGGTCGCAGTTCGTGTTGGAACGGTCCCCGCGCATGCCGCTGTCGGGGGAAGGTTGGGCGGGAAACATGGTGGACCCTTTCGGGAGGGGGCGGTGGTGAGCCGGGGATCAGATCATCGCCAAAAACGGAAATGATATTTCAGCGGAAAGGGTGACTTGTGAAGCTTAAGCCGATCGCGTCGGCTCGACAATTGGCCTCCACGGTTTGTCCGTATTCTGGCTTTTAATCAGAAAATTGCATTTAATGCCACCTTGAAGCTTTTGGGGGGATGAGGTTCTTCCACGTCACGTCCGGCTCTCAAGCATGTCCTCGAAAAGCGGGTGGCATCTCCACATCGCCCTCGCCGAGGGAGGGGCACAGAGAAAGGTCCGTTCGCCGCGAAGAACGCGGGACGAAGCCGCGCGGGCGATGTCGCATGCGGCTTCCGCCTGTGGTGCGGACCTGACTGAAAGTTTCAGCCTTGACGTGCGCGGATGCCTGCCCGCGCTCCGGGCGCTGGTCGGCTCGCTCTGCCCGGTTTTATGGTGACGATCCCGAACCTCCGGCCTCTTGCGAGAGGGACACCATGGAACTCAGCGTTCGTCGTCCTGCCCAGGTTCTGCGCCTCGCCCTCGTCGTCGCCCTGGCGTTGACCGTCGGCGCGGTGCTGTTCGCTCCCGCCGCGCTCGCCGCCACCTTTCGCTCGGCCACCTCCTCGGGCTGGGGCCCCAGCCCGGCGGCGGGGAAAAGCGCCGCGGAGAACAACGCCCGCGCCGAGTTGAACCAGCAGGCCGCCGCGGCGGGCGAGGTCTGCTCGGGCGTGTCCGTCACCACCAGGCACCTCTACACCGCGCCCGACGGTTCGGCGTGGATCTACGAGGCGACCGCGTCGGGCAACTGCGAGGTCCCCTCGTCCACGCCGCCGTCGTACACCGTGCCGCGCACCGAGACCCAGCAGGCCGGTGGCGCGAGCCCGTCCGCCGCCATCGCGAACGGCTCGCAGGCCGCCCGCGCGGCACTCCTGGCGGCGGGCCAGGCGTGCACGGGCTACAGCACGACGTCGTCGCTGGTCTACTCCGCGCCCGGCGGCGCGTGGTGGATCTACAACGTCACCGTCTCGGCCACCTGCACCCACTGACCGGCGGTTCCCGCCACGGCTCGGCCTTCGCCCGGTGGTGGATGGCCGGGCCGTGGTGGATGGGGGCGGTGGCCCCATCCACCACGTGCGCGCGCTTCGCGCTGCCACGCCCGCCCGCTGCCTGATCCCTACCGCCGGTAAAGGTTTCCCTCTCCGAGAGCGCTGTGTATTGACCGGATAACCACACATAAGCATAATCTCCGTCATGCAAGCACAAATTTCCACAGAAGTGGGCAGGCATGCTGCCCGCTGAGCGGCACGCGCGGATCGGGGAGGCGCTGCGTACCTCCCGTGTCGTCAGCACCGACGACCTCGCGCAGGAGCTCGGCGTGTCGGCGGAGACGATCCGCCGCGACTTCGTGGTGCTTGAGCGCCAGGGCAGGCTGTCCCGCGTCCACGGGGGCGCGACGATCGCGCTCGGGCAGGTCGGTGGCGAGGAGGCCCCGTTCGCCGAGCGCACCGGGACCGCCGCGGACGCGAAGGCCCGCATCGGACGTGCCGCCGCCGCCCTGGTGCGTCCCGGCCAGACCGTGGTGATCGACGTGGGGACCACCGCCGTCCAGGTGGCGCGGGCACTGTCACTGGACTTCACCGGGATCGTGGCCACCTGTTCCCTGCTGGTCGCCGCCGAGCTCTCCGAGCGGCCCGGCATCGAGGTTCTCGTCTGCGGAGGCCGGTTGCGGACCGGAGACCTCGCGCTCTCCGGTCCGGTGGCCCAGACGTTCTTCACGGACCTGAACCCGGACATCGCGTTCCTCGGGTCGGGGGGCGTCGACGCCGCGGCCGGTCTGACCGACTACCACCTGGATGAGATCGCGGTGCGAAAGATCATCCTCAGGAACGCGGCGCGCTCGTACGTGCTGGCCGACTCCGGCAAGTTCGGCCTGGTCGCCCGGCACCGGGTCGCCGAGGTGGGCGAGTTCACCGGCCTCGTCACCGAGGCGGAACCACCGTCCGCCATCCAGGACACGTTCACCCGCAAAGGCGGGGTGATCGTGCTTTCTTGAACGTTCCCGACCGTTGAAAGAGCCGGGCGGCGCGGCAACGCCACCCGGCTTCGGACGACCGCACCGATGCACCCTCTGACAGGAAACACAGGAGTTGGGAATCCATGACCCATTATTCACCACCTGCGGCTGAGAGCCGGGGATCTTCCTCCGATGTCGCGGAATTCGGCTACAAGCAGGCGATGAAGCGAGGTACGGGGCGTTTCGCCTCGTTCGCCGTGGCGTTCGCCTTCGTCTCGATCGCCACCGGCATCTTCACCACGTACGGTTCGGTGCTGAACAGCTCGGGACCGGCGGGCATCTGGACCTGGCCGCTCGTGATCATCGGTCAGCTCGCCGTGGCGTTCATCTTCGGCTCGCTGGCCGCGCGCATCCCGGTGACCGGCTACTCCTACCAGTGGATGTCCCGGCTGGCCAACCCCGTACTCGGCTGGATCATCGGCTGGGTCTCGTTCTCGTTCCTCGGCGTCGTGGTCGTGGCGGTCGACTACACCATCGCCTCCACCGTGATGCCCGTGCTGCTCGGCTACGAGGGCAACGCGATGAACGCCTGGGCGATCACCGGCGTGGTCATCCTGAGCCAGGCGCTGCTCGTCGGCCTCTCCACCAAGTGGACCGAGCGGGTCAACAACTTCGCGGTGACGGCCGAGTTGATCGGCATGATCGCGCTCGTCCTGCTGCTGCTGATCGTGGGGTTCATCGCGAAGGAACTGAACTTCGCCAACCTGTTCAGCACCGGCGCCGTCCCCTCCGAGGGCTACCTCAGCATGGGCACACTCACCTCGGCCGGGCCGTGGATGCTGGGCTTCCTGCTCGGCGCGTTCACCATCGTCGGTTTCGAGTCGGCCGCCAACCTCGCCGAGGAGACCAAGGACCCGGCCCGTGTCGTCCCCCGCGCCATGTGGCAGGCGGTGCTGGCCTCCGGTGTGCTCGGCTTCCTGTTCCTGGTCGCGGTCACCCTGCTCGCCGGCGACCCGATCGAGCTGGCCAAGTCCGGCACCCCGGTCGCGGACGTGATCAGCCGGTCGCTCGGCCCCGTCGTGGGTACGGGGCTGCTCGTGCTGGTGGTCATCGCGATCTTCGCCTGCGGCATGGTGATCATGATGACCGGCGTCCGCCTGGTCTGGGCGATGTCCCGCGACCAGCGCTTCCCCGGCTGGCAGGGCCTGCACAAGGTCTCCCCCCGCTTCGGCACCCCGCTGAACGCCACCGTCTTCATGCTCGTCGTCGGCGAGCTGATCCTGGCGATCTTCTCCACCCGGACCGACGCCCTGTTCGGCCTGTTCGCCGCCGCCACCCTGCTGCCGGCGATCATCTACACCGGCACCGTCATCATGTACGTGGTCAAGCGCAGGTCGCTGCCGCCGAGCAAGGGCTTCGACCTGGGCCGCTGGGAGATCCCGGTGATCGTCGTCGCGCTGCTCTGGCTCGCCTTCGAACTGCTGCTCTTCCGTGACTCCTCGTTCGTGGAGTCGTGGGTCTACGTGCTCCTCATGCTCGCCATCGGCGCCGTGTACTTCGCCTACCTGCTGTTCACCAGGGGCGCCAAGGGCCTGGTGATGCCGAAGATGCAGTCCATCGACGCGGAGCTGACCGCCGACGCCTCGGGTACGGCCAAGGGCGGGCACACGGAGGGGGCGCACCGACGGTGACCACCGTACTGGCGATAGATCAGGGAACCTCCGGCACCAAGGCGATCGTCGTCGACGCCCGCGGCCAGGTGCTCGGCCTCGCCGAGCTCCCGGTCCGCCCCACCTACCTGCCCGGAGGCGGGGTCGAGCAGAACCCCCGGGAACTGCTCGACTCGGTGCTCGACGCCGGCCGTCAGGCCGTCGCGCGGGCCGGGGTACGAATCGACGCCGTCACACTGGCGAACCAGGGCGAGACCGTCCTGGCGTGGGATCCCGCCTCGGGTGAACCGCTCTCGGCCGCCGTCGTGTGGCAGGACCGCCGCTCGGAGAGCATCTGCGCGGAGCTGGGGGAGTACGGGGACCGGATCGCCGCGACCACCGGGCTGGTCCTGGACCCCTACTTCTCCGCCCCGAAGATGGCCTGGCTACGCCGGAACGTGACGGAGCAGGGGGTGGTCACCACCTCCGACTCCTGGATCATCCACCACCTGACCGGGGAGTTCGTCACCGACGTCGCCACGGCCGGCCGGTCACTGGTCACCCGGCTGGACGACGGCGAGTGGGATCGGGGACTGCTGGAGCTGTTCGGGCTCGGCGGCGAACGCCTGCCGCGCATCGTCGCCTGCGACGAGGTGGTCGGCCACACCTCCGCCTTCGGCGGGAACGTCCCCGTCGGCGGACTCGTGGTCGACCAGCAGGCCGCCCTGCTCGCCGAGAACTGCCTCAGCGCGGGCGAGGCGAAGTGCACCTTCGGCACCGGCGCGTTCCTGCTGGCCAACACCGGCACCTCCGCCGTACGCTCCACCGCCCGCCTGGCCGCCTCGGTCGCCTGGCGGGTCCGGGGAGAGACCTCGTACTGCTTCGACGGCCAGGTCTACACGGCCGCCTCCGCCGTACGGTGGATCCAGGATCTCGGCTTCATCCGCGGTGCCGCCGACCTGGACACGGTCGCGGCGGCGGACGCCGAAGGGGTGCTGTGCGTGCCCGCGCTGGCCGGGCTGGCGGCGCCCTGGTGGCGTCCCGACGCCAAGGCCTCGTTCTCCGGGCTGACCCTCTCCACCGGTGCGGGGCACCTCGTGCTCGCCGTACTGCAGGGGATCGCGGCGCAGGTCGCCGAGCTCGGCGACCTCGTCGCCGCCGACCTCGGGCAGCCGCTGACCCGGCTGCGGGTGGACGGCGGGCTCACCCGCAGCGCGGTCCTGATGCAGTCGGTCGCCGACCTGACGCGGATCCCGATCGACGTCTACCCCTCCCAGCACGCCACCCCGATGGGGGCGGTGGCGCTGGCCCGCGCCGCGCTGGACCCGTCGCTCTCCCTGGCGGACGCGGTGGACCCGTGGGAGCCGAGCACCACCTACGAACCCCGGTGGTCCGCCGACCGGACGGCCGACTTCCGCTCCCGCTGGAAAGAGGCGGTCGCCGCCACCCTGCCCGGAGAGGGAGCACGGTGAACAGCACGTTCGACGTGGCGGTGATCGGCGCCGGTATCGTCGGCTCGGCCATCGCCAGGAAGCTGGCCGGCTACGAGCTGAGCGTCGCACTGCTGGACGCGCGTGACGACGTCGGTGACGGCACGAGCAAGGCGAACACCGCCATCCTGCACACCGGTTTCGACGCCAGACCCGGCACCCTCGAATCCCGGCTGGTCCGCGAGGGCTACCACCTGCTGTCGGAGTACGCCGAGCGGACCGGCATCCCGGTCGAACGCACCGGGGCCCTGCTGGTGGCCTGGACCGTCGAGGAACTCGACGCGTTGCCGGGCCTGCGCCACAAGGCGGAGCAGAACGGCTACGACCGGACGGAGATCGTCGGCCCCGAGGAGGTGTACCGGCAGCTGCCCCACCTCGGGGAGGGGGCACTGGGCGGCCTCACCGTGCCCGACGAGTCCATCATCTGCACCTGGACCACCAACCTCGCGCTGGCCACGGACGCGGTCGGTCGCGGCGTGACGCCGCTGCTGAACCGGGCCGTCTCCTCGGTCGAGGACCGCGGAGACCACACGGTGCTGCGTACCTCCGGCGGGGAGGTGCGGGCCCGCTGGGTGGTCAACGCGGCCGGACTCGGCGCCGACGTCGTCGACCGGCTGTTCGGCCACGACCGGTTCACGGTCACGCCACGCCGTGGCGAGCTGCTGGTCTACGACAAGGCGGCCCGCCCGATGGTCGACCGGATCGTGCTGCCGGTGCCCAGCTCGCGCGGCAAGGGCGTGCTGATCAGCCCCACCGTCTACGGCAACGTGCTGCTCGGCCCCACCGCCGAGGACCTCACGGACCGCACCGACACCGGGACCTCGGAGCAGGGACTGCGCTTCCTGCTGGACAAGGGCGAGAAGCTGATGCCCGACCTGCTGCGCGAGGAGGTCACCGCGACCTACGCCGGCCTGCGGGCCGCGAGCGACCACCCCGACTACCTCATCGAGGCCGACGCCGGACGGCGCTACGTGCTGGTCGGCGGGATCCGCTCGACCGGCCTGACCGCAGGCATCGCCATCGCCGAGTACGTCGCCGAACTCGCCCGCGACGCCGGCCTGGCGCTCGTGCCACGGGAGAACCTGCCGGAACCGCCCCGGATGCCCAACCTCGGGGAGGCGTCCACCCGCCCGTACCAGGACGCCGCCCGGATCGCCGCCGACCCCGCCTACGGCCGGGTGGTCTGCTTCTGCGAACGGGTGACCGCCGGAGAGATCCGCGACACCTTCGCGTCGCCGATCCCACCGGCCACCCTGGAGGGGTTGCGCCGCCGTACCCGGGCGATGAACGGACGCTGCCAGGGATTCTTCTGCGGCGCCGAGGTCAAGAAGCTGCTTGAGGAGCACTAATGACACCGCTGACACCCCCGGTGGGGGCCACGTCCGGCGACGTCACCGTCCTCACCCCGGCCGTCGTCGTCATCGGCGCCGGCCCCTCCGGACTGAGCGCCGCCCGCGCGCTCGCGCCGAAGGTCGACGGCGACGTCCTCGTCCTGGAACGGGAGAGCGCGGCCGGAGGCATCCCCCGGCACAGTGATCATCCGGGCTACGGGATCAGGGACATGAGACGCTTCATGAGCGGTCCCGCCTACGCCAGGAGACTCGTCCGGCAGGCCGAGGCCGCCGGCGCGAAGATCCTGACGAACGCCACCGTGACGAACTGGGCCGGGGAACGCGTGATCGAGGCCACCACCCCCGAAGGGCGCGTCCGCGTCGAGGCGCGGGCCGTCATCCTGGCCACCGGTGCCCGGGAGCGCCCCCGCCCGGCCCGGCTCATCCCCGGAGACCGGGCCCACGGCGTCTACACCACCGGGCACCTGCAGAACCTCGTCCACCTGCGGCACGGGAAGGTCGGCAAGAAGGCCGTCGTCGTCGGCGCCGAGCTGGTCAGCTGGTCGGCCGCGCTGACCCTGCGCGAAGCCGGTTGCCGGACCGTTCTGATGACCACCGAGTATCCCCGGCCGGACTCCTACTCCCTGTTCAGCGTTCCCGGCAGGATCCTCTTCCGGACCAGGGTCGCCACCCGCACCCGGGTGACGAAGGTGATCGGCCGGCCACAGCTGCGGGCCGTCGAGATCGAGGACCTCGACACCGGAAGGAGGCGGATCGTCGAGTGCGACACGCTCGTCCTCACCGGTGACTGGATTCCCGACCACGAGCTGGCACGCGCCGCGGGGATCACCCTGGACCCCGGCACGAAGGGCCCGCTGGTCGACAACGCGCTCCGTACCGAGCGGCCGGGGGTGTTCGCGGTGGGCAATCTGCTCCATCCGGTGGACACCGCCGACATCGCGGCGATCGACGGCGCCCATGTGGCACGCTCCGTCATCGACTGGCTGGCCGGACGGAGCGCCCCGGCCGAACAGGTCCGTCTCTTCGCCGACGCGCCCTTCCGCTGGGTGGCGCCGGAGATCTTCCGTCCCGGAGACCCGGCCCCGGCCCGACACCGCCTGCTGCTGTGGAGCGACCGTTACATCCCGTTCCCCCGGATCGTGCTCCGGCAGGGGGGACGGGTCATCGCTCGCAGACGACTGTGGTGGCCCGCGGCCCCGGGACGGGTGTTCCGTATCCCGAGCGGCATCCTGAGGGCGGTCTCCCCGGAGGCGGGCCCCGTGCACATCGGGGTGGAGGGCTGACATCACCCTCCCGCCGCACCGCTGCCGTCTCTCAGGGGACCGGCCTGAAGCGCGAACGACTACGCGAACGCGACAACGGCGTATCTCTCGTCCTGGATGGCTCGTCCCCACAGGACGGGATCGGGCAGTGGCTCGACGCGGGCGGTGTCGACCAGTGGCCGCAGCGTCGCCAGGAGACGCTCCGCCTCGACCCCGCCCGCCCACGGCATCGGCTCCGACTTGCCCTCGTAGAGCTGGTCATCACCCGGTTCGGCCGACGCCCAACGTCCCTCGATGAGAACCAAACGCCCGCCGGGACGCAGCAGACCGATCCACCGGCGCAACGCCTCCCGCGGATCGGGCAGGGTCCACAACAGGTGACGGGAGAGGACCACGTCGAAAGACGTCCCGGCCCGCGCGGGCGGGTCACTCGCGTCACCCACCATCATCGCGGCGTCGAAACCGGCTGCCGTGAGCTTGCGCCGGGCCTGCTCGATCATCAGCGGGGCCAGATCCACCCCGACCGGCCGGTGCCCCTGCTCGGCGAGCACCAGGGACAACGAGCCGGTGCCGCATCCCACGTCCAGGACGTCGGCGGGCGAGGCGGGCATCCAGGAGCGTAGGCGTTCCGCCCAGGCGGTCCTGACGGCGGGGTCGCGAAGACCGTGGTCGGCCTCCTCGTCGAAGGAGGCGGCGAAGGCATCCCAGAAAGACGCGATCGAAGCACTTGGTCCGCTTTCGGCACTCGTCATATAGTCGCCCTTCGATGTGAGGGGAAGTAAATCCCGCTGACCGGGATGGTGCTGAGTAATGATAAGTTCCGAGACTTTCGAGAAGATCAGAAGGAAAGTCGTCCCTGCTGGAGCGGTAGACAGATCGGCGGGATATCCGGAAAATCTCAATCCTTATGATCGCCTCAATGGCCGCTGGACTCAATATGTTTGGCGACTTTCCAAAGTACGTTCAGGCGCATGGAGTCGTCTATTGAAAGAAGGGGAATGCTTGCTGCTTCCAATGCAGTGCCATATGCAGCATTTACTTGATGGGGATTTAGTGCTCTGGCGAGGACGCTGAGAGAATGGCTTGTCCTCTGCGCCTGCACAGCCTCTTCCTGTGCATTCGGTGTAGCGTTGCTACGCAATGAGCCTGCCTTTCTTTCTCCCTCTGATGATTGTTCGAACAACTTTGCTTGTAGCATTTCCCTTTCTCCCTTATGCTGCTCCCCGTGATTGAGTAGCCGTAAAACATCTTCTGCCAAAGGATTTTCTGAAAGAGTTGCAGAAACAACGATAGCGACGATCATGTTGGTGATGGTCGGCGCGATGGTAGGCGAGGGGTTCGCTAGGATTCGCGCAAACTCGGGCTCGTCTAGAAATGGAGCTCTCGGATCCAGGTATTCGCGAGGGATAAGTGGATCTTGGATCGGGTTGTTTATCTGGAAGGCAAACTTTGGGGAACGTAGAAATTCTGGAGTTATGGGCTGTCCGCTTATGGCCTCTCCCAGCGCCAGGAGTCGCGCTTTAAGGGCCGGAATCGACAACTCGTGGCCAATGCCTAGTTCTGTCATCATTTGATCCAATGCCTCTGGGGCGCTTCCCGACCGCCGCTCAAGGTCGAGTAGGGTAAACGATGTCAGGACGTGACCGTCAACTGCGTACATGATGGAGCTGTCCAATTCCACGTTCCAGAAGACGCTGAAGGCGCACCCGCCGATGGAAATGGATTCCATTACGGCCTTCCTTGCCCCCTCATGGCCATTGGGCTCAAACGCTATCGCCCACTTACCCAGTGAATCGAGTTCGATTAGAGATTCTGAGTCGTCCTCTGCTTCCATTTCCTCCAACTCATCAACCGGTGCCCAAAGTCCGGTTTCCGTGTCTGCGCCGAATTTACCGGCTATCTTCTCCAGATTGTCGCCCAGACACCAGGTAAGACATAGGTCGTCAGGTAGGCCCGCTTTAATTAACTCAGCATAACTTGCATCGACAGGGTTTATCGGGTGCTCCTGTAAGGGCTAGTGCGGCAGCCGCCATTTGCTTCGTAGGCTGGGACGATGCACGTCAGGTTGATGCGATCTTGTGATGACAATCCCGTGCAACGAAAGCAGCCGCTCATCTGTCTATTTCTATCAGGCCGCCCGGATTTGCCGCTGCCAAAGTAACCGCTGGTGGTGCGCGGTATCGCCCTGTATAGCATCCCAATGAGCAACCACCGGGCAACCGTGAACTACCCGGTCGGGCTTTACCGAACCGCAGGGGGGCGATCTCGACGCTGACCTTTACAAAGGGCTCGGCGGGCGAGGAACCAGGCTGGTCGGCCAGATCACTGGACGCTGTCCGGAATCGTTAGGGTCCCTCAAGCGTCACTTATGCCTTCGGCGCCCTCGGGGCCAGGTCGCTAGGACCGCGATAGAGCAGGCGGATCCCGGTGCTTGTGCGAAGGCGACGAGCACGCAACACGCCCTGGCGCTCGCGATTGAGGAGAATGGCGGCTTCTCCGAGCAGGTCGTAGCCTATGGACCAGATCTCAATTTTGCCTTGTCCGTCGTCAGTCACGCGCAGCCACGTATCCGGGTCGGGTACCGTCCCGTACCAGGTGACCTCCTGCAAGACCTCGGTTGTGCTCCTCCATTGAAGCGAGAGCCGTATCCGCGAAGGGGTCACGAATGCCTCCCAAGCTGACCGTGACTCTGGTGTCGGCCAGTCTTCGCTGAGGGCCTGCGCAGGGTCGAGGTCGTCAATCCACTGGCGCATTTCAGCAGCTGAGTTGAATGCGGCGCCGGTGCTCATGACTGCCGATATGGCCGCGAGGCGGTGATCGAAGCCAGAGCGTATAAGGATCGAGGCTGCCCGATTCAACGTCCCGGTCTCGATTGCGGATACTGCCGTACCCAACAAGGCGTCGGACGCGGAGCTGCCTTGGGCGGTCTCGTAGACTCTGGCAGCTTCCATTCCCCAGACCAGCCGGTAGATCACGTCGGCCTCGATGAACTGCGCTATCGTGACGCGGTCACCAGGAAGGTCGCCGAGGGCCAGGCCGCGAACCCAGTGCCTCAACACCCCGCGCCAGTCGCCGAGTGTCGTCTCGGGAGCGAAGACCTCCAAAGCGAACACGATTTCGGCGATCGCCACGAGCAGGTCGGCGGCCGTCTCGTGGTCTCGCTCGATGATGGCGGCTTCAGTTTGGCCCGCCAAAGCGATGATGCTTCCAGACACCTGAGAGAGCTCAGATCCGGCATCGGCCCCTAGCCCAGCCAAGAACCAGCCGCGGCGCTGCGACGGTGTGGACGTTTCCCACAAGTGCTTGGTCCGGCTATACACCAGTCCGCGCAAGGCAGTGGCTGATGTGTCGTTGTAGCGGCGAAGTTGCCGTTCCCACAGCGAATCGCGCAGGGCATCGGCGACGACCTGCGTCGCGGCGTCGGCTGCAGTGTACAAGTCGCTGTCTCCGACGACGCTCAGAATCCCGATATCGAGCAACGCGAGGTTCGAATGCCAACTCGCGGTGGCGGCGGCCCGTTCCTCATCGCTCTCCTGGGACACGATAGGGAGGGACCAATCGGGGGCGCCGGTGAGGTATTCGAGTAAGGGCTCTACCGAAGTGAGCCTCCGCGATGCGAGCATCCTTTTCAGGAGTTCGATGCCGATTTCGATGAGTCCCGATCGCAGGGCCTTGGCGCCGCCTTCCTGCGTGAGTGCGATCCACTCCCGCCGATGCCCTTGAGTCAGCTTGAAGCTCGGATAGAGAACAAGCCCTTCGGTGTCAACGAACGCGCGTCCCGCACGCCCGATCACATTCGCGAACTCGGAACCCTTGAGCAGGTCCCTGCCGCGGCGAAGGCCGTGGAAGAGTACCGCCGACGCAGACAGGTTCAGTCCTTGGGCCAGAGTGGGTGAGGCGATAGTTACCTTCAAGCTGCCCTGCTGCAAGAGTCGCTCGATCTCGCGCCGGAAGGGACCAGGGAGCGCCCCATGGTGGATGGCCACGCCCAGCCGAAGACACCTCAATATCGGATGGTCAGCACCGAACCACTCGGCGCCGACGGCAAGAGCGTTATTCAGGTCCACATCCTCGGGCAGGACGGAGGAAACAAGGCTTCTGCTGTAGAGATCGATGATCGCGCGGGCGTACGGCTCTACGGAATTCCGCTGGGGACAGAAGACAAGGACGGTTTGGCCTTCTTCGACCAGCCGCCACGCGGTGGCGATGACGTGTTCACGTTGATCCGCCGGGAACATCTTCCTGCGCCGGCCGCTTGGCTTCTTCGCCTCGAAGTAACGCGGGATGAACGGTTGGTCGGGCCCAAGAGTGATGGTCAGCCGAGCATGGTCTCTACGCCACTCGACAAGGCCGAATCGCTGCTGCGTCGGGCGCCACTCCTCGCGGTGCAGGCCGTCTGGGTCATCATCGGTGATCCATGCGACGAAGTCGTTGAGTTCGCTTCCGGACGGAAAAACGGCCGAGAGACACAGGACGCGGCGCGTTGAAGCGTCTGGACGACGCAGGAGTCGCTGGATCTGGGCTTCGTAGCGGACCTCACGCTCGGAGGCTCCGATCATGTGGCCCTCATCTAGGACAACGAGGCCGACGTCATCGAGTACAGAGGGATCGGATCGGAGGGCGAAATCCAGCTTCTCCGGGGTTGCCACGACAATTGCGCTGGAACGCAGGTTGTCTTCGTCGACGTCGCTCGTCCCCATGCTGCCGTAGAGGGACGAGACGCGGATGCCCAAGGGCGAAAAGGTCCGTGCCAGGGCTTGCTCGGTCTGGGCGGACAAGGCTCGCAGCGGGGTGACGTACACCGTGCGGCGCCCCTGAGCAAGACACGCCAAGATCGACAGTTCGGCGATACGAGTTTTGCCAGCGCTGGTCGGCAGCGCGACGACGAGATCCCGGCCGTCCCGGAAAATTCTGTCGACGACGTGGAGTTGGGAGGGCCACAGGTCTATCTCAGAGCGTTCCCGCGCCAGGAGCGACTCAACGAAGGTGCCCCTGAGGTAAGGCCACCGTTCGACGTTGTCAGCAACTCCTGGCGGTGGTTCGTTCGGGATGTTCGTCTCAAGGCTCGTGTCGAACAGGCCGCCGAGCAGATGTCGCGTGAGCCGGTAAACCCACCACGGCCCGGGGGCGCTCACGTCCGAGGACGCTCGTTCGCCAAGCCGCAACTCGTCAAGAGCCGATTCGAGCAGGTCCCGGCTTCCAATCTCGATCGCGAACAAGGCAGCCGAGACTGCTGAGAGATAGTTTTCACTGAGGAGAAGGACGACGGGGCCGACCTGGCCGGGTGGGCTGTCTTCCTCGATGCTCTCTGCCGCGGTGAAGTTCATCAACAGAGTGTCATCGGAGAGTTGGGAGGAGGAACGCAGCGACTGGGCCCGCCGCTCGACCGAACTCAAGTCGCGCAATATGAGGTCCGCCAGTGTCTGCTCCATCGGCGCTAACCGCCCCGACAGCAGGCTCGCTTGGATCAGCGAGAACGCCCGCGCGGCGTAGCCACCGAGATGGCTGGCCGCACCGGCGACAAGTCCATGGAAGACCAAGTCTGCATCGGGCGTCGCGTTCCGGGTGGCAGCCTCAAGTGCGTAGGAACTCTGGATAAATCCCTGCTGTGCAATCACGATCTGCTCGGTCGTGTCCTCTTCCGCGGACTCCAACAGCTCAAGACTCGTGGCTAGCAATGCGTACCCGTAGTTGAGCAGGTCCGCGTCCAGAAAGGGACTGAATGCGGGTGCGTCCTGCGGCAGCACGCCCTCGCGCCGAATCATAGATTGGGCCTGTCCACGGGCTAGTAGGCGCCCGCGGAAACCGGCGTCGGTGGCTGCAGCAAGACTTTCTGCTAGATCTCGCGCCTCACGAGCCATCGGCGATCACCTTTTCGTAAGCGTTCTCAATGAACTCTTGGTGGCCTTGGACCCGAAGTGTGATCGTCAGCTGTGGTACGGCGCCCGAGTACGCCTGGAGATCTGCTGTCACATGCTTACTCGGGTCGCTGCTCGTGAAGAGGAACATCAAATGACTGACGCGGTCGGGACGGACGCCTTCCAAGAGCTGCATATCGAGCACGGCCTCGCCGACGTCACTGTCGGCCGTGGACAGGAGCCGCTCGGCGAACTGGGTGAGTGAGTGCGGAGAAGGCAACTCATCGTTGCGTGCCAGACCTTCGCGAGCCTCCACGACGGTCGGCTTGCTCAGCGTGAGGCGGCTTTTCGCCTCGGCCTTGGCGATGTGGGGCTTGCCGTCGGCGTCGAGCCTTGCCCCAAGTACGTCATCCCCCCTCATCGCCCACTCTTGATGGTCACGCTGAATGAGGCGGCTTGGTCCAACCACATACCCGCGCTCTTCGTGAAGGTAGGCCGTCGCGAGGATCTCGCCCATGTCCCCGGATCGGGCGCTTGCCTTGGTGGGAAGCTTGTTGCGGAGAAACTTAGCCACCGCATGCTTGCCGTGTCGCTCCGCGATCTTCGCGAGCGACTCGGATGCGGCGTACGCGTCCGGCAGAGTCGCGGCGAGGGCTGCAACGCCCGCAGCATCGTCGTTAGACTCGATGATGCCGGCAAGGTGGTCGCCAACGGGCACGAATGTCTTGAGGGTGCACCAAGTCCCGAAGTCAGTCATGCTTCGCCCATACGTACATTCCCCTGGGGCCTAGTGATTCCTGGACAAACTGTACCTAGAAGGCAGGCTCCATCGCGTCCAGTTGCCTTCGCAATAGGGGCGTACGCAGTTGACGTGACACCGGAAGAACGTGCCGCCGCAAGCCCTTGACGTCAGGGCTTGGTCCAAGATCGTGGCGTATGAGTGGGCCGGGGTAATTATCGATAACACCATCCATCCAGCAAAACCTTGTGTCCGGCCCTTGATGACGTGCGCCTACCTCTGCTGTCAATAGAGCTGGAGGCGGGGTAAAGATGGAAGATCAGAACGCCGGTTCGTTTGCGTAGTCCGCTGCCGTCCAAGGGTCATTTCGAGGCGGAGGCACCTTCGAGCGGAGAGTGGGCGGCGGGAGATCGCCTTCGTCCTTGGCGTACGCACCGTCGTGCTCCTCGGCGAGAGTCCCCGTGACTCTCACGAGCCTGGCCGTCCGCAGGTCGCCGACATCGAACGTGCCATCTACCGGTTCAGGGGGCGGTACGGGGGCGGCGGGTGAGTTCGGTTTGGTCGGTCAGGGCGGTGCTGAGGCGATCGGGGCAGGCGCGTTGGAGAAAGTATTTGGCTCCGGCCTTGTGTTCCTGGACGGTGAGGGGATGGTGGCGCAGGGCGATCCAGCGGCCGAGGACGGGATCGTGGTCGATGTACCAGCCGGGGAAGGTCTGGCGTAGGGCGGTGAGCGGATCGTGGGGTGGAGCGGTCATGGGGGCTCCTGTCTGGGGGACGCGGGCGGGGCCGGGTGGGCGGACCTGCCTGCGTCGCGCACCGCGTCGCACTTGCGCGGTACGTCTTGGGTGGCACGGCGGTCTTTGACCGGGGAAGGGGCGGGACCGCCGTGCCTGCTCAGGATCGGCCGGTGGTGGGGAGTTGCCGGCGTTGGACGAGCGCGGTCGTCTCGGCCTCGCGCATCTGGGTCTTCAGCCCGTCGATGGTCCGGTCGCAGATGAGCACCGGCTCGGGGGTGGGCCAGGTGGCGATGGCGTGGAAGAGACGGCTGCCGGTGCCGTACAGGACGGACCAGCCGGGCCGGGTGATCTCCAGCATCGCGGCCTCGGCTCGGGCCTCGTGGTCCCAGGTGTAGCGCGGTACGAAGGCGATGACCACCCCGTCGCGGTGACGGCCCCGGGCACGGGCCAGAGTACGGCGGATCATGCGACCACCTGCCCGGCCTGCGCTTGCGGCTGCTCCAGTGTCCCCGGCTCTTGGGTCTTCGGGGCGGGAGCCTTCTGCGCTTCCTTTTCCCGTGCCGCCTGCTCCTCCGCCTCGCGGGCGAAGGTCTCCTGGCGGTCGGTCTCGGCGCGCAACGCCTCCAGGCTGTCGCCGTCGACGGTCCGCTCGGCTCCGGCATGGGCCGCGACCTCGGAGAAGGGCTCCTTCCGGCTGGCCCACAACCGCCCGGCGTCGCTGAGGATCAACCGCCAGCCGGGGATCGTCGTCTCGGGACTGGTGGACTCGGGGTAGGCGGAACTACCATCGCTCACTGATCGGACCTCCATCTGATCAAGGGCCCGTCCGGATGCTGCCAGCGTGGGGCGGGCCTGTTTTATGAAGCGGGGAAGGATCTGGAGGGGTTCGCCGTAGCGGCCGGGTGGCCGGTACGAGGACGGGGTGACCGCCGAGCGGTTCAGTGCGCAGGTGGTTGTTCGGTTGAAATGAGTCCTACGGTGACGTCCACGGCCGAGCCGCGACGACCTGGTGAGAGCGGACCTCGACGCCGGACGCAGACGGCAGGGCATCCTCCGAGGCGACGACGCCGGTACGGCAGGCACGATGGGTGGGGCCTGCTCGGGACGACGCTGAACGGGTACCGGTGCGACCGCCCGGCCGGGGATCTGCTCGGCGGGCCGCTGAGCGGGTATCGGCGAGGTCGTGGGGACGGACGGCTCAAAGCAGGGCAGGGAACGGTCTCCGGTACGACGGACCCGCAGCCGGATGTCCAGCAAAGCACCGGAGGGCTGCGCGTACTCGTGATCGGCGGGCCGGTCGGGACAGCCGTGCGCGTAGGGGGCGTGCCCGCAGAGGGCGCACCCCATCGGCATCGGCGGCACCTCGGCGAAACAGCCGCAGCCGCTGACCACCTGCCTGTCGAGGAGTTGCACGGAGCGGTCCGCGAATGTCATGGAATCCTCACCCTGAGTTAACGGACCAAGCCGTAGACAGCCGGCGATGGCAGTGGTGTCGCATGGACACCCTCACCCCGCCTGTCACTCTTAGTAGTTAAGTGACTCCTTGCAGTGTTGCGTGCAACTTACATGATCACAAGTGCCTTGTATAAATTTGCTCGGCGTACGACGGCTGTGATCAGGCATGCTTGTCGGCATGGCTTCTGCGAGTCCCACCGTTCGACACCGCCGCCTCGGCCGTGAGCTGCGAAGACTGCGCGAGAAGGCGAACCTCACTCTGGAAGAGGTGGCCACGCCGCTCGGTTGGTCCACGGCCAAGCTAAGCCGCATCGAGAACGCCCGGACCATGCCCAGCGACACGGACGTGGCTGACCTTTGTGATCTATACGATGTGGACCCGCCGACGAAGGCTGGGTTGATCCAACTCGGTCAGAATGCCGGTCGACGTGGCTGGTGGACCGCCTACAGCGATGTGTTCGCCGGCGCCTACGTCGGCCTGGAGGCCGAGGCGACGACCATCCACACCTGGGAGCCGCTCTTGGTGCCAGGCATTCTCCAGAGCGAGGAGTACGCTCGCGAGATCATCCACGCTGTGCACCCAGAACTCGCCAGCATTGAGTTGGACCGGCGAGTAGACGCCCGAATGGCCCGGAAGATCAACCTGCTTGGCGCACGTGCGCCGAGGCTGCACGCTCTTATCGACGTCTCCGCTTTGCGCCGTCCCGTTGGGTCGCCTGGTGTCATGGCTCGCCAACTCGACGACATTCTTCAGCTCGTAGACCGACCTACTATCGTGATTCAGGTCCTACCGCTTCATGTCGGGGCACATCCGGGCCTTGAAGGTGCTTTTTCTCTACTGTCATTCGATGATGAAGATCTGGAAGCGGGCTACGTCGGATGTCTGGGAGGGGAAATCTATGTGGAGGCCCCGGACCAAGTGCGAAATCTCAAACTGTCGTTTGAACGACTTGCCCGCGTTTGCCTGTCCCCCAAGGAGTCCGCAGCGGTCATCGCTGCGGTGAGGAGCGACCATGATCTCCCCTGATCTGTCTGCTGCCGAGTTCCGGAAGTCCAGCCTCAGTGGCGGTGGAGACAACTGCGTTGAGGTAGCCACCAACCTGCCCGGCCTCATCGCCGTACGCGACAGCAAGAACCCATCCGGCCCGATGCTGACCTTCTCCCCAGCGGCCTGGAACAACTTCCTGGCCGGCATCCGCAGCGAAGAGATCTGACCCACTCACGAGTGCCGCACGGCTGAGGTGCCTCGGGCGTGCCTAGCCGTGCGGCAAGCGCAGGACCTCGTCTGTGCGTCGCGTTGCCTGCCCCATCCCCGTGCGGTAGTGGATTTGCTACACGCGCGGCGTGGAGGAGTGGGAGATTCGCGTCACCAACGAGTTTCTGGCCTGGGTCAACGCCTTGGATGAGAGGTCCAAAGCTCAAGTGGTCGACGCTATCGACCGACTGGCCGAGGGAGGTCCCGGGCTGGGGAGGGCACTGGTTGACCGGCTGGAGGGCTCGCAAGTCCACAACCTCAAGGAGTTGCGGCCTGGATCGGCGGGACGCTCGGAGATCCGAGTCACCTTCGTGTTCGACCCCTGGCGGTCGGCGATCCTGCTGGTCGGCGGGGACAAATCGGGAGATTGGTCCGGCTGGTACCGGCGGGTGATCCCGCAAGCCGAAGAGCTGTACGCGCGGTATGTGAAGGAACGGGAAGAAGAGGAGGGCCGGCGATGACGAACTTTCCCAAGTGAAGCGACGTACGCCCCGGCATTGTCGCCGACGCCGGGGGCGAGCAGGTGGTCGCCGAAGCCCGCAAGCGCAACCAGGCATACATCGACGGCCACCGCCTCGCCGAACGCCGTACCGCATTGGACCTGACCCAGCTTGAGGTGGCCGAGAGGATGGGCGTCACCAAGAGCCGTGTCTCCCAGATCGAACGTGGCGAGGTTTCCGCCGTCGAGGCCATCGCCTGTTACGTCCAGGCCCTCGGCGGCCATCTCCAGATCTCCGCCGTCTTCGGTGACGACCTGTACATCCTGCGCGGCACTGACAGCCACGCTGCGTAACCCCTGCGCACGCCGTCAATGTCAGCTTTCTCAGTCTTAACAGCCAGGCCGACCTCGTAGCCCATTACCCAGATTTCTGTTGCGCCAGGGGGATGTAGCCAAGAACCTCGGGCATGAGAGAGCCTCGCAGATCTAGCCTGAGGAGGTCGAGCCCTCAGAAAAGGCAGGGTCTTATGAGCGACGTCGTCACGGGGCACATGATCAGACGCCAGCGTGAAACCAAGGGCATGAGCACCACGGCGCTGGCAACGCGGGCGGGCTGCACAACCCGGCACATCGAACTGATCGAGCAAGGCAAGCGAATCCCCTCGATACCGCTGCTGCGGCAGATCGCCCTCGCTCTTGGCGTACGCACCGCCGTGCTCCTCGGCGAGAGTCCTCGCGACTCCCACGAGCCCGGCCGTCCGCAGGTCGCCGACATCGAACGTGCCATGTTCACCTATCGGACACTGGCCGGTGATCTCGAACCACCGGATGCCGAACAGGTCGTCGAGCGGGTCACCGCGGTCCGCGAGGCGTGGTTCACCGCGCCCAACAAGTATTCGATCCTGATGCGGAGCCTGCCCGGCATTCTCGGCGACGCCGAGCAGTTGCTGCTCAACACCCCGAGCGGTGAGGATCGTCTGGCCGCGTGCCGGGCTGCGGCGGACGCCTACATCCTCGCGCGCGGCGTGCTCAAGCACCTGGGCCGCGTGGACCTGGCGCACCTGGCCGCAGACCGGGCGATGCGCTACGCCGAGGAGAGCGAAGACCCGTTGATGATGGCCCATGCCCAATGGAATCTCGGGCAGAGCCTTCTCTCCGACGACATGCATGACATCGCCTACGACGTCGCTCGCCACGGCATGGAGCAGCTCGAATCCTCGGTCGCTGAAGGCGACGACCGCCACATCAGCGTGTTCGGCGGCCTGCACCTGATGGCGGCGATCGCGCTGACCCGCGTCGGCGATGACGACTGTGCGCGGGAGCTTCTTCGGGGACCGGCCTACGACCTCGCCCAGCGCGTTGACGAGCGGCGGCCCATGATGGGCCTGTTCTTCGGACGGACGAACGTGGCGATCCACATGGTCAGTATCGAGTACGAGACGCGGCAGCCTGCGGCGATCGTGCGGCTCGCTGAGGAGATCGACCTCACCCAGACCATCTCGACGGAGCGCCGAACCACGCATCTGTCAGAGGTCGCGCGAGCCTGCGAGGACCTTGGTGACGACGCGGCCAGTCTCGTTCACCTTCTGCGGATCGAGCGGGAGTGCCCCGAGGAGTTGGACCAGAAGCGGTTGCTGCGGGAGATGGTCTCCTCTCTGGCGCGACGTGCGAAGCCCTCCTGGGCGCCCGAGGCTCGCCACCTCGCCGAGCGCCACAAGATCCTCGTGTAGGCGAACTCTGAGTTCGTTCGCATCTGTTCGGTTGCGGACGGTGACGGCTGTTTACGGTGTGGTCAATCAGTCAGCCGGACATCCGGAGCGACAATGACCTCACGTCCCGAGCAGCGCGATGCCGTCATGGTTTGTGTGCTCGACCCCGCACGCCGCGAGTTCCCCGGCGTAGATTTCGTCCGAGTGGACGGGCGGTGGCAAACCACCGTCAACGCGGAAGTCTTCAGCGCCGGGAGCGTCGCCGAGCTGTGCGGGAAGCTGCGCCGAAAGCTCCCGAAGCTCGCCATGGAGCAGCTGTGCCGTGCCTTGGCGGGACGCGGTACTCCTACCCGGGACTCCGACGTCATGAGAACGGCCGGTGGCCATTATGTGCTGAGTCTCGCTCCCGGCCTGCTTGTTTGGAGCGTTCCAAAAATGTTCCGCTGGTTCAACACCGGTCGTATGGTCCTGTATCCCTCGGCCGACCCCGCAGGTGCAGCCGACCTGCTGGTGGAGCTGTTCGACCGACAACCGTGGTTGCGGCAGGAGCGGGAACGCCTGGAGGCGCTTATCCGGCCCGGGGGCTCCGGGCCGCGAACGCCTCGGCCTTTGGATCTGGCCGACGTCGCACGCCGGATCACCGAACGCCTCTACGCCGCCTCGACCCCCTGATCGCGCGGCGACACGTGGAGCCGGACCTCAGCGTGCTGCCACGACCCACCCCGTCGGGGGCGCGATGTCGCACCCCGGGCCGTACGCGGAAGAAGCGGTCAGGTACCCCCGACGCACTCACACGTCGCCCCGGAAGGAGGAAACCATGCCCCTGCTCGGTATGTCCGACGTGTCGGCTGGGTCGACACCATGGATCCGTGACGGAGCCTGAAGCGCGCCGCCACGGTCCCCTTCCGGGCCTCGGGAGCCCGCAAGACGCACCAAGCGGTCAGATACCCCTCGTGGGCACGAGGGGTATCGCTCTCCGGCCGCCGGAGCACCCCGGATGATTCGCAGGTCCTCCCGCCGGGGCGTCTCCTCCCGCCCGCGGTTGCTCACGTGACAGCGGAAGTAAAAGGGGAAGGCATGAAGATCGGATTCAGTTTTTGGGGTTTTCTCGGCTCCGGCATCCTCGACACCCCGGACGGCGGCCGGTTCTGGCGCCGCCCGATCATCGACGAGCTGATCAGCCGGGGCTACGAGCTCGTGCTCCTGCAATCCAACCGGGATCTGCACGAAGCGGGGCAGGTGCTGCCCTACCGGTGGGACACAGGTTTCCCGGACATCGACCTGCTGCTGTGCGAGTACCGTTGGCCGCTGGCAGGTCGTAATACCACCCCTTGCGGCACACCAGGCCATACCTGTGACCTGCACCGTCAGCAGGCGCTGCTGTATCACTACACCCACAACCGGACCACCGCGACGGTGCTGTGGGACACCGACCGGCAGATGGCCCCCGACGACCTCCTCCGGCGCATGCCGAACGTGGTCGTCTGCGACACCGCTCGCCGACCCGCCGCAGGCGCGGCAGTGCTGTTCAACATGGTCCCTGACGAACTGATCGATGAAGCCGACCCAGAGCGGCTGGCTGCCCTGCCTCGGCCACTCGCCCTGGCCTACGTCGGCAACCAGTACGACCGCGACGAGGCGTTTGGGGAGTTCTTCGCCCCCGCCGCCGCACGCTTCCCGCACCGGGTCGCCGGGAAGTGGCCGCGTACCGAGTCATGGCCGAGGGTGAACTTCACCGGCCGTTGCCCCTTCGGTAATGTGCCCGGCGTCTACCGTACGGCGCTCAGCACCGTGCTTCTGCTTCCCGACCGGTACGCCACCGTCGGTGCCATCACCCAGCGCGCGGGCGAGGCGGCGACCGAAGGCTGCCTGCCGCTCACCCCCACGACGATCGCCTGCGCCGACCAAGTCATGCCTTCGGCGCTGCACGTCGCCGATCGACATGAGGTCGTCGAACGCATCGAGTGGTTACGCAGCATCGCAGGCACGTCCGAACACGCCGAGCTGATCGACGCATGCCTGCGGTACCTGAAGCCGATGCGGGTCTCGCACCAGGTGGCCGCCCTGGACCGGATCATTACGGACCTGGCCGAGGCACGGCACTCGGCCGATGAGGGGAACTGTTGATGCTGCGGCCTGCGGTGTTCGCGGCGTTCCATGACGCCTACCGTGCGGTGCTGGATCTGGTGGTCACCACCCCCCAGTACACAATCTCCTCCCGAGGCAACCGCTCGCGCGAGGTGCTGAACGTCTCGTTCACTCTCACCGACCCACGCCGCCGCACCCCGGCCCTGGCCACGCGTCGCACCAACATCATTTTCAATCTCGCTGAGGCGTTGTGGTACCTGGCCGGACGGGACGACCTCGACATGATCGGCTACTACGCGCCACGGCTGCGCAGCCTGGCCGTAGACGGTGCGCGGCTGGGCGGCACCGCCTACGGGCCCCGGCTGTTCGCCCCGAGGGGCAGAAGTCAGTTCGATCATGCGGTCAAACTTTTGACCGCTGACCCCGACAGTAAACGCGCAGCCATGACAGTCATGCGACCATTCGAGTTCGCGGACTTGAGCAACCCCGATGTCGCCTGCACCCTCGCTGTGCAGTTCCTAATTCGTGAGGGCCGTCTGCACACCGTGGTGTTCATGCGCGGCAACGACGCCCTGCTCGGCCTGCTCTGCGACGCGTTCTCCTTCACTTTCATCGCCGAGTTCACCGCGCTACAGCTCGGCGTGCCACTGGGCACCTACACCCATCAGGTGTCCTCCATGCACGTCAACGAACCCGATTTGCCGCGCGTACAGGCGATTCTCGCTGAGCGCACCCGGCCGCCGGTGATGGCTCCCGCCATGCCGGCCACCACCACCTGGCACACCATCCAGAAGGTCTTGGACTGGGAGGAGGCGCTGCGTGCCAACCGGCGTCGCCTGAGCGCCGACGCGATCACCGATCTGCCGTTGGAACCGTACTGGCAGCAGGTCGTGCTGTTGCTGGAGGTCTACCGGCAGATCATCCACCAGCCGGACGTGCCGGTCGATGACGACGTGCTGGCCGCGCTGGACCGCTACTACCGGTGGCTGGTGGCCTGCCGCTGGCCCACTCACCTTACGAAGGACTGATCGATGGCGATTTTCTCCGACTGGTCCGCCTGGACCGTGATCCTCCTCAAACCCGACTGCCTGGTCCGCGGCCTGACCGACGACGTGCTGGCCTGGGTCGCCCGCGAGGTCCACGTCACCGCCCGCAGGGTGATCCATCCGACCGAGCAGCAGATCTTCGCGCACTATGACGACATGCTCGCCCCGGAGATCTCTCGCGAGTTCGGCCTGGACGTGCCCGCCGAGCTGCGTCGCATCTACGTCGGCAACCCAGCGATGGTCGCCCTCGGTCATGGGCCGGACGCCGCCGCTCGGGTGCGTGCTCTACTCGGCGCCACTGACCCCGCTACCGCCGGACTCGACACGATCCGCGGCCACTTCGGCACCGACAACCTGACCACGGCTCGCGCCGATGGACGGCTCATCAACAACCTGATTCACACGTCCGATCACACCGGCGTCGTCGAACGCGACTTCGGTATCTGGTACGGCCTCGACCAGCGGCACCTGCTCACCATCACCGAAGACAGGAGCACCGCATGACCGACATTCCTCACGCTCGGCGCCGCCCCCTGCCGATCCTGACATCCGAGCAGATCGCCGCCCTCAAGCCGCAGCTCGCCGACGTCATCGAGTATCGCAAGTCCGGGCTGTCGCTTAATCACATCGTCGGCTGCCCGCTGGAGTGCGGCTACTGCGTGCGGCACCTGTTCGACAACTTCGAGATGAAGACCCCGCGCGCGCTGATGAGCGACGAGGCCGCCGTCGAACTATTGACTGGCCACCACTACTTCCAGCCGCACCTGACACCGATCCAGGTGTTCAACCGGGCCACCGACCCCATGCTGCCCGTGGTCAAACCCCACACCTTCACCGTTCTGCGACTGCTGGACGAGTGCGGCCTGACCAACCACGTGCTGGTCATCACCCGCTGGCGCGTCGATCCCGACGACTGCACGATCCTCAACAGCTTCCGCAACATCAAGCTCACGGTACTGGTGACGCACTCCGGCATCGACCATCCCGGCATCGAACCGGTGGACTCGGCCATCGCCGCGGCCAGCCTGCGCGTCTTGTACGCCCGCGCCGACCGCTACCGCACGATCCTGTACTGGCGGCCTATCGTGCCGGGCCTCAACGACTCCGACGAACACCTGAAACGGGCGGTGGAGCTGTCGCAGCATGCGCACGCCACGGTGTTCACCGGCCTGTTTTTCCGCAAAGAGATCGCCGCTTACTATCGCGCTCACGGCCTGCCAGAGCCATACTCCGGCACCGCCCGTCGCAAGATCATGCCGGAGGAGTCCGAGCACCGGATCCTCAAGGCGTTCCACCGACCCGCCGACCGTGACGCGCCGTGGGGGCCGCTGTTCCGCAAGACGAGCTGCGGTGTCGCCTATGCCCACGGTGAGGCCGACTACAACGGCCACTACGGCATCCGTGAGCTGTGCGACATCTGCCCCGTCAACCAGCTCAACCTGTGCCGCAGTGCCTGGAAACGTCCCGATGAGGCTGTCGTCACTGCCCAGGCGCGCGAACTCGGCGCGGTCGGCAGCGTGGAGGTCACCAACCGCGCCATCATGGTCGAAGGTCTGGACGAGCCGCCGCGTTACTTTCTTCAGCACACTCACGGCTACCAGGTTCACGACCGCACCAAGCCACACCACTACCGCAGGCACGGCCGGGCGGACATCGGCTGGCCGGCCACCTAGGAGAGACCATGGACTTCGGTACCTGGCCTGAGCTGTTCGTCGTCGATGTGGAGGGCAACGGCGCCACCCCGCCGGATCTGGTGGAGGTCGCCGCTGTCCATATCGCAGACGGCCGACCGGTGCCGACGCTGTGCACGCTGGTACGGCCGCCGCGGCCGATCACGTCCTTCGCCACTCGCGTGCATCGCATCACCAACCATGACGTGGCCGAGGCTCCCCGCTGGGAGCAGGTCGCCCCGGCGTTCCAGACATCCCTGCAGGGGGCCTGGATCGCCGCACACAACGCGCACGTGGACTATGCGGCACTGAGCCGCCACCTGCCTGATTGGGAGCCCGCCGGGGTCATCGACACCCTTCGCCTGGCCCGCGCCATCTACCCGGACGCGCCTGGCTATGGCCTCGATGCGCTCCTGACCTATACCGCCATCCCGTTGGACGGACTCTCCGGCAGTCGGCACCGGGCCGATTTCGACGCTTACACCACTGCGCTACTCCTGCTTGATCTAGCTGGCCACTATCCCACCTGGCAGGCTCTCGCTGCGGCAGGCGTCCCCGCGGGCATGCCTGGTGCCGCCGCCCCTGACCACGAGGAACAAACCCTATGGTGACCTCTTCTATCCACCTCGGTATCGCCGGAACCCACGGCACCGATACCACCCACCTGGCCCGTCGCGTCGAGATGGAGCTGCGTGCGGTCGGCCTGACCGTGACTCGAGTTGGGGGCCTGGCCAAACGAGCCGCCGATCTCGGGTTCCCCAAGATGACCCGGCATACCCTTACCTCCACCGAATGGATTATCGCGTTCGGAACTGCCGCCGTCCTGGAAGCGGAACTGACCTCGGACGTCGTCATCGCTGACGGCACCGCGCACACCGCCTTGGCCTACTACCTGGCCGCCGTCGAGCATCGCGGCCAGTTGCCTGCCCCTGCCGATCTCGATCGCCTGACCGCCCTGACAGAGCTGCACACCAGTCGCCAGGCACTGATTCTGGCGACTGTCCTCGACCCCGCCGCCCCGTTCGACACTCCCGCTGGTAAGGATCCCGACTACTCCGACACGGCATTCCGGGCTCGTGTCGACCGGCACCTACACAAAATCCTCATAGAGCAGCGGCCCGACTATCTGCCCGTTCCTCGCCCCGAGCACGCCGTCGCGGTGCGGACCACCGTGGCTGCCATCCTCGACACGCTGGAGACGCCGTGACCACCCTCCCGCCCGGCGGCGTCATCACCATCGCCGGCAAGCGCGTCTCCCGCCTGGGCCTGGGAACCATGCGCCTGACAGGCCCCGGCACCTGGGGATTGCCTACCGACGTTGTCGTCGCCCGCACGGTGCTGCGCACCGCGAGCGAACTAGGCATCACCCACTTTGACACCGCCGACGCCTACGGCCCGCACACCGTCGAAGATCTCATACGCCGCACCCTGCACCCCTACCCGGACGAGACCCTGCTGGCCACCAAGGTTGGGATGATCCGTCCTGCTCCGAATATCTGGAAACCGCTCGGTCGACCGGACTACCTACGCGCCGCTGTCGAAGCCAGCCTGCGGCGCTTGGCCGTCGACCGCATCGACTTGTGCTACCTGCACCGGATCGACCCCGCGATCCCGCTGGACGACCAAATCGGGGAACTCGCTGCTCTCCAGAGCGAAGGGAAGATCGCCGCGATCGGTCTGTCCAAGGTGACGCCTGAACAGATCCACCGCGCCTCCCAGGTAGCGGCCATCGCCGCCGTGCAGAACTGTCTCAACCTTCACGAACCCGGAGATCCGGCCTTGGCTTACTGCGCTGAAAACGGCATCCCCTACATTCCTTATCGGCCGTTGAACGCTGGCCGCCTCGTAACCACTGCTGGCATCGACAAGTCGCTGGGGTGGCTACTGGCTCTTGGCGAGCATGTTGCCCCCATCCCTGCCACCAGCAGCCCGCAGCACCTGCACGCCTTGGTGCAGGTCACCACCGAGACCTGCGCTCAGCGCAACGAGATAGGTTAGCCAGCAGAAGAAATCGATGCCGGTGAGATCCTTGGAACGTTCGACTGGATCGTGGCGATGGTGTCGCTACGGCCCGTCCCCGCCTCCTGGCTGAGCGCGCTCAACCCGGGAGGTCGTCTGACGACGACCATCGCCGGCACCTCCCTCATCGTGTCGGCCACCAGGACCGACGACGGTGGTGCCGTGGGGCAGGTGGAGCGGGACTGGGCGATGTTCATGAAGACCAGGACCGGCGCCGACTACTCGCCTGGCCCGGCCGGCCTGACGGAGACCGCGAGTACGGCGGACGGCGAGGATGTCTCGACCGGCCGACATCCCGTGATCGACATCGAGGAGAACGCCTGGGAGCTGCGCTCCATGTTGGAGATCATGGCTCCCGGCATCGAACACGACTACCGCGAGAACGGCGACACCCGGATCGCGCTCATGGTGCACGGGGACGGATCCTGGGCACGCGCCGAGCAGACCGGCCGCGAACTCCCGACCGTGCACCAGGGCGGACCGCGACGCTTGTGGGACGTGCTCGACGAGGCCCGCGACCACTGGCTGTGGGAGGGATCGCTGCCGCTGTACGGCGCGAACGTCCGTATCGGTCCCGAGGGGACGATCCACCTGCGGCGCGGTCGATGGAAGGCCACCATCGCCTGACTCTGGAAGCTCACATCACCCCGTCCTCTTCCAGAAGGGCGGGGTGTTTTCGTGGCTCAACCAGGTGCAAGGGCGGAGCGGGTGATGTCCGTGTCCTCCGGGCGACTTCGCTGTGAACGTCTTGCTGGCAAAAAACTTGCATACTAAGTTCACAAAATTTATTCTCGACTTACTTGCCACAGCGAGAAGTGAGTGGGGCGGGCTATGAGATCTCTGCGTGACGGACGGTCGATCCACCTTCTGGACATCGAGAACCTGACGGCGTCCTCCGCGCCGACGACGGCCGAGGTGAGGCAGACGATGAACGAGTATCGGGAGCGCGTCCCGATCGGCTCCATGGACCAGTTCATCGTCGCGATGAACCCCCGCTCCATGGTGAGTGCGGGGATCGTGATCCGTGGGGCGCAGTTGCTGATCCGCCCGGGGACCGACGGAGCCGACAGCGCTCTCGCGGAGGCGGCGGTGAGCGGCAGGATCGACCTGCGGTTCGAGCGGGTCGTCATCGGTTCGGGAGACGGCTACTTCGCCGACCTGGCCGTCTGGCTGGCGCGGGCGGGGCTGCGTGTGAACGTGGTCAGCCGTCCCGCCTCGCTGAACTGGCGCCTCTACATCGCCGCCGGCGACATCACCTACCTGCCCCCGACGCTGGCTCTGGCCGCCTGACATCCATCGTGCCGCCCGATGTGCACCGAGGCCGTCCGGACCGCCGGGGGAGCCTCAGAGCAGGGGGACGGGCAGTCGCGCGATGTGATCGGCGGAGTGCGTCAGGTGTTCCCTGAGTCCGTCGGAGCGGACGCGTTCTGTTTGCGGGCGTACTCCCGCAGGTCCTTCTCGGAGATGACCTCGTCGGCGGGCGGGGCGGTGATGACGAGACGGCATCCCCAGTCGGTGTAGCGCGTGTCGCTCCGCTTGACCAGCGGCTCTTTCCCCGCTCCCGCGCTGTCGGCGGTGACCAGGCGCTTGGGCAGGCCGTCACGGTCGGTCCAGAGTCGCCAGGAGACCTTTCCCTTGCTCTTCTCGCCGATGCGCTTGCCTGAGGTCCAGGCGATGGGGGGACTCTTGGAGATCCTGCGCAGTTCCTGGTAGCTCACGGTGCCTCGGTAGAGGAAACCGCCGGAGACGGCCTTGCTCGCCGAGCGCTTCAGTACGGCCCTCATCATGGACGGGTCGTAGATGTCGATCGGCTGCAGGCTGGCGCCCTTGGCCATGTCCCGGTTCATCCGTCCCCGGTGCTCGTCCGGGAACCGGACCCACTTCTTGCCGTCCGGGACGGGGCCGGGGTATCGGGTGGCGTCGTCGTAGGTCTTCTTGCCGACGCGGATCACCCGGTAGGGGTTCGATTTCTTGGACGGGGTCCCCTTCTTCGGCCGGGAGAGATCCCACCAGGTGAAATCCGCGGCCACCGGACCCGACGGGGACAACTGGAGACGGCCTCTGATCAGGATCCCGTTCCCGGAGACCGTCGACTTCTTGCCGTAGAAGAAGCGGTTGGTCTCGGAGATCCGAACGCCGTGCTCGTTTCTGAACTGCTGCTTGAGCGCGCGTGCCGGATCGGGAGCGGCCGCCTGCGCGGCGGCGGGAGTCATGGTGCCCGACATGGACGCGATCAGTACGGCGACCCCGAGGGCAGCCCATCGTCTCATCGAGAGTTCGTCCTTTTTTAAGCGTTCGGGGCACCGGACAAAAGTGGAGTTCGGCTTGTTCGTGCGGATTTTCTCACGGTGACGCCGTGGCTGCCAGAGAGCTGCGACGAACGCGTGGACACCGAAAACCTTTTGCGTGGTGGAGGGGAGGGCCGACACACTCTCGGGGTGGTGGAGAGCAGGAGCATCGACGGACGCGCCGGCATCGACGCGGGGTTGGTGAGGCGGCTGGTGGCCGCCCAGTTCCCCCGGTGGAGCTCCCTTCCCGTGACACCGGTCGAGGTCGACGGATGGGACAACCGCACCTACCGTCTCGGTGACGAGATGACGGCGCGCCTTCCCACCGCAGCCGGTTATGCCCCTGCGGTCGACAAGGAGGACCGGTGGTTGCCGGTGCTCGCCCCGTCGTTACCGGTCGACATTCCCGTTCCCCTCGCGAAGGGGGTTCCCGGCGAGGGATACCCGTTCAACTGGTCGATCCGCGGCTGGCTGGACGGCGAGACCGCGACCCCTGAACGCGTTGACGACCTGTCCGAGTTCGCGGCCTCGGTCGCCGAGTTCGTCCTCGCCCTGCAACGCGCCGACGCGACCGGCGGGCCGGTGGCGGGCGCGCACAGCTTCCACCGGGGTACGCCACCGGCCTACTACGACGAGGAGACACGCCGTACCCTCGCCGCCCTGGAGGGCCGCGTCGACACCGTCCGGGCGGCGGCCGTGTGGGACGCCGCGCTTGAGGCGACCTGGTCCGGGCCGCCGCTGTGGTTCCACGGCGACATCGCGAGCGGGAACCTGCTGGTTCGGGATGGGAAGCTGAGGGCGGTCATCGACTTCGGGACCTCGGGCGTCGGGGATCCCGCCTGCGACCTGGTGATCGCGTGGACGATGTTCTCGGGAAAGAGCCGGGAGGTCTTCCGCGACATCGTCGCTCAGGATGCCGCCATGTGGGCGCGTGCTCGTGGCTGGGCACTGTGGAAGGCGCTGATCACCCTGGCCCAGAACATCGACGGGGACGAGCGGAAAGCCGCGGAGCACCGTCATGTCGTCGACGAGGTCCTGGCCGACCACGATCGGGCCGGCTGACTCATCGGGACCGGTACTCACCCGGCGGCCGTAGGGGGCACGCTCGCCGCCGCTGGGCACACAGCGGCGGCGAGCGGGTTGTGGCGGCTCATACGGTGACGAGGAGCCGGTGCGTGCTGTGATCAGGTGCGGTTCCACCGTTGGTTGGCGGCGCCGTTGCACGTCCAGATCTGGGTCTTGGCGCCGTTGGCCGTGGAGCTGCCGACGACGTCCAGGCACTTGTTCGCGCCGAGGGCGGTGATGGTTCCGTCGGCGTTGAAGCGCCACTTCTGGTTGTTCTGGCCGTTGCAGTCCCAGATGATGACGGTGGTGCCGTCGGCGGTGCCGTTGTTGTTGACGTCCAGGCACTTGTTGCCGTAGACCCGCAGCTCACCGGCGGCCGTGGTGGTCCACTGCTGGTTGGTCTGGCCGTTGCAGTCCCAGATCCCCACCTGGGTCCCGTTGGTCTGGGAGACGCCGGTCACGTCGAGGCACCGGCCCGAGCCCACCCCCTGGATCCGGGTCGTGGACGAGGGCGTGGGGGAGGGCGTGGGGTTGGGCGTGCCGCCGCTCACCCGGAACACGACGGTGCCGTGGGCGGGAACGCTCGCCGAGATGGCGCCGGTGGTCGAGGTGACGGCGTTCGTCCAGGCGTCGCGCAGGTTGAAGGAGTTGCCGGACAGGCCGATCGCGGAGGCGGTGGTGCTGATGGTGGTGGTGCTGCCGCCCTGGTTGAACAGGGCGACCGCGACGTCGCCGTTGCTCAGCCGCTTGGCGAGGATGCGGCGGGTGCCGTCGTTGCTGATCTGGGCTGCCTGAAGGCCGAGGGTGTCCTGGTTGATGGCGATCAGGTTCTGGTTCTTCATGATCGTGGAGGTCGCGTTGTCCATGTTCCGGACGTCGTTACCGGCGATGAGGGGCGCGGCCATGATCGCCCACAGGGCGAAGTGGCTGCGCATCTCGGTGTCGTTCATGCCGCCCCGGCCGACCACCATCATGTCCGGGTCGTTGAACTGCCCCGGTGCGGCGTAGCCGGAGAGGGGGGCGTTGACGTTGACGATGTTCTGGATGCCCATCGGGTAGCCGTTGGTCTGATTCGTGTTCCAGGCGTTGGTGATGTCCTCGGTGGTGCGCCAGATGTTGGCGACGTCGCCCCAGTTGCGCTGCGGGCCGGTCTTGGAGTGAATGCTGTTGGGGTTGATGCTGTAGAGGATCGGCCGGCCGGTCGCGGCCAGGGCGTCGCGCATCTTGGCGAAGGTGCGCACCTGGTCGTCGATGCTGCCGGTGGGCGAGCACCAGTCGTACTTGAGATAGTCGACGCCCCAGGCGGCGAACTGCCGGGCGTCCTGGACCTCGTGGTTGAGGCTGCCGGTCGCGCCGGGGTAGGAGTTGAAGTACTGGGCGCAGGTCTTGTCGAGGGGGGCCTGGTAGAGGCCGAACTTCAGGCCCCTGGCGTGCAGATAGTCGCCCAGGGCCTTCATCCCGCTGGGGAAGCGCGACAGGTTGGCCTGGAGGTTGCCCGCCGAGTCGCGGTTGGGATCGAACCAGCAGTCGTCGACGACGACGTACTGGTAGCCCAGGTCGCGCATGCCGTTGTTGACGAGCGCGTCGGCCGTCTGCTTGATCAGCGTCTCGTTGATGTTGCAGCCGAAGGTGTTCCAGGTGTTCCACCCCATCGGCGGGGTGCGGCCCACGCCGTTGTTCAACGCCTGCGCGGGGGTGGCCGTGGAGAGCGCCACGGCTCCCATCGCGAGGGCCAGCGTCACGGTGACGACCGGGGCGATTAAGGCCCGTAGCCGGTTCTTTCTCATTGAGATCGCTCCTCAGGGGTGGGGGGTGGGCGCGGCGCCAGGGGCCCGCCGGTCGGGGGATCGACGATCGGACCCCTGGCGAGGGGGCCGGTTATTGGAAGGAGGCGTCGTCGATGTAGAGGCCGTCGGTTCCCGCGGCGGTCTCGACGTAGAAGGAGGCGTTGGTCAGGGTGCCGGTCCACGACACGGTCGCGGTACCGGTCAACTGGGTCCAGCCGTTCGCGTTCACCGTTTGCGCGGGGGTGAGTTGGAGGTAGTTCGTCGTGCCGTTGGCCGTGTACGTCAGGGTCGCCTTCGCGCTGGGGGTGCCGCTTTGCGAGCGCACCCAGACGCTCGTGGTGTAGCTCTTGCCGTTGGTGAGCAGCGAGGTCACGTTCTGGTGGGGGCCCTGCCAGGCCGAGGTGCGTCCGGAGTTGAGCAGGGAGCGGCTGCCGGCGTAGGCGACGTTCGTGGCCGACGACAGGGTGCCACCCGAGGCCGTCCACCCGGTCGTGCCGTTCTCCATGTTCCCGTTGGTGAGCAGGTTTCCCCCGGTGCCGCCACCGGCGGTGAACTGCCACCAGTTGAGGTTGAACAGGTTGCCGCTGCCGCCGGTGAAGCGGAGATACAGGTCGCGGGTTCCGGTGGCCCCGCTCACCGGGCAGGTGACGCTGGTCCAGTTCTGCCACCCGCCGGTCCCCGGGACGGAACAGGTGCCGACCAGGGTGCCGGTGGCGCTGCCCAGGCGGAGTTCGATGGTGCCGCCGCTCGCCGCCGAGGCCACCCGGGCGGTGAACGACGAGGCGCCCGTGCCGAAGGCGACGCCCTTGACCTTGATGTTGTCGCCGTTGCTGATGAAGCCGACGTTCATGCCGCCTTCGCTGGAGGGCTCGGTCTCGACGCCGTTCGCCCAGGCGATGGTCTCGGCCTCCTGGCGTACGAACGGGTTCAGCGTTCCCACCTGCGGGGGGCCGGCGGTGGTCATGTTGATGGTCGGGATGGTGCCGTCGGCGTTGTAGGTGAACTTCTCCACGGCGACCGAGCGGGTGTAGCCGCCGCCGCCCGGCAGCGCGCCGTTGTGGTAGAAGAAGTAGGATCCGCCGTTGAAGTCGATGATCCCGGGGTGGTTGGTGAAGCTGCTGCCCTGGCGGGGCATGATCGTTCCCCGGTAGGTCCACGGTCCGGTGGCGCTGGGCGCTGTGGAGTAGGCGATGAACTCCGAGCAGCATTCGGCGGCGAACACGTTGTAGTAGAGGTTGCCGCGCTTGAAGACCCAGGGCCCCTCCTCGTAGAGGGTGGGCCGGCTCGCGTTGCCGTTGCGCGTGCCGAAGCCCGCGGTGGTGAGCGGGATCTGGGTCGCGCTGCCGGAGAAGGAGATCATGTCGGTGTTGAGCCGGACGTACCAGAGACGGGGGTTGCCCCAGTACAGGTAAGCCTGGCCGTTGTCGTCGATGAACGCGTGCGGGTCGATCTCGCCGTTCTCGACGAGCGGGCGGCCCAGCGCGTCGCGGAAGGGCCCGGTGGGGCTGTCGCCGACCGCGACTCCGATCGCCATCCCGCCGGTCGCCCGGTTGCGCACCGGCACGTACCAGTAGAACTTCCCGTTGCGGGGGACGACGTGGCCGGCCCAGGCGTTGGCGTCGGCCCAGGCGAAGGTGGCCAGGCTCATGGGCGAGCCGTGGTCGGTCCAGTTGGCCATGTCGGTGGAGGAGAAGACCCGCCAGTCGCGCATGGTGAAGTACGTCGAGCCGTCCTCGTCGTGGCCGGTGTAGAGGTAGACACGGCCGTTGTGGACGAGTGGCGCGGGGTCCGCGGTGTAGATGGTCTGGACGATCGGGTTGTCCGCCCTCGCGGAGAGCGGGGACAACGCGATCAACATCAGCAGGCTCAGTGTCCACAGGACCAGGCGGCGAGCTTTTCTTCTCGCCGTGCGAAGTGCGGGTCTCACCGGTCGTCTCCCTCAGGCGGTGTTCGTTGGGGGGGTGTTGGTGGCCCCGGACGCGGCGGCTCGGCGTCTCCGACGCGTCCGGGGCGGTTCAGAGGGGATCGGTCTCGCGCCGTTCCGGCTCGAACCGGTCCTGATCGCGTGCCGTGACGACGTTCACCCGATGGGGTGTGCGCCTTCGCGGTGAGCGTCGGAGACGTTCGAGCCGGATCGGTGTCATGGTGTTATCGCTGCAGGGTGAGCAGGCCGGGGCGGTAGGGCAGCAGGCCGTAGTCGACTCCGTTGGAGTTGGGGTTGCGGCCCTGGTAGAGCAGCTGCAGGTTGCAGGGGTCGATGGTCATGGTCTGGTCGGCGTTGGTCCGCAGCAGCTCGCCGTGGCTGATGTCGTTGGTCCAGGTGGCGCCGCTGTTGGCCTTGCCCGCGAAGGGGTTGCTCTCGGTCGCGGCCTGCGGGGTCCAGTTGCCGCCGAGGCTGGTGGCGGTGAAGGACCGGAAGTAGCGGCCCTGCGAACCGATCGCCTCGACGATCATGAGGTAGCGGTTCTCGTTCTGGATCTTGTAGACCTGGACGGCCTCGAACAGGTTGTTCGTGGTGTCGCTCATGATGGTCGTGTAGTTCGAGCCGAAGTTGCCGGGGAAGTTGCCGATGGGCATGCTGGCCCGGTAGATCTTGCCGTTGTCGCCGGCGAAGAACAGGTACATGTTCTGGCTGTCACCGATGAGCGCCTGGTCGATCGGGCCGGTGCCGGAGCCGGTGATGCTGCCGGTGAAGAGCGTCTGCGCCGCCGACCAGCCGTTGGGGTTGGTGGGATCGGTCGAGGTCTTGTAGGAGAACGCCGCCCCGCCCCACTGGTAGGCGAGCACCCAGATGTTCTTCGGCGCGAAGTAGAACAGCGACGGCGCCACGGTGCCGGAGTTCATCGCGTTCTGGCTGGCCGAGGCCATCTCCGAGTAGTTGGTGAACAGGCTGAAGTTCATCGAACCCCAGCTGGTGCCGAAGTCGTGGGTGGTGGCGTAGACGAGCTGCTTGCCGTTGTAGGGGGCGACGGTGAAGTCCTTCAGCGAGACCCAGCCCGACCTCGGGTTCGCGAGCACGCCCGAGGAGGTCCAGCGGTACGTCGAGGGAAGGGTGCAGGTGCCCGGCGTCGGGGTCACGGTGGGGGTGGGGCTCGGGTTCGTTCCGCCGACCTGGACGAGCTGCCACTGCTGGTTGTTGCCGCCCCAGTCGTCGTACTGGACGATGTTGCCGCCGTCGGCGGTGGAGGCGCCCTGCACCTCCAGGGCCTTGTTGCTGTTGCGGCTGATGAAGCGCACGTAGCCACCCGCCGAGTCGGCGAGGCGCCACTGCTGGTTGGTGCCGTTGAGGTCGGCCCACTGGACGATCGCGCCGCCGTTGGCGGTGGAGAAGTTGTGCACGTCCAGCACCTTGCCGGAGTGGCGGGACTTGATGCGGTAGTAGCCGCCACCGGAGTCGACGAACTGCCACTGCTGCTGGTTGCCGTTGTTACGGGTCCACTGGGTGATGCGGGCGCCGTCGTTGGTGGCCAGGTTGTAGACGTCCAGGGCCTTGCCGCTGTTGCGGTTGACCAGTACGTACCAGGCGTTCGTGTCGACGGTCGCCGCGTTCGCGGTCTGGACGGCCACGAACAGGCTCATCAACAACGTGGCCGCCGCCATGATGACGGCCATGGGTCTGAATCTCAAGATTTACTCCGATTTCATCCGGTGAGAAGCGGAAGGGCTGCTCGGGTCGGTTCTTACGGGGTCGTGAGGTCGAAGCGGCGCACGGTCACCGCGCCGCCGAGGGCCTGGGTGGCGTGGTTGAAGATCCCGAAGCGGTTACCCATGAAGAACTGCCAGGCGTTGTTCATCGTGAAGGCCGGTCCGAGCGTGGTGAAGTTGGTCCCGTCGGTGCTGTAGGAGAAGCGGGCCTGCCGTCCGGAGCCGGGCCGGATGTCGGCGTTGACCCTCAGCCAGATCCGGCCGCCCGAGACGTTGGCGCTCGCCGCCTCGGTGCCGGTTCCCGTGGTCTGCCAGCTGCTGTTCATGGTCAGCCCGTTGGTCATCACGACGCGGGTCGCCCCGTTGTCGCGTTTGATGCCGATCCAGGCCGACTGGTCACGCAGGATGGCGAGGCCGCTGCGGTCGCCGTTGGCCATCTGCGAGTAGTCGAGTTCGATCGTCGCGGTCGACGACGGCCCCTGGATGCGGTGGGTCAGGGTGTTGCGGGCGTTGTACAGGTCGTTCGTCACGGTCGCGGTCTGCAGGCGCAGGCCGCTGCCGGTCGACCAGCGCGAGTTGTCGGGGTTGTGGTTCCACTCCCACCGGTGGCCGAGCGAGGGGGAGGTGAAGGTGTCGGGGCCGATCATCGACTGAACGGTTTTGTTGGTCTGGATGTTCGGCTTGGGGTAGTTGACGCCCCAGCCGCCGTTCACCGTCTGGATCGTGGGCCAGCCGTCGCCGGTCCAGGTGATCGGCGCGAGAGCGGGCACCCGGCCGCCGGGGTAGGCGTCGACGAACGACATGTAGTACCAGGCGCCGTTCTGGGTCTGCACCAGTCCGCCCTGGTGGGGCACGCCGCCGCCGGAGATCGGGCCGGGCATGTTCAGCAGGACCTGGCGCATCTCGTACGGGCCGAACGGGCTGGTCGAGCGCAGCACGTACTGGCCGTTCGCGGGCTTGGTCAGCCAGATGTAGTAGTAACCGTTCCGCTTGTAGAAGCGGGCGCCCTCAAGGGTGCCGCCGACGCTGGAGGGGGTCTGGAACACCTGCTGGGCGCGCACCTGGCTGAGGCCGTCGGCCGAGAGCTGGGCGACGCTGATCGTGCCGTTGCCGTAGGCGACGTACATCGTGTCGTTGTCGTCGACGAGCAGGCCGGCGTCGTAGTAGCAGTTGTTGATCTGGGAGCGCTTGGTCCAGGTGCCGTCGACCGCCGAGGCGGTGTAGACGTAGGTGCGGTTGAACTCGATGCAGCCCATCCAGTAGTAGGTGCTGTTGCTCGGCCGGTAGTTGAGGGTCGAGGCCCAGATGCCCTTCACGTACGCCCGGCCGCCGTTGAGGTCGTAGGCGTTCGAGTTGAAGTCGAGCCGGGGGACCGAGTGGCCCGCGTACTCCCAGTCGACCAGGTTGTAGGAACGCAGGATCGGCGCGCCCGGCGAGTAGTGCATCGTCGAGGCCGAGTAGTAGTAGGCGTCGCCGACCCGGATGATGTCGCCGTCGGCGAAGTCCTGCCACACGACCGGGTTGGTGTAGTTGCCGCCGGGACCCGGCGTCGGAGTGGGGGTGGGGGTGGGGTTCGGCGTCGGGTTCGTTCCGCCGACCTGGACGAGCTGCCACTGCTGGTTGTTGCCGCCCCAGTCGTCGTACTGGACGATGTTGGCGTTGTCGGCGGTGGAGGCGTTCTGCACCTCCAGGGCCTTGTTGCTGTTGCGGTTGACGAATCTCACGTAGCCGTCAGGGGAGTCGGCGAGGCGCCACTGCTGGTTGGTGCCGTTGAGGTCGGCCCACTGGACGATCGCGCCGCCGTTGGCGGTGGAGAAGCCGCTGACGTCCAGCACCTTGCCGGAGTGGCGTGACTTGATGCGGTAGTAGCCGCCGCCGGAGTCGACGAACTGCCACTGCTGGTTGTTGTTGTTGTTACGGGTCCACTGGGTGATGCGCCCGCCGTCGGCGGTGGAGAGGTTGTAGACGTCCAGGGCCTTGCCGCTGGTGCGGTTGACCAGCACGTACCAGGCGTTCGTGTCGACGGTCGCCGCGGTCGCCGCGGGGCTGGCGAGCGTGAGCAGGGCGCCGGTGAGCATGATCGAGGTGATGGCGGCCAGCAGCATGCGCAGGCGATTTCGCCTGATAAAAGGCATACGTCCTCCCCTGGAGGTCTTTGTTAGCGTTAACATGGCGATCATGACGTCACCCTGAACGTGGCGTCCTGCCGGTCGGAGGTACTCGACGACGCGTTGATCGGGTCGATGCGCAGCAGGTTGTTCTGGTGCCGCAGGTGGTGGGTCGGGAAGTTGTACGACCGGAACGACGACCAGCTTCCGTCGGCGAGCCCGGCCACGCGGTAGAAGGTCGCGTCGGCACGGAAGGTCGTGGAGTTGTCGTTCGGGTCCAGCCGCATCGCGTAGTTGTTGTGGCGCAGGAAACTGCCGGGCACGCTCACCGCCTCGAACGACACCCCGGCCGAGTCGGCCAGGCCCGGCACCATCCGCCACAGCTGCTCTCGATACGGGTCGAACGGGTAGGAGTCGATCCGCCCGATCCGGTTGGCGTGCCGCACGAAATAGTCGGGAAGGTTCGACGACTTCAGCCGCACCCAGTTCGGCAGGCCCCACCGGGAGACGAGGGCGTTGTACTCGGCGTCGGTGATCCCGGCGATCGAACCGTGCTTGGAGTTCAGCGGCGGGGTGTAGTCGCGCTGGTTCACCGCCGACCACGCGTTCGCGCCGATGTTCGACGACGACCACAGGTAGTAGTCGTTGTTGACCGGGCTGAAGGAGTCACCCCACAGGCGCCAGCCGCCCTCGTTGGTCTTCTGCAGCAACGGCGCCTCGATGGCGTTACCGATGCGGATCCCGCTCGTGTAGGTCGTGAAGCTGTTGGGCTGGCCCGTGGAGGAGCGGGAGCCGTACAGGTTTCCGTCGTTGAGGTTCTTGTAGTAGAGGTACGTCGTGGAGCCGTCGACCACGATGTCGCCGTCCAGCACGTTGAAGCTGGGGCTGAAGAAGGTTTGCTGCGCGCTGACCGACTGGAAGTCGGCAGTGTAGTTGACCGCCAGGATGTCCCTGCCGCCGGTGTTGAACGAGTAGACGATGCCGTACTGCCCGCGAGAGTTGTCGCGGAAGACCGTCGGGGCCCAGGTATGGCCGCCGGTGGTGTGCATCCGCAGGCGGCGGTAGCCGGTGAAGTCGGTGAGGTTGACCGAGTCCCAGACATGCAGGTACTGGCTGGGCGTACCGAAGTTGAGGCCCTTCAGGTCGGTGGCGACGACGACGAAGGTGCCGTCGAGCTTCCGGAAGATCTGCGGGTCGCGCAGGCCCAGCTGGCCGGCCGTGGGGGTGACCACGGGGTTGTTCTGGTTGAGGGGGGTCCAGTTCAGGCCATCCCGGCTGACCGCCAGGTGCAGGCCGTAGTCGGCGGCCTGCTGGCTCGGGGACTCGGTGAAGTAGCCGAAGACGTACGCGGCGTTCGCCGCGTACGCCGCTCGGGGGAAGCCGACCACGCCGGTGGTGGCGAGGGCGGCCGACGTCAGGGCGGCCTTGCCAAACTGCCTACGGCTCAGTGACACGGCGTTCCTTTCTGTGGTGTTGCAGGTGGGGGGGTGCCCGGTCCCGTCGTCCGGTGGACGACGGGACCGGGGGCGCGGGGTGAGGTCAGGTCACACCGCAGGTCCGGCCGTTGGGGGGAGAACGAGGTGGAGCTGCCGGATTGCCGTTGTGATCGGGCTGGAGGCCGAGGCCGCCGGGTCGCCGGTGGTATGGCCGTCCGCCCGCCGATCCCGGGCGGACGGCCTCTCCCCACCGGGAGGTCAGGCTCGGGAGCAGGTGTTTCCGTTGAGGGTGAAGGAGGAGGGCGCGGAGGTGTTGCCGGTGTGGTTGGCCTGGAAGCCGATGTCGACCGAGCCGCCGGCGGGGATCGAGCCGTTGTAGCTCACGTTGCGCGCCGTCACCTGGCCGCTGGAGGGCGAGTAGGTGGCGTTCCAGCCCGAGGTGATGGTCTGGCCGGACGGCAGGCCGAAGACCAGCGACCAGCCGTTGATCGCGGAGGAGCCGGTGTTGGTGATGGTGATCGACGAGGTGAGTCCGGTGTTCCAGGCGTTGAGGGTGTACGCCACCCGGCACGGCCCGCCCGGGCCCGGCGTGGGAGTGACCGTGGGGGTGGGGGTCGGGGTCGGGGTGGGCGTGGGGGACGGGTTGGGGGTGACCGAGTTGAGGGTGTTCAGGACGGAGGTGTAGGCGGCCTTCTTGTTGCCCGAGGCGTCGAAGAGGAGGGGGTTCTGGCCGGTACGCCAGGAGTCGCTGTCGCGGATGCCCCAGACGGTGATGCCGTTGCAGCGGGCGACGTTCAGGCAGGCGCGGGTGACGGCGGCGTAGGCGTTGGCCTGGTTGGAGCCGGAGATGTCGAGTTCGGTGATCTGGACGTCGACGCCGAGGTCCGCGAAGCGCTGGAGGTTGGCCTGGTAGTCGCTGGGGGCGGAGTTGGTCAGGTGACTCTGGAAACCGACGCAGTCGATGGGCACGCCGCGTGCCTTGAAGTCGCGGACCATGTTGTAGATGCCGGTGCTCTTGGCGTTGATGCCGTCGGTGTTGTAGTCGTTGTAGCAGAGTTTGGCACCGGGGTCGGCGGCGCGGGCCGCGCGGAAGGCGGCTTCGATCCAGTCGTTGCCGGTTCGCTGGAGGCTGGAGTCACGGCGCCCGCCGCCTCCGCCGTCGGCGAAGGCCTCGTTGACGACGTCCCAGGAGTGGATCTTGCCGCGGAAGTAGGTGGCGACCTGGGTGACGTGGTTGATGGCCGCGTTGCGCAGGTCGGAGCCGGACAACCCCTGGGCCCAGCCGGGCATCTGCTGGTGCCACAGCAGGGCGTGCCCGCGAATCGACTTGCCCTGGCCGATCGCGTGGTTCACGATGCGGTTGGCGTTGTTGTAGTTGAAGTTGCCGCGCTGGGGTTCGGTGGCGTCCCACTTCATCTCGTTCTCGGCGGTGACCGAGTTGAACTCCCGGTTCAGGATGTTCACATAGGTGGAGTCACCGAGCCTGCCCGCCGCGATGGCCGCGCCGAAGTAACGGCCCGACTGGGCGGCGGCGGCTCCGAGCGTCGCCTCCGCGGCGGAGGCGGTCTGCTGGACGGCCACCACGACGCCGGCCCCGAGGGCGGCGGCGATCGCGATGGTGATGGTTCGTCGTGCTTTCGAGGCGATGTCTGGGATCGCGGTGAAGAGCATGCCGGTTCCTTGGGGGGGTGATGAGGCGTCAGCGGATGGAGTCGGTCCGGAGGAGCAGGCCGGGCTTCGAGAGCGGGTAAGAGCCGATCAGAGCCGTCGTCGCGAGGTGGGCGGGTCGCCGCCGACACACCGGGAGACGGGCCAAAGGTCCGTCCTGGGCTCGCGTTCGAGGTGAGACGGGCATCCAACGCTCCTTGGCCAGGTCGAGGGGGCAGTGGCCATCGAGATTTGTTATCGCTAACATCTGGGCTTCCAGATCTCCATGGCCTGCTCCTGTAAGTGCGTTGTCGGGGAGTACATCCGACGGTCCGATCCACCGTCAACGAGTCACAACCCTCGCTGACCTGGGCATTGCTAACGAAACGTTTCCCGGCCTGGGCATTCGTCCAGAGGGAGATCGCGTCGCGTTGCCTGCGAATGTGAAAGTTTCACAGAAGTTACCGGTTGGCAACCATGGAATTCTGACCGAATACAGCTGACTTCCTCAAGACCCCTGGTTGACAAGTTGGGGAGGAGGGACCGATCGGTGAAAATCTTCTCGCCCACTCCCGGTGTCCGCCGGATCGACGGTCGTTCCACGTGTCCGGCGGGGGAGGGGGCGCCTCAGTGGAGACGAGAGGCGCGGGCGCCGAGCTCCCGGCTCATGAGGGCGCGCCCCTCTTTTGGGAGGGCCGAAAACCCCGGTGCAGTCCGGGCAGGTTTCTGTGATGTGAACGATTGACGCGGCCGTAACGCGGGCCTTACATTGCTCGCAGCAATGTTAGCGCAAACACTCATATCGCACCGATCGGCCCTCGATGCCCGGCTCGCCGTCGCCCGAGCGGCTCTCCGGCCGTAGGTGATTTCGAGGGCGGTCCGGGACGTTCGCCGACGCCGTCCCGGCGCCAAGATCCTCGGCCTGCCCTGACATGTGCGGGCCGGTTGCCCGCGACAGGCCGGCGCTCCGGTCTTGAGGTCGCGGCTGAAGGCCCGCGGGCCCCTCCACGGCGCGAGCGCGCGTTGCCCCCTTCCGCTTTCGCCGCCCGGCTCGCCGCGCACCGGAGACCGGGACGACGCGAGGCTCGCTCCGGCGTTTCACCCTCGTGTTCGCCGGGGCGTCGGCCGTCTGGACGGTATCGCTCCGCACGCACATCACCCGCGGAGTCTTCGCGGGCGGAGCGAACCATCTTCCCCTGATCTTTTCCGGCATCGTGACCGCGGGCGCCCGGACGCGTGCCCGCGCGGCCATGGATCCCAGTCGCTCGCGTCGCATCGGAGTGGGCCGTGCGTTACGGAACATCGCAATGATCCATGACACACATTGCAAGAATCTGTGAGGTGTCCGCAGGTATAGAGCAAGATTACGAAACTATTTCACAAGACTCTTGTGGGGTGAGGCGCCGGAGTCCTACTGTCGCCTCACCCTCGTGGCGTTCGCTCCGCCCCGAGCGTTTTCAGGTGTTCCCCCGAGAGAAACGAGCATCCGAATGTCACGGAGCATCACGGAAGCCGCGGCGAGACGGACAGGCGGGCCACCGCGAAGGGCGCCGCGAAGAGGACCGGCGGCGATCGCGGCGGTGATCGTGGCCTTCACCGGCCTCGGCGTCGTGCCCGGTTCCCCCGCCCTCGCCGGCACGGGCGGTGCCCCGGCCCCCGTGGTGACGCGCGCCGCCCTCGACCCGTCACTCGTCGCGGGGCGGGGCGCCGATGTCGCCTTCACCGAGCAGGAGGCCGAGAACGCCACGACGAACGGCACGACCATCGGCCCGGACCGCGACGCGTACACGCTCGCGGGGGAGGCGTCGGGCCGTAGGGCGGTCAGGCTGACGCCGGGGCGGCACGTCGAGTTCACGCTGCCGAAGGCGGCGAACGCGATCACCGTGCGTTACAGCATTCCGGACGCCCCCAACGGCGGTGGTATCACCGCGCCGCTACATGTCACGGTGAACGGCGGCGGCGGGAAGGTGATGACCCTCACGTCGCAGTACTCGTGGCTGTACAACCAGTATCCGTTCACGAACGATCCGAACGCCGACCTGCTGCACCCCGACTGGTGGATCACCGAGTGCGCCTGCGTGCCCAGTGCCACGACGCCCACTCCGACGATCACGAAGCCGTTCCGGCCGACCCACTTCTACGACGAGCAGCGTCTCCTGCTCGGCAGGACGTACCGCGCGGGTGACAGAGTGCGGCTCACGGTCCCGGCCGGGAGCAACGCGGCGTGGACGGTGATCGACCTGCTCGGCTCGGAGCTCGTCGGCGCGCCGCACGTCAGGCTCGTCGCGGCGAACGTGCTGGCGTTCGGCGCCGACCCGCTCGGCAGGCGCGACTCCGCCGACGCGATCGACAGGGCGATCGCCTTCGCCAAGCGCGGCCGCCTCAAGGTCTACATCCCGCCGGGCGTCTACCAGGTGAACCGTCACATCGTCGTCGACGATGTGACGATCGAGGGCGCCGGCAACTGGTACACGATCATCAAGGGCAGACAGGTCGCCCTTCCCTCCCCGGCCCCCGACGGCTCGGTGCACACCGGCGTCGGCTTCTACGGCAAGGACGCGTCAAAGGGCGGCAGCAGGAACGTGCACCTGTCCGGCTTCGCGATCGAGGGCGACGTCCGCGAGCGCATCGACACCGACCAGGTGAACGGCATCGGCGGGGCGCTGAGCGACTCGACCGTCGACGGCCTCTACATCCACCGCACCAAGGTGGGCATGTGGTTCGACGGGCCGATGAAGAACCTGAGGATCACGAACAACATCATCGTCGACCAGATCGCCGACGCCCTCAACTTCCACGGCGGCGTCACGGACTCGGTCGTGTCGAACAACTTCATCCGCAACACCGGCGACGACGGCCTCGCCCTGTGGTCCGAGAAGATCGCCAACGCCCGCAACACCTTCGACCGCAACACCGTGCAGACGCCGACCCTCGCGAACGGCATCGCCGTCTACGGCGGCACGGACAACACCGTCTCGGGCAACCTCGTCGCCGACCCGATCCGCGAGGGCAGCGGCATCCACGTCGGCTCCCGCTTCGGCGCCGAGGCGTTCGCGGGGAAACTGGCGATCAAGGACAACACCACGGTCCGGGCCGGCACGTACGAGCTGAACTGGAACATCGGCCTGGGAGCCATCTGGCTCTACGCGCTCGACAAGAACATCGAGGCCGACATCCAGGTGGTCGGCAACCACTTCCTCGACAACACCTACAACGCGATCATGCTGGTCAGCGAGTGGGGGGTGAAGGACCTGTACTCGATCACGAACGTCCACTTCAAGGACATCAGGGTCGACGGCACCGGCACCTCCGTGGTGAGCGCCCGGGTGAAGGGATCGGCCTCCTTCGAGAACGTGGACGCCCGCAACGTCGGCGCGGTCGGCGTCAACAACTGCGGTTCGTTCAACTTCCCGCCCACCGGCTCGGAGTTCTCCCTGACCGACCTCGGCGGCAACGACGGGGGCGGCACCACCGGGGCCTGGCTCGCCCCGTGGATGCTGCCCAATACCATCACCTGCGACGACCGCCCGCCGGTGGTCGCGCCGCCGGCGCCCTCCCCGTGGTGATCGTCCGGTCGTAGCGGCAGAGCGTACGTCGCTCTTCGAAACCACCGGCCCCTCCATAGCGGGCGCCGGTGTCACGGCGGCACCGGCCGAACGGTCGGTGCCACGGTTCGCGGGGCCGTCGGACCGCGGGGAGATCCCTCCCCGCGGTCCGGGTTCCGGTACGGGCGGTGGTCACCGGAGACAACCGAATGCCAAAAGGCGCGCCCAGCACGATAAGTGTGATTTTCGACAAAAGTGCATTTAATAGTGAAATACCGCAGAAACTGCTGAGCCAGGAGTGGAAGTCGGTCTCTTTTTCATCACATGGTCTGATATGGCAGCGTGGACCGTTCCCACCTGCCACTCTTGTCGAGCCGCACCACGGCCTTCCCTTCTTTCCTGGAGTTCCATATGCGTTTCAAGACGCCTCTGGCGATCGCGGCTACCGCGGTTCTCGCGGTCGGCATGTCCAGCATCACCACCGCCTCCGCCGCCCAGACCTCAGGCGCCGACCTCATCTACGCGTGCAAGCTGAAGAGCACCGGTCTGGTGCGTCTGGTCTCCGCCACCACCAAGTGCAAGCCGACCGAGGTCAAGACGTGGTGGGCCAAGCAGTCCGCCCAGGGCCAGAGCACGGTCGCCGGCCCCGGCCCCCAGGGACCCGCCGGGCGTGACGGCAAGGACGGCAGGGACGGCAAGGACGGCGTCGGAACCCAGGGGCCGGCCGGACCTCGCGGCTACCAGGGGAAGACCGGCCCGCAGGGACCCGCCGGGCCGAAGGGCGCCCCCGGTGAGACCGGGCCTGAAGGACCCCAGGGTCCCGCGGGGGAGGACGGCGGGCTTCCCGCCGTCTACGCCTACAAGGTCGGTCCGGTCTGGACGACGTGCAAGCTGCTGCCCGGGTACGCCATCGCCGCCTACGACTGCAAGGTCACCAAGGAGCCGGCGAAGGAGCGCCCCGCCCCCACTCCGACGCCCACCGCCACGCCCTCGCACACCCCCACCCCCCAGTAGTCGCGCACCCCGAAGAGCCTCGTCCTTCATCTCGAAGACGGGGCTCTTCGGCTTTCCATGCGGGTCGGGGGCGGGCCGGGCCGGCTCGCCCCCGACCCGCGCGCAGGGAACCGGCCCGGCCTCGGTGCCCGCTCCCGAAGGTGCCGAGGTCAGATGCCGCGGCGCATCGACCTGGTGCCCATCGCGAGACCGACCGCGGCGACGGCGCAGGCCCAGAGCGTTCCGTACAGCACCGAGGCGTCCGCGAAACGGCCGGAGAACAGCGCCCGCTCCGCGTCGACGATGTGGGTGACCGGGTTCAGCGTGGCGGCGACCTGGAGCCACGCCGGGCCGAAGTCCATCGGCAGCAGCACGCCTGAGAGCAGAATCAGCGGAAACAACACCAGCTGGGTGACCCCGTAGAACAGGTTGCCGCTCGGAGCGGAGGCGACCGCGAGGGTGAAGGAGAGCGCGCCCAGGCCGATCCCGAACACGGTCAGTATCACCAGCCCGGTCAGCACACCCGGCAGGTGCGGGCGGAAGCCCAGCGGCACCGCGAGAACGATGATCAGCACGGCCTGGGCGAGCAGGATCACGAACTCCTTCATCGTCCGGCCGACGAGCATCGCCGTGCGGTTCAGCGGGGTGACCAGCATGCGCTCCATCGAGCCGCCGATCAGCTCCACCAGCAGCGAGTATCCGGCCATCATCGGCCCGGACAGGCACATCATGATCAGGATGCCTGGCACGAACCACTGCCACGGCGAGCCCTCGAAGCTCCGCGTTCCCCCGAGCAGCGGGCCGAACAGGAACAGGAAGAGCAGCGGCTGGCCCATGGTGAACAGGAGGCCGAGGGGTTCGCGCGGCACGGGGGCGAACTCGCGGGAGAACACGGTCACGGTGTCGCGGAGGAAGGATCGTACGCGCACGGGGCGGCCTTTCTTGCCGGCGGGGAGAGGGCTGTGGGGGTGAGGGCCGCGTGGGTCGTGGTCGTCGGGCGCGGCCGGTCGGTGTGAGGGGTTGTGCGGGCAGGGATGTGCGGGTCACGGTCATTGGGCGTGGCCGGTCGGTGTGAGGGGCGCGGTGCCATGGGTCAGGCGTCGTGCGGGCCGGCCGAGTCTGAGCGAGGGCTCTCGTCGCTCTCGCGCAGGCTGCGGCCGGTCAGCGCGAGGAACACGTCGTCCAGGGTGGGCCGGGCGGTCTCGGCGGTGGCGACCTTCACCCCCGATGCCTCCAGGTGGCGCAGATACTCCGGCAGCGCCGCGCCCGCGTGGGGGACCCGCAGCCGCACCGTCCTGCCTGCGACGGTGACCGCGTCCGATCCCGCGATCCGCGCGGCGACCTCGGCGGCCCTCGCCGCCTGTGGCTCGTCGTGGACGGTGACCGTGACGCGGTCACCGGCCAGATCGCCCTTCAGCCGATCGGCGGTTCCGTCGGCGATGATCCGGCCGTGGTCGATGATCACCACCCGTTCGGCCATGGTGTCGGCCTCCTCCAGGTAGTGGGTGGTGAGGAAGAGGGTCGTGCCGTGCAGCTCACGCAGCCGCAGGATGTGCTCCCAGATGTGGGCGCGGCTCTGCGGGTCGAGGCCGGTCGAGGGCTCGTCCAGGAAGAGCAGGCCGGGCCGGTGGATGAGCCCCAGGGCGATGTCGAGGCGGCGGCGCTGGCCGCCCGAGAGGGTGCCGGGTTTGCGGGTGGCCAGGGACTCCAGGTCCAGCAGGCCGAGGACCTCGTCGGCCCGCCGGTGCGCCTCGGACCGGCGAAGGCCGTAGCAGCGCGCCTGGGTCACCAGCTCGTCGCGGACCCGGAAGTTCTCCCCCGAGCCGTTCTTCTGGCCGACGTACCCGATGCGGGCGCGGACCCCCGCCGGATCCGACACGACGTCGCGGCCCGCGACGATCGCGGTTCCCGACGTCGGCGGGAGCAGGGAGGTCAGCATGCGCAGGCTGGTGGACTTGCCCGCGCCGTTCGGACCGAGGAAGGCCACCAACTGGCCCTCCTCCACATCGATGTCGAGGCCGCGCACGGCGTCGACGACTCCTTTCCCGACCTTGAATCGCCGGGTCAGCCCTCGGGCATGGATCATCGTCCCCTCCTCGGGGTGGGCGGTCGGTGGCATGCCGAAGAAACCCCTGGTCGGGGGCCCGGCTGGAAGATGACTCATCCTTACCCATGCGATCGGGGCTAGGCAAACGTGAAAGGTACATTCACATTTGCTCTGACCTGCGGAAACGCGGGCTCACTCGACCGGTGGGAATCTTCTCTCCGAAACTCCTCGGAATAAGGACCCATGGGCTGGCCTGGGCTTTTTCCCCATCGGGCCGGGGCGATGGGAAACGGTGTGATTTTTTTCTTTCCGCCGGAGATTCCGGGACCCGGTGCCGCCCTCCGGGCCGCTTGAACGCGAGAGAGCCCTGGGCGCCGGATCGGTGCCCAGGGCTCGGTGGTCAGGTCTCCGCGCGGTCGTGGGCCGTCGGCCGGGGTCCGCGGGAGGCGAAGGTCAGGAGTCCTGCCACGACAGGGCCAGGGTGGTGTGGCGCTTGCGCAGAACCAGTACGCCGGGCGGAGGGGCGCCCCGGTAGGCGTCGATGTGGAGCCCTGTCGTCATGGGCCGGTCCGCCATGTCCCACGCCTGGATGTGGGCGACCATCTCACGCGCCAGCCGCACCCTGTCGGGCCCGTGGCCGCGCGCGATCAGGGTTCCGTCCGGTGACGGCTCCAGCAGACAGAGATTGTCGCCCTCGACGATGCCGACGGCCATCCTGAACCCCGTCGTGTCGAGCGGGGGCGAGGCCAGCCACCCGGGCCGAGCCTCCGAGATCGTGCACCAGCGGGGCTCGTGCACCGCGAGCCACAGACTCAACCCGTCGAGGAGCTGGGGGAGGCTGACGCTGATCTCGGTGGACAGCTCGACCACCGGCCCGTCGAGCGCCCCCAGCACGTCACCGATCTCGCCCGCCTCGGGCAGTGAGATCATCAGGTCGGACTCCCGGTCCAATACCAGGGTCGTCTCGGGGCCCGCGAAGGGGCCGCGCATCCGCATGAACCCGCAGGGCAGCACCGAGCGGCTCGTCCAGTGTCCGTTGTCTCGTTCCATCGCCACCGAGCGCTGCACCCCGCGCAGGTCCAGTGGAACGACGAGGCGTCCGCCGGGCGCGAGCTGCTCCAGCCAGGCCGGGGCGAGGTCCCACACGCCCACGGTGGCGATCACCCGGTCGTAGGGCGCCCCCGGTGCGAACCCCTCGGATCCGTCGCCGCACACGAGTCTCACCTCGGGGTGTCCCGCGGCCGACAGGTGCTCCCCGGCGAGCGCCACCAGGTCGGGGTCGATGTCGACGCTCACCACCTCTCCCTCGGGCCCCACCAGGTGGGCGAGCAGGGCGGCGTTGTATCCCGTCCCGGTCCCGATCTCCAGCACCCGCTGTCCCGGCTCCACCCCGAGTTGGTCCAGCATCAGAGCCATGATCGCCGGCTGGGAGGAGGAGCTGATCGGAAGGCCGTCCGCGTCGCGCTTGGTCACGATCGCGTCGTCCTGGTAGACGGCCTGAGCGGGAAGCTCGGGCAGGAAAACGTGTCGTGGCACCGCCAGAAACGCGTCGGCCACGGCCTGGCTGATCCCGCGGGTGCGTACTCGCGAGACCATTTCCTCCCGTAACGCGTGCCACCCAGTCATCGTTGACCTCCGTGCCGTATGCGTATGTGGCGGCCTGAGCCGTATGCCCCGTCAGGTGAAAAGCGTCCGTTTGTTAGATGTCGTATGAGAAAACGAAGCCTGAGGGCCGTGACGGTACCTCGCATAGGGGAGCCACGCAACGTCCACGCGGGCGGGAAATTCTGTTGCCCGACCGGCTGGGAATGTCGTGAAACGGCTTTAACATCTCAGCATGAACAGTGATTTCGACTTCCTGCACGGCACCTGGGACATAGACAACCGCAGGCTCCTCAAGCCGCTGAGCGGGGACGACGAGTGGGAGGAGTTCCCCAGCGTCGCCGTCTGCCACGGCTTTTTCGACGGCGCGGGCGTTTTCGACGAGATCACCTTCCCCACGAAGGGCTTCAAAGGGGCGTCGATACGAACCTTTGACGTCGAACGCGAACTTTGGGCGATTTACTGGGTCAACAGTGAGACCGGCGTCCTCCACAATCCCGTCTTCGGCCGGTTCACCGACGGGAAGGGCGTGTTCTCCGGCGACGAAACCTACGAGGGCACACCCGTCCGGATGCGATACACCTGGTCGGAGATCACGCCGACCTCGGCCCTGTGGGAGCAGGCGTTCTCCGCGGACGGAGAGAAGACCTGGGAGACCAACTGGACGATGAGGCACACCCGCCGCGCATGACACGGCACGGGTGAAGGGGTGGTGGAGGGCGGAATCGGCCGCCCTCCACCTGTGGCCCCGGAAACGTGGACCGCCGTCCGGCATTCGGGGGACGGAGCCGGACAGCCATGAATCTATGCGTCCACCAGCATGATGTATGCGTAGAAATGCACGCTTATTGCAGGCAGAACTCGTTGCCCTCCGGATCGGTCATGACGCTCCAGTATTCGCCGTTCTCCTCCGCCGTGCGGACCTCGACGGCGCCCAGAGCGACGAGCCGTCCCGCCTCCGTCTTCACGCGCTCGCGGCGCTCCTCCAGCGACGTGCCGGGTGAGCCCCCCACGTTGACGTCCAGATGGACGCGGTTCTTGGCGGTCTTCCCCTCGGGCACGCGCTGGAAGTAGAAGCGAGGCCGTCCCTCGGCCGGGTCCACGATGGCCGACCAGTTGGAGCGCCGCTCCTCGGGGATGCCCTCGGCCTCCTCCCATGCCTCCCAGCTGCCGAACCCCTCGGGGGGCGGCTGAAGACGGTAACCGAGGGCCTCGGCCCAGAAGGCGGCGAGCGACGGCGGGTCGTTGGCGTCGAAAGTGATCTGGATCTCCATGGGGATCCCTATGCCCATTCGGCGAGAATCCTGGCCTCCTTCTCGGGATCGATGCCGTGGTTGCGGAACGAGCGCTCCGCGGGAGGGACGTCGCGGAGCCACGCCCAGGTGTCGCGGACGGTCTCGGCGACGGGGCGGCAGGTCAACCCGGCCGCGATGGCCTTCGCCGACGACGGCAGCCAGACCGCGGCGAAGTCGGCCCCGGCCGGCACCCAAACCGGGAACTCGCTCCACGGCGCCACCTCGCGGTCGAGCAGGAACCGGTCGTCGACCCAGACGAACTCGGCGTCCGAGCCGGTCGCCGCCCGGCACTCGGCCAGCCAGCCGCCGTAGGTGATGTTGCCCCGCACCCCGGAGGCGAGGAAGCGGTCGGCCTTGCCGGCCTCGGTGCGGTCGAGGACGAACGCGGCGAGGTCACGGACGTCGATGAGCTGCATCGCGCGGTCCGGGTCGCCGGGCGCGAGCACCCGCCCGCCCCGGGAGATCCGGTCCAGCCACCAGGGCAGGCGGCCCACGTCCTCGTACGGGCCGAGGATGAGACCCGGCTGGACGATGAGCGCCTCGCCCTCGAAACCCTCCTCCACCGCCCGCTCGCACCCCGCCTTGAGCGTGCCGTAGTCGCCGTCCTGCGGGCCGGCGTCCGGGGCGCACTCGTATCGGGGCGAGCTCTCGTCGCACTCCCGCACCGGGAAGTCGGCGATCGCCGAGATGCTGGAGATGTACGTGTAGACGCCCGCGTGGCCGTTGAGCCTGCGCACCGACTCACCGACCACCCTCGGGACCCTGCCCATGACGTCGACGACGGCGTCCCACTCCCGGCCCTCCACCAGGCGGTCCAGGTCTTCCGGCACCTCGCGGTCGCCCCTCACCGCCTCCACGCCCGGCAGGTCCACCCCGCTGCGCCCCCGGTTGAACGTCGTGACCTCGTGCCCGCGCCGCAGCGCCTCTTGAGTGATGGCCCGGCCGAGGAAGACCGAGCCACCGATGATCAGGATTCTCATGCGCCCCATCCTGGGCGCCCGGCAGGTGCGCGGCTACCGGCGTTCACCCCCGGCGCAAGCCGTCCGCTCAGAGCAGACGGCTCGCGATCGGGGGGTGCTCCAGCAGGTGCACCCGGGCGGTGCCGATGTCGAAGTACAGGCCGACCAGTTCCAGGTGCCCGGCGCGGAACAGCCGGTCCACCTGCGGGTAGGTCCGCAGGTTCTCCAACTGCTGGATCACGTTGACCCGGCAGAGACGGTCCAGCGGTCCGTCGTCCTCACCGGCGCTCTCACCCGCGATGAACCGCGCCAGCGTGTGGTTGCCGTGGCGCAGCCAGCGGCCGAGCGCGGGCAGATCCGCCGCCTTCTCGCCGCCGCTGAGCATCGTGGCCATCGCCCCGCAGCCCGAGTGCCCGCAGACCGTGATGGTGCGGACGTTGAGCGCGTTCGTCGCGTACTCGATCGTCGCCGCCACCGAGTCGTCCGCCGGTACCGACCCCAGCCGGGGCACCAGGTTGCCGATGTTGCGGACGGTGAACAGGTCGCCGGGGCCACTGGCGGTGATCAGGTTCGGCACGATGCGGGAGTCGGCGCAGGTGATGAAGAGATGCGAGGGCTCCTGCCCGCGGGCCATGTCGTGCAGAAGAGGGCGGACCAGCGGTGCCGTACGCCGGTGGAACTCCCGCGCCCCGGCGAGCAGATTGGGCACGGCGGGACTGTCGCCGCGGGGCGCCTGCCGGGCGGCGGCCTGCGGCCCGCGGCCCGTCCCCTGCCCGTTACGCCGGTGCGACCAGGGCAACCACCACCGGTCGGGGGCGCGCGGCGGGGTCTTGGCCGGGAACACCCTGGCCCCGCTGGCCGCCATGGCGTACCACTCGTCATGGATCTCGTCGATGTCCACGGTCCCGCCGCCGCGCTCGTGCTCGTTCCGCCAGTTGTGAATGGCCTCGAAGGCCGCGTTGTCCATGAAGTCGATGTTCAGATCGAGGTCGACCGCGGTCCCCGCGGGGATGGCACGCAACTCCGAGGTGAGCGTGGGCACCCCCAGGAAGGTGAGGGAGCCGCCGATCACCACGTGCCAGCGGCCGTCCGGCTCGGCCGTCGCCCGCACGGTCACCCGGGTGAGGCGGCGCAACGCGAACAGTGCGGCGAGGCCGAAACCGACCAGCACGCCCTCGGCGAGGCCGAGCAACACCACCCCGGCCATCGTGACGACGTACACCGGAACCTCGCTGTGGCCGCGCAGGTTGCGCAGATGCCCCATGTTGACCATCTGCACACCGATGAAGACCAGCAGCGCGGCCAGCGCCTCCATCGGGATCAGCGCGATCATCCATCCCAGCCCGACCGCGAACAACAGGATCCAGAACCCGTGCATGATCGTGGACCAGCGGCTTCGGGCACCGGCACGGACGTTGGTGGTGCTGCGGACGATGACCCCGGCCACGGGCAGTCCGCCCAGCGCGCCGGTCACCATGTTGGCCACGCCCTGGCCGGTGAGCTCCCTGTCGAGGTCGGAGCGCCTGCCGTCGTGCAGTTTGTCGACCGCCACCGAGCAGAGCAGCGACTCCACCCCGGCCAGCAGGGCCACGAGCAGCACCGCCCCGATGATCCCGTGCCAGTCGCCCTTGGGCCAGACGGGTCCGGCCCAGGCGTCCAGGCCGGCCGACAGATCGATCCTGGTGACCTCCCAGCCGAGCGCCCAGGCGGTCACCGAGGAGGCGAGCAGGGCCGCCAGCGGCGCGGGGATGGTCCGCAACTGCTGCGGCAGGCGCGTCCAGGCGATCAGGACCGCGATGGTGAGCAGGCCGACGAAGACGGCGTGCGTGTGGTTGTGGATGATCTGCTGGGGCAGCTCGATCAGGTTCTCGATCGCGGAGCGCTGCGGGCTCCCGCCGAGCACCACGTGCAACTGGGCGAGGGCGATCACCACCCCCACCCCCGCCAGCATGCCGTGGACCACGGCGGGGGAGACCGCGAGCGCGGAACGGGCGACCCGGCAGAGACCCAGCAGTAGTTGCAGAACGCCCGCGAGTAAAGTGATCATGCAGGTGGCCCGCCAGCCGTACGTCACCACAAGATCGGCGACCACCAGGGAGAGCCCTGCCGCGGGCCCGCTCACCTGCACGACGGAACCGCCCAGGAAACCCGCCACCACGCCGCCCACCACGCCGGCGACGAGGCCCGCCGCCAGTGGCGCTCCCGAGGCGACCGCGATGCCCAGTGAGAGGGGCAGGGCCACCAGGAAGACCACCAGGGAGGCGGGCAGATCATGCCTCAGTACGGCGCCAAGGCCACTCTTTGTCAGAACACCGTCGCTCTTCGTGTCCGTCTCCATGGGGCAGACCTTACGGTGCTGCCCCGCGACACCTGGGTGTTTACCCGAGGCCTTTACGGAGGACGGAAAGAATCAGCGGTAATAGTCGGGGAAGTCGGGCTCCTGGACCCGGTGGTGGTTGCCGCGCGAGTTCGCCCGGCCTCGTGCGTCGGTGCCGGTGGCCCCCGAGGCCGCGGCCTCGGGGGTCGGTGCCGTGCCGTAGAGCTCGCCGTAGCTCGGCCAGCTCGTCGCGTCGCTCCCGTTGGGGGTGCCGGGCTCGGGCCACGCGGCCGGGCTGGCCGGGGTGGCGGGCCGGGGCTCGTAGCCGTATCCGCCCGCCGCCCCGCCCCGCGCGTCGGCCGGACGCTCAGGGGTGGGGGAGAAGGTCTTGGAAGGACCGGTGGAGGTGGAGACCGCCGGGCTCGGGCCGGTGACCGCGTCGTCCTCGAAGGTGGCCCAGCCCGAGCTGACCTCGTACGAGCCCGCGGGCGGAGCGCCGTACACCGGTGTCTGGTACGAGGAGTAGGACGGGGCGGGGTCGTCGAGGATGTCGGCGGTGTTGGCCGCCGGCCAGCCCCCCGACGAGGGGTTGGTGGCCTGCGCCCACGCGTTGTCCGTCACGTTGTCGACGGGCTTGGGCGGCTGCGGCGGGTTGCGGTAGGAGGCGGCGAGCGGGTCGGTCGCGGCGGGGAAGCCGCCGCTGGTCGTGGGGCCCATCGGGGGCATCGGGGGAGGCGTCGGGACGCCGCCACCGGCTGGACGGCCACCGGCGGGACCGGAGCGGGCGCCGGGGGTGCCGTTTGCCGGGGAAGCCGGGGAACCGGCGCCGCCGGGCCGGGAGGCCGCGTTCGCCGTGGAACCCGCGCCACGGCGGGAGTAGGGGCCGCCGAGAGGGTCGTTCAGCGGGTCGGGCCGGGACGGGCCACCGGCCGGGGTGGACCGGGATGTGCCGCCGCCCGAGGTGGGCCGGGGCGAGCCGCCGCCCGGGGTGGACTGGGCCGCCGGCTGGGAGGCCGCCCTGCTGCCGCCGCGACGGGAACCGGACCGGGAGGAGCGGGACTCGCCGAAGGCGCCGGGGGTGGGAGCCGCGAAGGTCACGGTCTTCTGCTCGGCGAGCGAGGCGGCCGTCGGAGCCGGGTTCGGCTGGACCGGGGCGACCAGGTCGGAGAGACCCGAGGGCAGGGAGGAGGAGGCGATGGCCGGCTCGGGGGTGGGCCTGGCCGGTGCGGCCGGGGGCCGCTGCGGGGTGTTGCGGGACGGCTGGGGCCTGGTCGGCAGCGGAGCCTGCACGGTCACCGCGTCGGCATCGACCTTCTGGCCTTCCTGCTCGACGGGACGGCTCGCGCCCATCCGGGCCGCCAGGGATCCTCCGAAACCACCCTCGTCGGCCTGGAGCCGTGTCCAGTAGTCGTCGTCGTAGTCGTCCACCTGGCCGAACTCGTTCATCCCTCGCTTGCCCCGAGAGCTCGGCGGCCGCGGCTGGCGCGGCGGCTTCGGCTCGTCGAACGGGGTCAGGTCGGGGGTGAAGTGGTTCATCTTCGGTTCTCTGGTGGCGAAGTCGTCGCTGGACATGGTCTGGGTCAGCGCCTCCTTCTCCGCCATCTCCCGCAGACGCTCCGGGGGAAGGGCGCTCTCTCTGCGGTTCATCGACCGCATTCCCAGTGCCACGACGACGAGCACGAGGAGCACGACGGCGACCAGGCTTACTACGACCGCGATCATTGCACCACCCTCAAGGCCATGGCCTTACAGCGGCGCCGGTGAGGTCGCGCGGCCATCGACGCGACCTTCCCCCATGCATCACCTGCGCTTGGACATTGGATCTGATTGTGTCGGACCACTATGAGCGTTGTCACACCCTAAGTGAAGAATTGGTAACCATTACTACCTCCGGTGTTTGGCCGGTCACTCGATGTGCGCCGCGGTGAGCCGTCCCCAGGCGATCGTCTTGTCCGCGATGCTCTTCAAGGTCTCCTCGAGGAGGGCTCCCTTACGAAGCTCGACCTTGCTGGTGAGCGCGTAGACAGTGAAACGATAGTTCTCCTGGGCGTCGCACGGAGGGCTATAGCCCACCTTGCCGTTCGTCGTGCTCCCTTCGACGGCGCCCACCGGAACGCTACCCTCTGGTAACTCGTTGGTGCGCGGATCGATGTCGAAAACGACCCAGTTCACCTCGCCACCCGTCCGGGAGTTGCTGTCCACCACGATCGCGACGGACTTCGTGCCCTCCGGCACACGCGACCAGCGCAGTGGCGGGTTGCCGACCGAACCCTTGCACGAGTAGTCGGACGGCAGGGGGCCACCGTCTCTGACCTGAGGACTGGAGACGCTGATCGGCTCCAGTTGCAACCGTTCGGCGGAGGCCATGCCGCAGCCCGAGGACATGACGACGAGCGCCGTGGCCACCGCCACTCTCGGGGTGTGCCACGGGCGGCGCGTAGACGTTTTCGGCTGCCCCATGCCCGATGATGCTACGCGTGTCTGGAAGATGCGCAGACCGGATCGCGAGGTTCGGCGGCGGGAAAAAAGCCGGAAATCAGGGTAAATCGAGGGATGGAAGGGGTTGGAGTGACTTCCAAAACGAGTTTCATCGGACCGCTCGAGGGCCACGGTGACTCGTCGGCGTCCCACCGGTGGCCCATCGCTGATCCGAGGTGAGCCCTGAGGGCCTCAGTCGCCGCCCAGCTCTCGGTAGGGCTTCCTGAGCAGGTCGACCAACGGGATGTGCCGCACCTTGACCGCGGGTGGTTCAAGGGCCCGCAGCAGCAGGTCGGCGGGGGCTCCGGTGCTGTCGGGCCGGGGGCGCAGGCGGTGCAGGGAGACGGCGGGGGAGTAGAAGTCCCCGATCCGCTCCTCGAAGGTCCGCTCGCCGAACGGCCTGTCGCCGGATCCGGAGTCGTTCACGTCAGCTCACCGCCCCGGGACCGAGCAGGAACAACTCGCGCAGCTGGTCGGTGGACAGGTCGGTGATCCAGTCCTCGCCGGCGCCGACCACGCTCTGGGCGAGGGCCTTCTTGCGTTCGATCATCTCGTCGATCCGTTCTTCCAGGGTGCCGAGGCAGATGAACTTTCTGACCTGGACGTTTCTGGTCTGGCCGATCCGGAAGGCCCGGTCGGTGGCCTGGTCTTCGACGGCGGGGTTCCACCAGCGGTCGACGTGGACGACGTGGGTGGCGGCGGTGAGGTTCAGGCCGGTGCCGGCGGCCTTGAGCGAGAGCAGGAACAGCATCGGCTCGTCGTCGTTCTGGAAGCGCTCGACGAGCGCCTCGCGCCTGTTCTTGGGCAGTGCGCCGTGCAGCCACAGCACCGGCCGGTCCAGGTGGGCGGCGAGATAGGGCTGCAGCATGGCGCCGAACGCGGCGTACTGGGTGAAGACCAGGGCCTTGTCGCCCTCCTGGACGATCTCCTCGGCGAGCTCCTCCAGCCGGGCGAGCTTGCCCGACCGGCCCGCCAGCCGTGAGCCGTCCTTGAGCAGCTGGGCGGGATGGTTGCAGACCTGTTTGAGCTTCGTCATGGTCGCGAGCACGTTGCCCCGCCGCTCGATGCCCCTGGAGGCGTCGATCCTGTCCAGCATCTCGCCGGTCACCGCCCTGTACAGCTCGGCCTGCTCGTGGGTGAGCGTGCACCAGACCTTCATCTCCTGCTTGTCCGGCAGGTCGGAGATGATCGACCGGTCGGTCTTGAGACGCCGCAGCACGAACGGGCCTGTGGCCCGCTTCAGCGCCGCGGTGGCGTCGGGGTCACGCCGCGTCTCGATCGGCTCCTGGTAACGGGTCCTGAAGCGCCTGGCCGGGCCGAGCAGGCCCGGGTTGCAGAATTCCATGATCGACCAGAGCTCCGCCAGATGGTTCTCCACCGGCGTGCCGGTCAGCGCGAGCCGGGTGCGGGCCGGGATGGAGCGCACCGCCCTGGACTGCCGCGCCGAGCTGTTCTTGATCGCCTGCGCCTCGTCGCAGACCACCCGCTCCCAGCCCAGGCCCGCGAGCGCCCCCAGGTCCCGCAGCGCGGTGCCGTACGTGGTGACGACCAGGTCGGCCTCCCGCACGGCGGCGGCGAGCTCCTCGTCGCGCCTGCGCGCGCCGCCGTGGTGGACGTGGACACGCAGCGAGGGGGCGAATCTGGACGCCTCCTTCTGCCAGTTGCCGAGCAGCGACATCGGGCAGATCAGCAGCGTCGGGGCGGGCGTACCGCTCTCGCGCTCGGAGAGCAGGAGCGAGAGGGTGGAGACGGTCTTGCCGAGCCCCATGTCGTCGGCGAGGATTCCCCCCAGGCCGAGCCCGGAGAGGAAGCTCAGCCAGGACAGGCCGCGCTCCTGGTAGGGGCGGAGAGACCCGCGCAGCGCCCGTGGCGTGGGCACCGGGGTGAGGCGGCGGTCGGCCTCGCCGGAGAGAAGATCCCCCAGAAGGCCGTCGGCGTCGACCGCGATCAGCGGCAGCCTCTCGTCGCCGCCCTCCACGACCTCGCGGATCACCTCGCCGACGGTCCTCTCGCCGCCGCCGTGCTCCCCGATCACCTTCAGAGCCGCCTTGACCTGCTGGTCGTCCAGCTCCACCCAGCGGTCCTCGACCCGCACCAGGGGGATGCGGAGCCCGGCCAGCTCGGCCAGCTCCTCCGCGCCGATCGTATGGTCGCCGACGGCGACGTCCAGCCGGACGCTCACCCGCCCGCCGAGCCCGGCCCCCTCGCCCTCGCCGCCGGTGAGCGCGCGGGTGGTCAGCTTCAGGCCCAGCCCCTGGCGCCCTGCCCAGGAGGGCAGCCGTACGCCGTATCCCGCGGCCCTGAGCATGGGCGCGCCGTTGCGGAGGAACGAGAACGCCCACGCCGTCTCGACCGTGAGGGTGACCGGCTCGGGTGCGCGCAGCGCGATGTGGAGGTCGGGATGGAGACGCACGGCCCGGCCGAGATCGGCGCGGATCAGCTCCTCGGGCCGCTCGGGCAGCCACGGCGCCCGCTCGCCGGCGCGGATCCGCTCGACCGGCAGGTAGGCGTCCGGGTCGCCCACCGGTGCGAGGCCGAACTCGACCCTCCAGGAGTCGCCGTCGCCGGCGGGCTCGATCAGCCGGAAACAGACCCTGACCGGCCCGCCCAGCTCGTGTGCCGCGTCGAACCAGCCGGTCAGGGCCTTGCCGAGCGCCGCCACCTCGTCCGGCCTCGCACCGGGGAGCGAGGCGTCCTCGGCGGTCAGCGCGTACAGCCAGCGATCGGCCAGGGCGGTCTTGGGGCCGGGACGGTTGCCGAGGATGAGCCGGCCGGGCAGCGACAGCCGCGCCGCGCCGTCGACCAGGCCGTCCAGTGCCTCGGCCAGCACCTCCCTCGGAGGTCTCTCGTGGGCCACGGCCCTGCACACCGGTGGCATCGCGTCGGCGAGGCCGGGCAGCGCGGCCAGGTCGGCGCCGGTCAGCACCGGGCGCCAGCGGGCCGCGTGGACGTCCCCCTCGAAGGCGAGCTGAGGCAGAATCCGGCCGCGCCTGACCAGGCCGCGAGCGTGCTCGGCGACCACGGCGAGGTAGCGCAGGGAGAGGGCGGGCTCCCACACGGGCTCCCACGTGGGGTCCTCCGCGCCGCGTCCGCTCCCGGAGACGAGATCGGAAGGGGTGGGGCCCGGATCCGGCAGCGAGCCGAGCAGACGAAGCGCGTCGGCCGGATGGAAGAGCAGGGCGGGCACCCGCCAGGCAGAGATCCTGGGTCTCCGCGCCCGGCTCGCGAGGCCGGACTCGGGAGAGGGCAGAGGGCCCGAGGCCGAACCGGGAAGCAGGACGACGAGTTCCCCTTCGACGGCCGTGGTGTTGGTCAGGACCGTGACGGTCCCGGTGCCCGTGACGCCTGGGAGGTGTGCGGCGGCGGGGACGCCCGCGACGGCGGGGATGCCCGAGATGCCCGGGACGGCCCCCTGAGGCGCCGTCCCGCCCCCGCGGGCCCCGTCGGCACCTCGGGGAAGGGGGGCGTCCGAAACCTTGCTCAGAGTGGCATTTAGCGCCTCTCCGTAATGATCACCTGGAATTCCGCCGATTCCGCTCAGGGCCGCGGCCAACGCGGCCGTGGACGCCGCGAAGGGATGCGGGCGAAGAGCGGCGCGGGAAACGGACGTCGAGGTCTGGGCGGTGTCCTCGGCCCAGACACCCACGAGCCCGTTCACCCACGCGCCATGGACCACGAGCACCTGACCACACCCCTGGTTCTGCTGATTCCGGTTCGTCACCATGTGGCGGACGCGAACACCCCCGCGAGTCCGGCCTGCCGACAGATTAGACGTGGCTGCGGAACGCGCGGATCGCCAGAGGCGCGAAGACCAGGGCGAAACCCGCGGCCCAGAGCAGCGAGAAGAGGGTGGCCTGGCCGATGTCGCCACCGATGAGAAGACCGCGGATGGCGTCCGCCAGGTGCGTGACGGGATTGATGTCCGACCAGGTCTTCAGCCAGGACGGGAAGGTGGCGGAGGGCACCAGCGCGCTGCTGGTGAAGGTGAGCGGCATCATCGTGGAGAAGGCGATCATCTGCACCTTCTCGGGACTGGAGGCCTTCAGGCCGATCAGCACCGACATCCAGGACATGGCCAGGGCGACCACGACCAGCAGGGCGAGGGCACCCAGCAGGCCGAAGACACTGGTGGTCACCCGAAAACCCAGCACCATGCCGAAACCGATCAGCAGGGCGAACGCCCACATCTGCTTGACGGTGTCGGCGATGATGCGCCCCGACAGCGGCGCGGTGCGGGCGATGGGCAGGCTGCGCAGCCGGTCGAAGACCCCCTTGGTGATGTCGGTGTTGAGGCCGATGGCGGTGGACAGGGTGTAGAACAGGGCGTTCTGCACGAGCAGGCCGGGCAGGGCGAACTGCAGGTAGTCGCCGGTGGACCCGGAGATGGCGCCGCCGAAGACGTAGGTGAACAGCAGCAGGAACATGATGGGCTGGATGCTCAGGTCCAGCAGCTCCCACGGGTTGTGCTTGATCTGGACCAGACTGCGCCAGGCGAGCGTCATGGTCTGCTGCAGCGTGGCCAGGGGCGTGACGCGCTTGGCGGCCACCTGCGGGATGGTCGTCGTCAGCGTGGTCATGCGAAGGCCTCTTCCTTGCGCGGGCTGTCCTCGCCGTCGGGGGCACCGTCCTCGTCCGGCAGGTGGCCGGTGAGGGACAGGAACACCTCGTCCAGGCTGGACTTGCGCAGCGCGAGCTCCGAGGCGGTGACGCCCCGGTCGTCGAGGAGGCGCACGATCGCGGGGACGACGGCGGGGTCGTGAACGGCGGCGGTGGCCTTGCCCCCGCCGAGGTCGGGCATCTCACCGAGCACGTCGGCCATGATCGTGCCGACGAGCTGGAGGTGCTCGGTGAGCATGGGGCGCACCTCCAGGACCTGGGCGCCGGTGGTCGCCTTGAGCTCGTCGGAGGTGCCGGAGGCGATGACCTTGCCGTGGTCGAAGACGACGATGTCGTCGGCGAGCTGGTCGGCCTCCTCCAAATACTGGGTGGTGAGCAACACGGTCACGCCGTCGGCCATCAGGCCGCGCACCACGTTCCACAGATCGGTGCGGCTGCGCGGGTCGAGCCCGGTGGTGGGCTCGTCGAGGAAGAGCACCTGAGGACGGCCGACCAGGCTGGCGGCGAGGTCAAGGCGGCGGCGCATGCCGCCGGAGTAGGTCTTGGTGGCACGTCCTCCCGCGTCCGACAGGTCGAAACGCTTCAACAACTCGCCGGCGCGCGCCCGGGACTCGGCACGCGTCTGGCCCAGCAGGCGGCCGATCATCATCAGGTTCTCGACGCCGGTGAGCATCTCGTCGACGGCGGCGTACTGCCCCGTCAGGCCGATCAGCGAGCGCACCTGGTGGGCCTGGCGCGTCACGTCGTAGCCTCCGACGCTGGCGGTGCCCGCGTCGGGACGCAGCAACGTCGCCAGGACGCGCACCGCGGTGGTCTTGCCGGCCCCGTTGGGGCCCAGCACGCCCAGCAGACGTCCCTGCGGTACGACGAGATCCACCCCGTCGAGCGCGCGGGTCTTCCCGTAATGCTTCACCAGGCCCTCGGCCTGGATCGCGTAGGTCATCGTTCACGCCTCTCCGTAGTCACGGATCTCCAGCATGCCCTGTGCCACCGACACTTCTTCGACCTCCGGCCGGGGCGAAGGCGGTGAATCGCCCCGCCTTCGCCCCGGTGTCCGCGGGAGCCCCTTCCGTGACACGACCGGAACGCCCTTCGGGACAGGAGCGTTTAGGCTGACAGCGTGAGCGACCGAGTCGATGAGCACAGCGCGACCCTCGGGGGAAGCGAGAGGGCCGAGGCGGGCGATCCGCCGGGTGGGCGCCGCCTGGGTGTTCCCCTTCGCGCCCCCGCCAACCCGGTCTCCCGCAAGGCCATCGTTCTGTGGCTGCTGGACGGGCTGTTCTGGTCCGTGCTTCTGGTCGTGGGCTCCTTCACCCTGGCCGGGTGGATCGCCGACGACCGGTGGCCCTGGCTACCCGGCTGGGTGCTCGAGAACATCGGGTGGCTGCCGTGGCTGATGGTGTTGCTGCTGATCCCCGGCACGCTCGTCGAGCCGTTCTGGCGGTACGCCGTGCACCGCTGGGAGCTCAGCGGGGACGTCGTCTACGCCCGTTCCGGGTGGCTCAGCAGGGAGTGGGTGTTCGTCCCCGTCAGCAGGATCCAGACGGTCGACAAGGCACAGGGCTGGTTCGAGCGCATGCTGGGGCTGGCCACGGTCGAGATCCGCACCGCCTCGCACGCGGGCTCGTCCACGATCAAGGGTCTTGAGTACGGGGTCGCCGCCGAGCTGGCCGAGGGCCTCGCCCGGCGCGCCGAGGAGCTCAGGGACGACGCGACGTGACCGGCTCCTCCCCCGATTCCCCCGATCGTCCACCGGCAGGGCGTACGCCCGGCGAGCGCCCACCGGCCGGATCCGGTCCGCGGACCGGGCCGGCCGGTCCAGAGGCGGGCGCGTGGGTCGCGCCCGACGGAGGCGGGCCGGACGCGCCGCATTCGCCGCCCGTCCGAACCGGTGCGGGACCGGAGCATCCACATGTGCCCGACGGTGACATGGGCGATGGCAAGGACGGTGGCGCGGCAGGCGTCCCACCTGGCCGAGACGGTGCCGGGCCGGGTGGCCCACACCTCCAGGGTGGCGCCGGGCCCGGTGTCCCGCACGGCCGGGCCGGCGGCGGCCCGGGTTTCCCGCGTGGGCCGGGCGGTGACATGGCCGGACCGGGAGCAGGACCGGGAGTCCCGCCGACGGAGAGACCTCTGAGGCTCAGCCCGAAGGTCCTGCTGACCGATCCGATCCGGATGCTGCCCTCGCTGCTCCTGCCGCTCGCCGGTCTGCTGTTCCTCGGCGGCTTCTCCCCGGGATCCTTCGGGTGGGCCGGGACGGCGGTCGTCGGCTCCGTCGTGTTCGCGGCCGCGCGCTGGCTCACCTTCACCTACCAGATCGTCGGTGACCGGCTGGAGCTCACCCGGTCACTGATCAGCAGGTCGGTGCGGACGATCCCTCTGGAGCGGATCCGCGGCGTCGACGTCAGCGCCCCGCCGCTGCACCGTCTGCTCGGCATCGCCGTTCTCAGGATCGACACCGGCGCGAGCGGCGACGAGAAGCAGGAGGGCGAACTCGACGGGGTCACCGTCGAGGAGGGGGAGCGGCTCAAGGCCGTGCTGCTCTGGCACGCCCGTGCCCGGACGGCGAGACGCGTCCAGGCGCGTGGAGCGGCGCCGGCGGCCGGTGCCGGCTCCGATGAGCTCGCGGCAGGTGCGCCCGATCCATCCGGTGTGTCCGCCGGGGTGCGGGAGGAGCCGGCCGGATCCTCCACCCGCCACGAGGTGGGCGACACGACCCCCGAGCGGGTGTTCTTCGTGATGCCGAGGAAGTGGCTCGTGTACGGCCCTCTCTCCGGCGCCTACCTGCTCACCCCCTTCGCGCTGGTGGCCGGTGCCGTGGGCGCGGCGTTCCAGTGGGGCAGCGAGCTCAGAGTCGACAGACGGGTCGTGCTGGACTTCGGGGAGTGGCTCTGGGGGCATCCGCTCCTGCTCGTCGCGGCCCTGATCCTGCTGTTCCTGGCGATGCCGGTGATCGCCGCGATCATGTACGCGGTGTTCAACTGGAACTTCACCCTCCGCGCCGCCGAGGGATACCTGATCGCCGGGCGCGGTCTGGTCACGCACAGGAACGTCTCTCTGGAGCGGCGCAGGGTGCGGGGATTCGAGTTCGTCGAGGGGCCGGCCGAGCGCTGGGCGGGGCTGGGCCGCGCGTGGGCGATCGTGACCGGTCTCGGCGACTCGGAGACCAGGGGCCAGCTGATGCCCGTCGCCCCGAGGGACACCGTGCTCGAGGTGGTGGGCGAGGCGATCGGCCCGATCGCCTCGGGGCTGCGGCCACACCCGCCGGCGGCGCGCAGGCGCAGGCTGTTCAGGGCGATCTTCCCGTGGCTGGTGATCGCCGCGTGTGCGGTGACGGCCGCCTGGACGTGGTCCGGGTTCTGGTGGGCGCTCGCGGTGCCGGCCCTGCTTCTCGCGCTGCTGGGCGTCCCGCTCGGTCTCGATCGCTACCGCTCCCTCGGGCACACGTACGACGGGAGCCGTCTGTCGGTCCGGTCGGGGTCGCTGCGGCGTTCCCAGGCGGTGGTGGAGCAGCGGGCCGTGGTCGGCTGGACCCTGAGGCAGACCTGGTTCCAGCGTCGCGCCGGTCTGCTGACCGTGATCGCGGGCGTGGGGGCGGGCACCGGTGGCTACCCGGCCGTCGACGTCGGCGAGGCGGAGGGACCGGCCTTCGCCGCCGAGGTCACCCCCGCCTGGCTCGCCCCGTTCCTCGTCCCGCACGCGCCCGCGACTCCGGGGACCTCCGGCAGCCCGGAGCCCTCCCCGTCCGGCGGGCGGCTCTCGCCCTGAGGGGGCCTTTCCGAGGCCTTCTCGTTCTTGCGGCGGGCCGGGGTCTCGCGGCGCCGAAACCCGGAAGGCCCGCCTCTCGGGGACCTCTCACCCCCTCGTGTCCACGACCGTCGCCGAGGTCGTGGGGGCGGCCGCACGCATCCGGCGTCCCGGGTCGTCGCCGAGGTGGACGGCCCCTCGGGTCCAGGGCCTGCGACGACGAGGCGGGGGTGACCGGGAACCCCGGTCACCCCCGCCTCGGTGCGGTGCGGTTCAGTCCTGGCGGCGGGCGCCGAACATGATCTCGTCCCAGGTGGGCACGGACGCGCGCCGCCCCCTGGACTTCTTGGCGGGCCGGGCCGGAGCCGGTGCGGGCTTCGGCGGCTCCGCGGGCTTCTCCGCGGCGGGCTTGTCGGCCTTGGTCTCCTGCATCGCCCCCGTGTCCCCCTGTGTCTCCTGCTTGCCAGGCGCGGTCTTGGCCCGCTTGTCCACGCTGACGCGCGCCGCGGGTACGGCTATCGAACCCTCCTGGGCCGTTCCGGTCTCGGGAACGGGTTCGGAGGCGGGGGTCTCCTTCTCCGCTTCCGAGGGGACCTGCTCGGTGGCCCTGCCGGTCGCGGGGGAACGCTGGTCGGCGGGGTCGGACAGGGCGGCGGCCGGAGCGGTCACGGCCGGTTCCGGCGCGGCGGAGGGCGAGGGGTTCGCGCTCTCGGTGCTCTCGGGGGCCTCCGGAGCCTTCGCGACCTCCTCGGGCTCTTCGGCCTTCGTGGCCTCCGGAGCCTTCGCCGCCTCGGGAGGCGGCGTGACCTGCGACTCCTTCGTCGTCTCGGGAGCACGCTCGGTCTCGGCGGCCCTCATCGCGGCGGGCTCGGCCGTACCGTCCTGCCCCGGGATCGCCTCCTCGGGCCCTTGGGGAAGGAGGTCTCCCCGCGCGGCGGCGGATCCGCGTGCGGCGGTCGCCTGCTCCGGCGTGGTCGCCGTGGACGGCTCGGACGCCGTCACGGAGGGCTGCGAGGTGACGGCGGGTGCCGAGGGCTCCGGAGCGGACAGCGGCTCGTACGAAGCCGGCGCGACCGGCTCGTACGGAGCCGGGTACGCGGCGGGAGGTTCGGGCAGCACGGGCTCGGGAGGCTTGACCCGCGTGACGGGACCGGAGTCCTGGGCCACGGGCTCCGGCGCCCTTTCCTGCTGGTATCCGGCGGGGTCGGGGGCGCGTAGCGGCGGCACCGTCACCCTTGGAGCCTCGTACCCGGCGGGGAGCGGGGGCATGGGCGGCTGCTGGTAGGCGGCCGGGGACGCCGGAGACGCAGAGGGCGCAGAGGGCAGGGCAGGGGCCGCGGGCGAGGGGGATGCCTGAGGCGGCTGAGGTGTCGGGGACGCCGGGGACGCCGAAGACGCCGGAGACACTGCGGGGTCGGCCTGCGCGTAGGCGGGCCGGGGCTGGGCCGGGGTCTCGTGCCGCAGAACCGAGGGGAAGGCCACCGGAGGCTGGTTCAGCGGCTCCGGCGCCAGCGACGGCACCGGAGCGAGCTTGGCCACGCGCGGGACGAACGGCGTGACCGTGGTGTCCTCGAACGGCTCGACGTCCTCGCCACTGGACAGCCGCAGCGCCTCGTCGTCGTGGGGCGTTATGTGACGCCGGCGCGGGTCGAAGAGCCACTCGGCGTTGCGCGTGTGACCGTTCCACACGAATCCGAGCTTGATGCGCCACATGTTGTCGTCCCGCTTGGCCGAATCCCATTCGATCTCGTCGGCGGGAACGCCTCGGCGGGTCAGCCGCTCGGCGACCAGGTCGCCGAGGGTGGGACCTGGAGCGGAGTCGCCCGGCAGGCGTACGGCGCAGCGCTGCGCCTGCTGTGCCATGTACTCACGTTCCTGGAGCACGGGGCCCTCGAACCACCGCACGCGCTCGACCGGGATGCCCGCCGTGTTGGCGATCTCCTCCGCGGTCTCGCCGGCACGGATCCGGGCCTGGATCTCCTTGGGGCGCAACGGACTCTCCACTTCGATCTCGTACTGGCCGAGACGGGAGAAGTTGCCGCGGACGGCAGCACGGAGCCGGTCGTCGACGGGCAGCGTGAACCGGGTACCCCGGCCGGCTGTCGCCAGCACGAGATAGGTCCCGTCCTCACTCACCGCGACGAGTCGGAGCTCCTGCATGCGAGTCCCTTCGTCGTCGTGCTCAATCTTCCCCCGGACCCTTGAGTCTCTCGCGTGTGCCGGTTGCCTGCCAGCACCGTACCCGGCATGTCCGAACATCGCCTTCCTGGATGGGGCTCGCAGCGATGTGACGCCGGTCACATTTGCTCCATTCATCTATTACAGGGCACCGGTCTGGAGCAGCGACTTCCGGGCCCTCAGGGGATTCTCACGGATAACTCCGGGAACCGCTGCGGACTTCCACCAAGAACCGGGAGATGGCGGTGAGGCCGGTCCGCCGGTTCGGGTGGGATATGCCGCGATCGCGGTGTTGTGCGGGAGCCGGTCGTCGCGCTCCGTGACGACGGGACGCGGCGGCGGCTGACATGGACGGCGGGAGAAGGTCATCTCCGGCGGACTCCCTCGGGGTCGAGCGGCGCGGGCGTCTGCGAATCTGCCCCTCGTACGCCTCGGGGGAACGACGGGACACGCGGACGCGTCACTCTTCGAGCGAGCCTTTGCGACATCCTTTACCGAAAGCCGGAGAGAAGCGGCCGATTGGGGGGAACGGTGCCCGGCCGACGGCCGTACGGTCACCAGAGGTCCGGGGAAGGTCACCCCAGCACGGTGTCGAGATGGTCGTTGGAAAAGACGCGCCCCGGGTCGAGGGCGTCCCGTACCGCGAGGAAGTCACCGAATCGGGGATAGACCCCGGCCAGGTAGGACGCGTCACGGGTGTGCAGCTTGCCCCAGTGCGGGCGGCCGCCGAGCCCGATCATGATCTCCTCGACGCCCTCGAAGTAGGCGGGGTTCGGCGTCGGCCGGTAGACGTGGCAGGCGATATAGGCCGAGTCCCTGCCGTAGGCGGTGGACAGCCAGGCGTCCGAGGCCGGGGTGACCCGCACCTCGACGGGAAAGCTGATCTTCCAGTCTCGCCGTTCCAGCAGGTCGCGAACCTCGTGGAGGGCCTGGCCGAGGTGCTCGCGCGCGACGGCGTACTCCATCTCCAGAAAGCGCACCTCCCGCACGCTCGTGAAGATCTTGTGTGAGGCGTCGACGCAGGACGAGGCCGAGAGCGTCGCGGCCGAGAGCGCGTTGAGCCGGGGGATGGCGCGCGGGTAGCGTCCGCCGACGCCGCACACCGCGCCGAACAGGGTGTTCTCCATGAGGTGGTTGTCGAGCCAGTACTTCAGCGCGCTCGGCGGCCTGGCCGGTCCGGGGCTGCGGTTGTTGCGCTTGGTCAGGCAGGTGTCGGTGTGCGGCAGCCAGAAGAAGTCGAGATGCTCGTTGCCGGTGACGAGCGTGTCCAGGGAGTCGAGGATCGAGGTCAGCGCCATCGGCTCCCGCACGCTGCGCAGCAGGAAGGCCGGCTCGACCCGGAAGGTCACCGCGGTCACCACGCCGAGCGCGCCCAGGCCCACCCTGGCGGCGTCGAACAGGTCCCGCTCGGCCACCCCCCGGATCCTCCCCTCGCCGTCGCCGCGAACCGTGACGATCTCGCCGTCGGCGAGCACCATCTCCAGCGCCAGCACCTGGTCGGCGAGTCCGCCGACGTCCCTGCCGGTGCCGTGGGTGCCGGTCTGGATCGCCCCGGCCACGGTCTGGGCGTCGATGTCGCCCATGTTGGCCAGGGCGAGGCCCATCCGGTGCAACTCCCGGTTGAGTGCGCCGATCGTCGTCCCGGCCTCGGCCGTCACCCAGCCGTCCCCGGTCTCGCGGATCCCGGTCAGCGCGCCGGGCCGCAGCAGGAGGCCGTCGGTGAGCGCCACCGCGGTGAACGAGTGGCCGCTGCCGGTCATGCGCACCCGGCGGCCCGCCGCGGCCGCCTCCCGCACGGCCCGCGAGACCTCCTCGGCGGAGGAGGGCGCCCGGACCTCCGCGGGGGTGGCGGCCTGGTTGCGGGCCCAGTTGCGGAAGGTCTCGCCCATGTTCACTCCTGCCCGGCGGGCGGCATCCCGCCTGCCGGGGGCGCCGACGCCCCGTTCGCGGGGGAGTCCCGCCCACGCTCAGGTGGGCCGCCGGTTCGTGTTCGCGTGCTTCTCCAGCGAATATGAACGATACTCACGATTGCTGCTGTGCGACAGGGGTTCGCAGCCAGGCGGAGCCGCCGACGCCGACCGCGACGGCGAGCAGGGCGCAGGCGAAGGAGAACCCGTAGGCGTTGGAGGCTCCGAACGTGTCGGTGAGCCTGCCCCCCGCCCAGGCGCCGATCGCCACGCCGAACCCGACCGACGTCGAGATCCACGCCATGCCCTCGGTGAGCAGGGCGGCCGGGACCAGTTGCTCGGTCAGGCTGTAGCCGGTGATGACGGTCGGGGAGATGGCCAGACCGGCCAGGAACAGCGCGCCCGCCATGACCCTGATGTCGCCGATGAGCATGACCGGGGTGATACCGGCCGCGAACGCCGCGAGCGAGCGAACGAACCTGCTGCTCAGCGGGATGCTCCACTGCCGCGCGCCGTACCAGAGGCCGGAGACGAGGCTCCCGCCGGCGAACGAGGCGAGCAGCAGTCCGGCCGCGGCCCGGGAACCCCGCTCCTCGGCGAACGCGACCGTGATCAGGTCGACCGAGCCGAACACCGCACCCATCGCCAGGAAGGCGCACGACATCAGGGCCACGCCGGGAATGGTGATCGGGGTGCCGGAGCGCGCCTCCCTGCGGCGAACGGGCGGCTCCGTGCCGCGCTGCAGGGCGAAGGCGATGGTGCCCACGACCGTGCAGGTCAGAGCCACGACCAGGCCCGCATACGGGTTGATCATGGTGGCCAGGGCGGTGACCAGCGCCGGGCCCGCGACGAAGATGATCTCGTCGGCGACCGACTCGAAGGAGAACGCCGTGTGCAGCCTCCCCGACCCGGCCAGCAGGTGCGACCAGCGGGCGCGCACGAGCGAGCCGAGTGACAGCGCGGTCGCGCCGACCATGACGCCGGTGGCGAAGAGCGTCCAGAGGGGAGCACCGTACTCGGCGCAGAGCATCATCGCGGTCAGCGTGGCGCCGTGCGCGAACGTGAACGGGATGACTATCCTGGCCTGGCCGAACCTGTCCACCAGGCGTCCCGACAGCGGGGCCGCGACGGCGAAGGAGACGCTGACGGTGGCCGCGACCGCGCCCGCCGTCGCGTAGGAGCCGGTGAGTTCTTTGATGAGCAGCACGATGCCGATGCCGAGCATCGACATGGGCATCCGCCCGAAGAACCCGGCGACGACGAACCCCTTGGCGCCGGGCATGCTGAACAACCCTCTGTACGGCCCGACCACCGATAATCCCCTTGCTGATCTTCACGCGTGGAACATGCCGACGATTTCGCACGGAACCGCCGGTCGGCAAGTGATTTTTTCCGTCAACGGCTCACGGAGCGGTCCGTTGGAGCTAACGTGAGCGCGGTGTCACGTCTTCCCGGGTTGCGGCTGTTTGTCCCAGTAGTGGTCGCGATCACCGCCCTCCTCGCCCTCGGCGGCGTCGCCCTCGCGATGATCAACGCCGGTCGCCCCGCCGCTCCCGCCACCTCCGCGGGAGGCGCCGTGGTGGAGTCCCGCGTTCGCGACCTGGCGGCGATCGCGCCGGTGGCGAGCCCTCCCGCGGTCCCGGTGAGCCCGGCGGAACCCGACCCGACGACCCCGGCCGTTCCCGTGGGGGACGGCCAGGCCCCGCGCGACCCCGTCTCCCAGGGGACAGGAGGCGGACAGGGCTCCGCCCCCGAGCCGGGCGCGACGGGCGCCTCCGATCTCACCCTCACCCCGCCCCGGCTGCTGGTCATCTCCCCCTCGACGCTGACCGAGCAGACCAAGGAGGACATCTCCCGGCTCAAGCACGTCCAGAAGATCGACTCCTTCGACGGCGGGGCGGTCAAGGTGTCCGGGGTCGGGCTCAACCTCATCGCCGTCGACCCCGCCCGCTTCCGCACCTGGGCACCCAAAAACATCGCCGACCAGCAGAGGATCTGGGACGCCCTCGCCAAGGGGGAGCTCGTCGCCGACAACTCGGCGGCGCGCCGCCTCGGCCTGGTCCTCGGCTCGGAGTACCAGGTGGACGGCGGTCCCCGGCTGCGGGCCGCGGCCTCCGCCTCGTTCGGCCTGCCCGGCGTGGACGGCATCGTCGGGGAGGAGACCGGCCGCAGGCTGGGGCTGCTGCCCGGCGTGGCGCTGCTCGTGCACGGCCCCGAGAAGGCCTCCACCGTCCTCAGGACACGGGTGGGCAGGCTGCTGAGCCCGGGTTCCCAGGTGGTCGCCGTCGGCGGTGCCAGGAAGAGCGCCCGCGAGCCCGCCGCGAAGACCGCCGGCGCCAAGACGGCGGGAACCGGCAAGGTGCGGCAGGTCACGGTCGGCAGGCCAGGTAGCTACCTGGAGCTCTACCGCAAGGCGGCCGAGGTCTGCCCGGGGCTCTCCTGGACGGTCCTGGCCGCGATCGGCCAGGTGGAGAGCTCACACGGGCGAAACAACGGCCCCTCCTCCGCGGGCGCGCTGGGACCGATGCAGTTCATGCCCGCCACCTGGAAGGCCTACGGCGTGGACGGAGACGGCGACGGCGTCGCCGACATCTGGAACCCGTACGACGCGGTCCCCGGCGCGGCCAACTACCTGTGCGCCAACGGGGCGGGCAAGGGCGGCAAGAAGCTGGAGAAGGCCATCTGGTTCTACAACCACTCCTGGTCGTACGTCGCCAAGGTCATGGGCATCTCCCGCGGCTACGCCGCCGCCTACCCCTGAGGCCCCGGCGAGGCACCCGGGACCGGCCGCGGCCCCGGGGACGTCCACGCCCGTGATCACCGGCCGTCCCGTGGACGCCCGCACCGGTGATCTTCGGGGTTTGGCGGCCGTTCCGTGATCGGCCCGCGCCCTCGTGGCTACCCGCGGCGGCGTGGCGGGGCCGGGCAGCAGGTGGCCGCGCACGCCACCGGCTCCGGCTCGGCGAGCAGCTCTCCGACCATCGAGACGAAGCGCGGGTGGGTCCCGGCCGTGGTGGCCCTGACCAGCGGCAGGCCGATCTTCTTCGCGGTCTCGGCGGCCTCGACGTCGAGGTCGTAGACGACCTCCATGTGGTCGGAGACGAAGCCGATCGGCACCAGCACGACCGCGAGGGCGTCGACCGCGAGCAGATGGTCGCAGACGTCGGGTTCCAGCCACGGGATGTGCGGGGCGCCGCTCCGGCTCTGCCAGACCAGGTCCCACTGCCTGCCGCCGCCCACCTCGGCGGTGACCAGCTCCGCGGCCCGGCGCAGCTGCGCCTCGTACGCGCCGCCGCCGGGACCGGCCGTCGCGGCCATCGAGGTCGGGATGCTGTGGGCGGTGAAGACCAGCCGCGCGCGATCCCTGAGCTCGGCGGGCAGCCGGTCCAGGGCCTCACGGGTGTGGTCGGCCATCGCCGCGACGAACCCGGGATGGTCGAAGTAGTGCCGGAGTTTGACGACCTCCGGGGCACCCTCGACCGCGGCCCTGGCGAGCGCGATGTCGTCGATGTACTGACGGCAGGCCGAGTACGAGCTGTAGGCGGCGGTGACGAAGGCCGCGGCCCTGCGCACCCCGTCCGAGGCCATCTGGCGAAGCGTGTCCTCCAGGTAGGGATGCCAGTTGCGGTTGCCCCAGTAGACCGGGAGGTCGATCGTCGGCTCCACGGCCGCGATCAGGTCACGGCACTGCTGGTTGATCGGGCTGGCGCCGCCGAAGCGCTGGTAGTGCGCCTCGACCTCCAGCAGCCGCTCGCGCGGGATCCCCCGGCCCCTGACCACGTTCTCCAGGAACGGCATGACGTCATCTGGTTTCTCCGGCCCCCCGAACGAGACGACGAGAAGCGCGTCGTAATTCCCCATGGCATTTATCAAACCGCATGCCGGGGTGTCCTCTTGCATGGTCACCTTGAGGACTTCGTTATCAACAAGGTTTGTGGATGCGTGTTCGGAGGCGTGTTCGGAGACGATCGCCGAGGTAAGTTCGAAACCGTGACCCCATTTAACGACATCCGCGATTATGTCGGCGTGCCGCGGGTGACATCCCTGCGGCTATCCCCCGATGGAGTACGCCTGGTCAGCGTGGTGCAGGCGCTTAATCCCGACGGAAGATCCTACGGGACCTCCCTGTGGGAGATCCCTCTCGACGGCCGCCGGCCGTACCGGCTGACCAGATCCGTCAAGGGCGAGACCGGGGCCGAGTTCACGCCGGAGGGCGACCTGCTCTTCGCCTCGCGCCGTCCCGACCCGACCGTGAAGGAGGCGGACGAGGAGGTTCCCGCCCTCTGGCTGCTGCCCGCGACGGGAGGAGAGGCCCGCCAGATCGCCTCCAGGCCAGGAGGCGTCGCCGGGTTCGCGATCGGCGGCGGGACCGTGGTCTTCTGCTCCGACGTGCTCCCCGGTGACGAGGCGGGCGAGGCCGAGCGGCGCAAGACACGTAAGGACGCGGGAATCAGCGCGATCCTGCACGAGAGCTACCCGGTGCGCTACTGGGATCACGACCTCGGCCCCGGAGAGCCTCGGCTGTTCGCCGGCACCCTGGGCGACGGCGAGCGGCTGACCGAGGTGAGGGACCTCACCCCGCAGCCGGGCAAGGCACTGTCGAGCCACAGCGCCTGCGACGTGGCGCCGGACGGCTCCACGGTCGTGACGACCTGGGGCGTGTCGATGCCGCAGGGCGAGCTCCGCTTCGAACTGGTCGCCATCGACACCGCCGACGGCGGCGCCCGGCGGGTCCTGGCCGCCGCCGACGACCACGACTTCGACGGGCCGGTGAGGATCTCTCCGGACGGGCGTCTGGTCGCGTGCGTACGGAACAACCACGCCGACACCGAGCGGATCCCCGAGAGCACCCTGTGGATCGTCGACCTGGCCACCGGGGAGGGCCACTCTGCGGGCGGCGGGCTCTGGCCGTCCGACATGGTCTGGGCGCCCGACTCCCGCTCGCTGTTCGTGGTCGCCGACGACCACGGCCGCCGTCCGATCTTCCGCGTCCCGGCCGACGGGAGCGCGCCGGAGCGGCTCACCCTCGACAACGCCGCCTACAGCTCGCTCAACGTCGCGCCCGACGGCGCCGTCTACGCGCTGCGCGGGGCCGTGGACGCGCCCGCGGCCCCGGTCAGGGTGGCGCGGGACGGGACCGTGGAGAAGCTGACCTCTCCCGTCCCCGACCTGGAGCTGCCGGGCACGCTCACCGAGGTCACCGCGACCGCCGACGACGGCGCGGAGATCAGGGCCTGGCTGGTGGTGCCCGAGGAGGCCTCCGCGAAGAACCCCGCACCGCTCCTGCTGTGGATCCACGGTGGCCCGCTGGGCAGCTGGAACGACTGGTCCTGGCGCTGGAACCCGTGGATCATGGCCCAGCACGGGTACGCCGTGCTGCTGCCCGATCCGTGCCTGTCCACCGGCTACGGGCCGGACATGATCCGGCGCGGCTGGGCCGACTGGGGGCCGCGCACCCACGCCGACCTGATGGCGATCACCGACGCCGCCCTGGAACTCCCCGAGCTCGATCCCACCAGGACCGCGGCGATGGGCGGCTCGTTCGGCGGCTACATGGCCAACTGGGTCGCCGGGCACACCGGCAGGTTCAGGGCGATCGTCACCCACGCCTCGCTGTGGAACCTCGACCAGTTCGCGGGGACCACCGACGCGTCCATGTACTGGCAGCGGGAGTTCGGCTCCCCGGGCACCGGCCTGTACGCGAAGCTCTCCCCGCACCGGTCACTGGAGAACATCTCCACCCCGATGCTGGTCATCCACGGCGACAAGGACTACCGGGTCCCCATCGGGGAGGCGCTTCGCCTGTGGTGGGACCTGCAGCGCTCGGAGGTGGAGTCGAAGTTCCTGTACTTCCCCGACGAGAACCACTGGGTGCTCAAACCGGGCAATGCGGTCGTCTGGTATGAAACGGTTCTGGCCTTTCTCGATCAGCATGTCCTCGGGCGCGAGTGGAAGCGCCCGGAGTCGCTGTCGTGAGCCCGTCTGAGCTCGTCGCGAACCCGTCGTGACCCCGGCACGGCGGGCGATCACCGCCCACCGTGCCGAAAACGACGAGGATGGACCCAGATTTCGGCGGGGCGGCGAGGACTGCCGTACGTCCGGCCGGGCATGTGGGAGGGCGGGTCCCGTCAAGGAGGACCCGCCCGAATGAGCGAGAGTGGTGAGGGGATCGTGGACAGCGCCGTGACCTTCGGGCGGCTGACGGAGGAGATCGCCAGAGAGGCCGGTGAGATGCTGCTGGCCAAGCGGCCGGCCCGGCCCGAGGTGCTGGTCACCAAGTCCAGCCCCACCGACGTGGTGACCGCCCTCGACCGGGCCTCGGAGGAGCTCATCCGCGACAGGATCAAGGCCGTCAGGCCCGACGACGCGATCCTCGGCGAGGAGGGCGGCGCGACCGGCGAGGGCAGGATCCGCTGGATCGTCGACCCGATCGACGGGACGGTCAACTTCCTGTACGGGGTGCCCGAGTGGGCGGTCAGCATCGCGGTCGAGGCGGACGGCGAGGTGATCGCGGGAGCGGTGAACGTCGTGCCCCGCGGCGAGGTGTTCACCGCCGTCAAGGGCGGGGGAGCCTGGCTGGCCGGAGAGCGGCTGAGCTGCAACACCGGGGTGCCGCTGGATCGGGCGCTGATCGCCACCGGGTTCGGCTACGAGAGCGGGCGGCGCGAGGTGCAGGCCGAGGTGCTCCGCCACGTGCTGCCGCGCGTGCGCGACATCCGCAGGGGCGGCTCGGCGGCCTCCGACCTGTGTTCGGTGGCGGCGGGGCGGGTGGACGGCTACTACGAGCGCGGTCCTCAGTACTGGGACTACGGGGCCGGCGGCCTCATCGCCGCGGAGGCCGGGGCGAGGGTCGGCGGGCTTGAGGGCAGGCCGGCCAATCCCGGTCTTCTGCTGTGCGCGGCCCCCGGCCTGTTCGAGGAGCTGCACGACCTGCTGCTCCCGCTCGACCCGGAACGCGACGCCTGACCTTCACGAGGGCCGGTCCCCTCGGATGAGGTGGGCCGGGTGAGGACGTGAAAGAGCCCCCCGGCGGTAGGCCGGAGGGCTCCTTCCCATCAGCGCTGGACGGGGACGCCGTTATCTGTGGCCAGACGGCGGAGATCCTCGATCTCGGCGGTGAAGGTGTCGGCGAGGTAGTCGTCGCCGGAGGACCTGGCCTCCTGCAAGTTCTTGTATGCCTGGTCGAGGCGGTGTTCGATTGTGGCGGTGAACTCGCCCATCTTCACCTTCTTTCTCACGGGCTCATGGGGAACGGAGGATACCGTTATGGAGACTGGAACCGGCTGTACCCAGGGTGAACCAGGCGCTAAACCTGCGTGTTTCCGACATCACATGGAGTGCCCCCTCCTGTGAAGGGCTTACCGTGTGCTTACGGGTGGTGAGGGGAGAATGGGGAGGCCGTCCCAGCGGCTGCTCTGGGAATGTGACGGGAGGTGCCATAGGCCATGCGAGTGCTTGTGGTCGAGGATGAGCGGGTGCTCGCCGACGCGATCGCGACCGGGCTCCGGCGCGAGGCGATGGCCGTGGACGTGGCCTACGACGGTGCGGGGGCGCTGGAGCGGACGGGTTACATCGACTACGACGTGATCGTCCTGGACAGGGATCTGCCCAAGGTCCACGGCGACGAGGTCTGCCGTCGCCTGGTGGCCTCGCGCACCGCCTCCAGGATCCTCATGCTGACCGCCTCCGGCGACGTCGACGACAAGGTGGAGGGGCTGGGGCTGGGGGCCGACGACTATCTGGCCAAGCCCTTCGTGTTCGTCGAGCTGGTGGCGCGGGTGCGGGCGCTCGGCCGTCGTTCCGCCCCGGCGCTGCCGCCGGTGCTCGAGCGCTCCGGGGTGCGTCTGGATCCGGGCAAGCGGCTGGTGACCAGGGACGGCGCGGAGGTCGCGCTCACCAAGAAGGAGTTCGCGGTCCTGGAGGAGCTGATGCGCGCCGAGGGCGCGGTCGTCAGCCAGGAGGACCTGCTGGACAAGGCGTGGGACGAGAACATCGACCCGTTCACCAACGTCGTGCGCGTCACCATGATGACGCTGAGGAAGAAACTGGGCGAGCCCCAGGTGATCGAGACGGTGCCAGGGGTCGGGTACAAGCTGTGAACGCTCCGGCAGGTGGGGGAGAGGAACGCCCGACGTTCGTCCCGGTGGGAGAGAACCGCGACACGGTGCCGACCCATCCGATGATCAGCCCTCACTCCGAGCGGGGCGCCTGGAAGAACGAGCGGCTGGAGTCCGGGCCCGCCGGAGAGCGGAGGCAGGACGAGCAGCCCCCGCCGCCGACCGGCCCGCCGGCCTGGGACGGGCCGCCCCCGGCGGGCGCCGCCCCGATGGAGAGGACGCCGCTGGAGCGGCTGAGGTCGATCATCGACCGGATCAGCATCCGGTGGCGGCTCACCATCACCTACGCCGTGCTGTTCTTCACGGCCGGCGCCCTGCTGCTGGCCGTGATCTACCTCCTGGTGGGCTGGGCGCTCTACGGGGCGTGGCCGCCCTTCCCGTCCGACCTGGACGGGCTTGTGGGGCCGCAGTTGGCGACAGAGATCAAGCGGCAGTGGTACTGGCAGCAGCACGTCGCGATCACCGGGGCGCAGCGGGAGCTGCTGGCCCGCTCGCTGCTCGCCCTGCTGGGGGTCGGCATCCTCGCCGTCATCATCGGCTACATCGTCGCCGACCGGGCGCTCAAGCCCATCCAGCAGATGACCGCCACGGCACGCAAGCTGTCGGGCTCCACGCTCGCCCACGAGCGGATCGACCTCAAGGGTCCCGACGACGAGCTGAAGGAGCTGGCCGACACCTTCGACGCGATGCTCACCAGGCTGAATGTGGCCTTCGACACACAACGAAGATTCGTGGCCAACGCCTCGCACGAGCTGCGCACCCCCCTGACGATCAACCGGACGGTCCTGGAGATCGCCCTGGGCGATCCGGAGGCGTCGGGTGACCTGAAGGCGCTGGGCCGCACGCTCCTGGAGGTGAACGCCCGCAACGAGCGCCTGATCGAGGGCCTGTTGCTGCTCGCCCGCAGCGAGCGCGAGCTGAGCGTGCGCAAGCCGGTGGACATGAAGGACGTGGCCGAGACCGTCGTCGACCAGCTCGCCGCGCGGGCCGACAAGGCCGGGGTCACGGTGATCCCCGACCTTCGGGGCGCCGAGACCGTCGGGGATCCGGTGCTGCTCGAGCGGTGCGTGGCCAACCTGGTGGAGAACGCGATAAAGCACAATCTCCCTGATTCCGGACGCCTGTGGGTGAGGACGGGAATGGTGGAGGGGGCGTTGGTTGTTCAGGTGGCCAACACGGGATCGCATGTGCCCGCGTACGAGGTGAACAGCCTTTTCGAGCCGTTCAGGCGGCTCAATGCCGACCGGGTCGACTCCGACAAGGGGGCGGGGCTCGGGCTCTCCATCGTGCGCGCGGTCGTGCGCGCCCACGGGGGCAACGTGACCGCCGTACCCAGGGACGGAGGGGGTCTCGTGGTCACCGTGCGACTTCAGTCACGTTGATCCGGCGGGGGGCGTCTCGTTCACGCCGTACATGTGGTTGGATGTGCCGTCGAACACGGTGGTGCATGCCGCCGATGCTGTGGTTTACGCCATATTTGGCTAACCGTGGCCATTGGCAGTACGTCCCTCACGTGTAGGGAGGTTCAGTGACCATTCCGGCGGGGTACCGAAGCAGGAATCTCTCTGGCGGATCGGGCACAAGTCGTGCCTCCCAAGCGTTACACACGCGCGAGTCAGCGCAGACAGATAGATGAGGGGGATGGATCAGACCGATGGCTACCGATTACGACAGCCCACGCAAGACCGACGACGACCTCAGTGAGGACAGTCTTCAGGAACTGCAGGCCCGCCGTACCGACAAGTCCTCGGGCAGTATCGACATCGACGAGACCGATCTGGCCGAGTCGCTCGAACTGCCGGGCGCGGACCTGTCGAACGAGGAACTCTCGCTCCGGGTGATTCCTCGTCAGGCCGACGAGTTCACCTGCGCGCGCTGCTTCCTGGTGCACCACCGCAGTCAACTCGCCGTTGAGAAGAACGGCCAGCAGATATGCCGGGAATGCGCGGCTTGAGATGATTCCGATGGCCTGTCCGAGGTGTGCTCTTCCAAGTACGGGTAGGGCCCCAGGACAGCCTTGAGGAGGTTCCGAGACATGACGTCAGAGAACAGGCAGAGCGGTGCCGCGCCGGACGACTCCACGGCCGAGGAGTCGGACGGCGCGCCTGATCACAGAGCGGCCCCCCGCGACGAGGCCGGGCGGGAGGCGACCCCGGAAGGCGGTCCCGATCGCAGGACGACCCCGGAAAGCCGTCCCGATCACGGAGCGGCCGCGGCCGACGGCACCGGCCGATCCGACCAAGAGGTGGCCGAGCTCGTTGGCAGGCTCGCCGAGCCGGGCGACATGGACGCGGCCGAGCGGCGAAAGTTGCTCGGCCGCCTCACGAGATCACTGGCGCGAGGGGCGAAGAGGGCCAAGGCGTCGGGAGAGAACCGGGGTCGCTGGCTGACCGACGTGTTCATGGCCGTGGCGCCCCGCATCCCCATCCGCGACCTGCAGACCCTTTCCGAGCATCACCGCGGCCTCACCTCCGAGGCGCTCGCCGACGACCTGGTACGCACCGCGACCAAGGGAACCATGACGGTCGGGGCGATCGGCGGGGCCGTCGCCGCCGCCGAGTTCGCAGCTCCCCCTCTCCTGCTCTCCGCCCCCGCCCAGCTCGTCGCCGAGACCCTTGTCGTGGCCGCGATCGAGGTCAAGCTCATCGCCGAACTCCACGAGGTGTACGGGATCCAGGTGCCGGGCACCGGCTCCCAGCGCGCCATGGCCTTCGCGATGGCCTGGTCCAAGCAGCGCGGCGTCGACCCCATGGCGCCGGGGACGATGACCGTCGCCCTGGGCACCGCGGCCAAGACGGCCCTGCGCAACAGGCTGATGCGCACCCTCGGACGCCACCTCACCACCTTCGGCCCGTTCCTCACGGGCGCCGTGGCCGGAGGATTCCTCAACCGCGCCGCCACGAAGAAGCTCGGCGAGGTCGTACGGGCCGATCTGAGGGTTCACCGACCCCTTCCACCAGGTAAGCCATAGAAACCTCGCAAACGGGTAGTTAGTTCAGTAAGCCCCCGACTACCTGGAGGAATTTGTGCTGGGCCGCAGCGCATTTGTGATCGTCGCCAACCGCCTGCCCGTCGACCGCGTCGGGGAGGACATGTGGAGGCGTAGCCCCGGCGGCCTCGTCACCGCGATCGCCCCCGTCCTGCAGCGCAGGGAGGGGGCCTGGGTCGGCTGGCACGGCGCTCCCGACGAGACCCTCGAACCCTTCGAGCACGACGGGATGCAGCTCGTCCCCGTCCCGCTGTCCAGGTCCGAGGTCGAGCTCTACTACGAGGGCTTCTCCAACGCCACCCTCTGGCCGCTCTACCACGACGTGGTCGCCACGCCCGTCTACTCCCGGGTCACCTGGGACGCCTACCGCGCCGTCAACGAGCGCTTCGCCGAGGCCGCCGCGCAGGAGGCCGCGGAGAACGCCGTCGTGTGGATCCAGGACTACCAGCTCCAGCTGGTCCCGGCCATGCTGCGCAAGCTCCGCCCGGACCTGCGCATCGGCTTCTTCCTGCACATCCCCTTCCCGCCGGTCGAGCTGTTCTCCCAGATGCCGTGGCGGCGCGAGATCGTCGAAGGGCTGCTCGGCGCGGACATGGTGGGGTTCCAGCGCCCCGGTGGCGCGTCCAACTTCATCCGGCTCTGCCGCCGCCTGCTCGGCCTCCAGCACCACAAGCACGAGATCTACGTGGGGGACCGGGTGGTGCGCGCCGGGGCGTTCCCCATCTCCGTCGACTTCGGCGAGCTCGACTCCCTGGTCAGGGAGCCGCACATCATCTCCAGGGCGAGGGAGATCCGCGCGGAGCTGGGTGATCCCGAGTGCCTGCTGCTCGGCGTGGACAGGCTCGACTACACCAAGGGCATCGGCCAGCGCCTGAAGGCGTTCGGCGAGCTGCTCTCCGAGGGGGCGATCAAGCCGGGCGAGGCGGCGTTCGTACAGATCGCCACGCCGAGCAGGGAACGGGTCGAGGAGTACGTACGGCTGCGCGACTCGATCGAACTCCAGGTCGGCCGGATCAACGGTGAGCAGGGAGAACTCGGCCAGCAACCCGTGCAGTACATGCACCAGTCGTACGGCAGGGACGAGCTCGCCGCGCTCTATCTCGCGGCGGACGTGATGATGGTGACGCCGCTGCGCGACGGGATGAACCTGGTCGCCAAGGAGTACATCGCCTGCCGTAACGACCTGCGCGGCGCGCTGGTGCTCAGCGAGTTCGCCGGGGCGGCCGACGAGCTGCGCCAGGCGTTCATGGTCAACCCCTACGACGTCGACGGTCTCAAGCGGACGATGCTGACCGCGATGCGGGCCACCCCGCACGATCTGTCGCGCAGGATGCGGTCGCTGCGCCGCAGGGTGGCCACCTACGACGTGGACCGCTGGGCCAAGGAGTTTCTCACCTCACTGGAGTCATCCGGCTCCCAGGACTCACCGGAACCCTCCGAAGTCTCGGAGTCCTCCTGACGGCGACCTCGCCGCCCTCGGGCAGGGCGAGCGGCGCGGCGGGTCCTTGACGGCGGCCGGGGGCGACGGGTCCTGAAACACCGGGGCAACGCCGGTGACCCCGGCCGGGGTCACCGGCGGGGCACGGTCTCGCCGTCAGGTGGTGACGTCCTTGGCCGCGTCCTTCATGGCCTTCCAGGCGTTGTAGCGCTTCTTGGCGGTGCGGGCGACCACGATCTGCGTCACCTGCATGCCGACCCCCATCACCACGGCGTAGCCGATCGCCTCGCCGAGGCTGATCTCCAGGGACTCGTTGTCGACGGGAGGCTTCTTACCGGTGGTCTTCTCCCAGGCGAACCCGATGACCTTCTTCGCCCCCCACGCGGTGGCGAGGCCCAGGAGGCCGCCGATCGCCCTCCACGCCATGTCCTGCTTCTCGCTCTTGTCGGCCATAGGGTCCTCCCGTTTCGTGGCTCGCCCCAAGAACACTAGTCTCCCCGAGCGTCGTATCGCGTGAAGCCATACCATAGGGAGGCATGACACATCAGCGCCCGCGCCCTGCGACCATGCCCGAGAAACCGACTCTCGACGGCCTGGAAGTCGTATGGTCGGGCCGTTGGGAGACCGGGGGAACCTACCGTTTCGACAGGTCGCGCACGCGCGAGGAGATCTACTCGATCGACACCCCGCCGCCGACCGTCTCCGGTTCCCTCCACGTCGGCCACGTCTTCTCCTACACCCACACCGACACCGTCGCCCGCTTCCAGCGCATGCGCGGGCGCGAGGTCTTCTACCCCATGGGCTGGGACGACAACGGCCTGCCCACCGAGCGCCGGGTGCAGAACCACTTCGGCGTGCGCTGCGACCCCTCCATCGCCTACGACCCCTCGTTCGAGCCCCCGGCCAGACCCGATCCCAAACGGCAGATCCCGATCTCCCGCGGAAACTTCATCGAGCTGTGCGAGCGGCTCACCGTCGAGGACGAGAAGGTCTTCGAGGAGCTCTGGCGCCGCCTGGGCCTCTCAGTGGACTGGTCGCTGACGTACGCCACCATCGGCGAGGCCGCGCGGGCCGCCTCCCAGCGCGCCTTCCTGCGCAACCTCGCCAGGGGTGAGGCGTACGTGGCGCAGGCGCCCACGCTGTGGGACGTCACCTTCCGCACCGCCGTCGCCCAGGCCGAGCTGGAGGACCGGGAGTGGCCCGGTGCCTTCCACCGGCTGGGCTTCGGCCTGTCGGAGGAGCAGCGGGCCAGGGGGTTCGGTGATCGGGTCTGGATCGAGACGACCCGCCCCGAACTGCTTCCCGCGTGCGTCGCACTCGTCGCCCACCCGGACGACGAGCGTTACCGGCCCCTGTTCGGCACCACGGTCAGGACACCGCTGTTCGGCGTCGAGGTGCCGGTGCTCGCCCACCACCTGGCCGAGCCGGACAAGGGCTCGGGCATCGCGATGATCTGCACCTTCGGCGACGTCACCGACGTCGTCTGGTGGCGCGAGCTCGACCTGCCCACCCGCGCCGTCATCGGCTGGGACGGCAGGCTGCTGCCGGACGCGCCCGAGGGCGTGCCGGAGGAGCCCTACGCGGAGCTGGCGGGCAGGACCGTGCACGGCGCCCGTGAGCGGATCGTGGAGCTGCTGCGCGCCTCGGGTGACATGGAGGGCGAGCCGCGGCCCACCAGGCGCGCGGTGAAGTTCTACGAGAAGGGCGACCGGCCGCTGGAGATCGTCACCACCCGCCAGTGGTACATCCGCAACGGAGGGCGCGACCTCGCCCTGCGCGACGCGCTCCTGGCACGCGGCGCGGAGCTCTCCTGGCACCCGCCGCACATGCGGGTCCGCTACGACAGCTGGGTGCAGGGCCTGGCGGGCGACTGGCTGATCTCCCGGCAGAGGTTCTTCGGCGTGCCCATCCCGGTCTGGTACCCGCTGGACGACGAGGGCGAGCCCGACCGCTCCGCGCCGATCATGCCGCCGGAGTCCGCGCTGCCGATCGACCCGTCCAGCGACGTTCCGCCCGGCTACACCGAGGACCAGCGCGGCAAGGCAGGTGGTTTCATCGGAGACCAGGACGTGATGGACACCTGGGCCACCTCCTCGCTGACGCCGCAGATCGCCGGGGGCTGGGAGCGCGACCAGGACCTGTTCGAGCGGGTCTTCCCGATGAACCTGCGCCCGCAGGCCCACGAGATCATCCGGACCTGGCTGTTCTCCACCGTGGTCCGCGCGCACCTGGAGCAGGGCACCCTGCCCTGGAGCGATGTCGCGATCTCCGGGTGGATCCTCGATCCCGACCGCAAGAAGATGTCCAAGTCCCGGGGCAACGTGGTCACCCCGCTGGGCCTGCTGGAGCAGTACGGCTCCGACGCGGTCCGCTACTGGGCGGCGAACGGCCGCCCCGGCACCGACACGGCGTTCGACACCGGTCAGATCAAGGTCGGCCGCCGCCTGGCCATCAAGATCCTGAACGCCTCCAGGTTCGTCCTCGGCCTGGGCGAGGAGGGCGGGGAGGTCACCGAGCCGATCGACCTGTCGATGCTGGCCCGGCTGTCGGAGGTGGTCCACGAGGCCACCGAGGCGTTCGAGGGCTACGACTACACCCGCGCGCTGGAGCGGACCGAGCGGTTCTTCTGGGAGTTCTGCGACGACTACCTGGAGCTGGTCAAGGCGAGGGCCTACGACGACGCGAACACCGGGACCGGAAACGGCGGGAACGGCGGGAACGGCGGGAACGGCGAGAACACAGCGGCGCGTTCGGCGCACGCGGCGCTGCGCGAGGCGCTCGACGTCATGCTCCGGTTGTTCGCCCCCTTCCTGCCCTTCGTCACCGAGGAGGTCTGGTCCTGGTGGCGTGAGGGTTCGGTGCACCGGGCCGCCTGGCCCGAGGCGGGTGAGCGCGGAGGCGACCCCGAGTTGCTGCCCGTGGTGGCCGCGGTCCTCGGCCGGGTCCGCAAGGCCAAGTCCGACGCGCGCCTCTCCATGCGCGCGGAGGTCTCCCGGCTGACCGTCACCGGTGCGCGGGCCGCCCTCGTGCGCCAGGCGCAGGACGACCTGTGCGGCGCGGGCGTCATCGACGAGTTCGTGCTCCACGAGGGCGAGGGGGATCTGCTCGTGGAGGTCGCTCTCACCTGACAGTGGGCCCGAGGTGCGGAGGTACGCCTCCCGGTGAGGTCCGGCTCCTCGCCCGGCCGAGGGGTCCCGGGCGGGATCCGTGCTCCGGGCGCGCACGCGAATCTGTCCTTCCCGTCGGGGCGTCCTGCCGTACGGTCGAGGCAGGACAGGTGAGAGGAGGACAGGCATGCCGCCAGGATGTGGCAACTGCAGCTGCTACCTCGAAGACAGGGTGATCTCGCGCCCGCCGGATGAGCGCTGACCCCTGCCGGTGAGCGCTCATCCGGTGAGTGGTGACCGGGAGGCGTCGGCTCGGGATCGGTGGGCGTCGGCCCGTGACCAGGGGCGTCGGCTCCCGGTCACGGGCGGAGGCCGATCTCGCCGGGGTGTGTCGCCGACCAGGCAAGGCGGGTGCCCAGCCCGGCGGGATGGGCACCCGCACGCCCGCCGGGTCGGCGCGGGACGGGCGCCGGCACTCGGCGCACGGACGAACCATCGCGTCTCGTGTTCCTGCGATAACCCCCGCGCATTCACCCTCCCGGCGTGACAGTCTTGAACATGTGATATCCGACCGGGAACGCCTCACCAACCTGGTGCCTCGCACGCTGCTGCGCATCGCGATGTGGAGCCTCTGCCTGATCATCATCGGCTGGGCGGTCCTCTACTTCGCGCAGTTCATCGCGACGCTGCGCATCGTGGCGCTGCCGGTGGCCGTCGCGCTCCTGCTGACCGCGCTGCTGTTCCCGCTCACCCGGAGGTTCGGCGCGATGGGCATGCGGCCCATCTACGCCACCTGGCTCACGATGATCATTGCGCTCGCCGTGCTCGGCGGCACCGGATGGATCATCGGGGTGCGTGCCAACGACGAGTTCCCCGGTCTCCTCGACCAGTTGCGCGTGACGGTCAAGAGCGTCGAGAACTGGCTCTACACCGGCCCCCTGCACCTGCAGCCGACCCAGATCTCCAGCTGGGTCGACGAGATCGGGCGGCAGATCACCACCCAGCGCAACCAGATCACCCAGACGGTCCTCACCGGCGCCACGGTGGCACTGGAGGTGCTCGCCTCCATCGTGCTGCTGCTGTTCGTGACGTTCTTCCTGCTCAAGGACGGCGACCAGATCTGGTCGTGGTTCCTGAAGGGCTTCGGTGACGTCGCGCCCCGCGTCGACAGGGCCGGCCGGGCCGCCTGGGTGACGCTCTCGCACTACGTGCAGGGTACGGTCGCGGTGGCCGCCGTGCACGGTGTGGTCATGGGCATCGTGCTCGCGGGGATGGGCGTGCCGCTCTGGGCGCCGCTCGCGGTGCTGATCTTCCTGGCCAGCTTCATCCCCATCGTCGGAATCTTCTTCGCCGGTGCGGTGGCCACCCTGGTCACCCTCGGTGCCAAGGGCCCGATCTACGCTCTGATCTTCCTCGGCATCCTGGTCGTGGAGCAGCAGCTGGAGAACCACGTGCTCCAGCCGCTGATCGTCGGCAGGGTGCTGCACTTCCACCCGCTGGCGATCATTCTGGTGCTCGCGGTGGGCGGCATCCTGGCGGGCATCGCCGGGGCCGCCGTGGCGGTGCCGGTGGCCGCGGTGATCTACCGCGCGCTGCCGGAGCTCCTCGGGGCTGGTTCCCGGCCCGCCCTGCCACCTGCCCCGCCACACCCCGATCCCGGGGAACCTCACGGTCCCGGCGGTCCCGAGGGCTCCGGTGGTCCCGAGGGCTCCGAGGGTCCCGGTGGTCCCGGGGGGCCGAGCAGCGGTTCCGGCGGGCCGGGGGCCGGTGCGGAGGGAAAGCCGGCGAATGAGGAATCACCGCAGCCCAGGCGGTAACGTTCTGCCCCGTGACCCGTTCCGCCCTGACCACCCCTCCGCCGGACGCGACCCGCCCGGCGCCGCATCCCGGCGCCCCCGCTCCCGGCACCCCGCTCGGTTCCCACTACAGCCGCTGCTTCGGCTGCGGTGCCGACCACCCGAACGGCCTGCGCCTGACCGCTCTCACCCCAGACGGGATCACGGTGGTCGCCGAGTTCACCGTGGAGGAGACCCACCAGGGCGCGCCGGGCCTGGCGCACGGCGGTGTGCTCGCCGCGGCGATGGACGAGGTCATCGGTATGTCCGTGTGGCTCTTCCAGCGCCCCTACGTCACCGCCCGGCTGGAGACCGACTATCTCGCGCCGGTTCCGGTGGGCACCGCCCTGCATTTGCGCGCCTGGTGCAACGGCATGTCCGGCAGGAAGGCGTACCTTGAGGCTGAGGGCCGGATCGGTTCCCCGGACGGTCCGGTCGCCGTGCGGGCCGCGGCCCTCTTCGTCGAGGTGGGCATGGAGCATTTCGCCAAGCACGGCGACATTCAGAAGATCGCCGACGAGCACCACGAGTACGAGGTGAACCCGTGACCCACACCGTCGAGGTGTTGATCCACCGGCTCGATCCCGACCTGCCGCCGCCTTCGTACGCCCATCCGGGCGACGCGGGCGCCGACCTGCACGCCGCAGAGGACGTCGAGCTCCTCCCCGGGGAGCGAGCCGTGGTCGGCACCGGGCTGGCGATCGCCCTGCCCGACGGGTACGCCGCGTTCGTCCACCCGCGTTCGGGCCTGGCCTCCAGGTATGGGGTGACGCTCGTCAACGCGCCCGGCACCGTCGACGCGGGATACCGGGGGGAGATCAAGGTGACACTGATCAACACCGACACCAAGAGCGTCGTACGGCTGCGCAGGGGAGACCGGATCGCGCAGCTGGTGATCCAGAAGGTGGAGAAGGCGGCGTTCCACGAGGTGGACCGGCTGCCGGGTTCGGTGCGAGGCGCCGGCGGGTTCGGGTCCACCGGCCACTGACAGGAAGTGACCCCGGCGAGGTGGACGGAACGGCCGGCGATCCGAGGGCGGGGCATCCTCCCGGCCCCGGAGAGCGACCGCCGCCGTCCCCGGCGGGTGACGAGTGACGAGTGAATCTTCAAGGAGCGTGAGAGAAGTGTTCGGACGCAGCCGTCGTGAGAAGTCCCCGGCCGCCAAGGCCGCGGTGGAAGAGGTCGAGAGGGTACCGACGCGGGAGTCGGGGCCGTGGGACGCGGACGAGCCCCACCCCGAGCGCGAACGGGTCGACCTCGGAGGCATGCGCCTGCCGGTGGACGCCGGTTTCGAGGTGCAGCTCAACCTGGCCGGCGACCAGATCGTCGGTGCCGTGGTGCTGTTCGAGGGGAGTGCCCTGCAGGTGCACGCCTTCGCGGCGCCCAAGCGCAGCGGGATCTGGGACGAGGTCAGGGCCGAGCTGGCCGAGGGGGTCAAGGGCGCGGGAGGCACCGCCGAGGAGCGGGAGGGGCCGTTCGGTGTCGAGCTGGCCGCGAGGATCCCCGCGGAGGGTGGCGAGCAGCCGGTCCGCTACATCGGGGTGGACGGGCCGCGCTGGTTCCTGCGCGCGGTGATCAGCGGTAAGGCCGCCGACGAGGCCGGGGCCGCCGAGACGCTGGAGGGTGTCGTCAGGGACATGGTCGTGGTACGCGGCGACGAGCCCATGGCTCCCAAGGAGGCGATCGAGCTCCGGCTGCCGCCCGAGGCTAAGCAGGCCGCGGAGCAGCAGGCCGCCGGGGGAGAGGTGCCCGATCTCAAGCCGTTCGAGCGGGGGCCGGAGATCGCCGAGATTCGCTGACGGGCCGGATCGCGTACGCTGGTTCGACTCGGGTGTGAAGGAGAGGTCCGTGGGTTCTCAGGAGCCGCACAAACAGGGCGGTCTGCGGGGATTCTTCCGTCGGTTGACCGCCGGTCAGGACGAACTGGAGGCCGACGAGCTCCAGCAGGACCTCGATCGTCACGGTGCCACGCCCATCGTCTCCTGCGGTATGCGCCGCCGCTCCTGCGTCACCGGCACGCTGCGGACGGTGACGCTGCGTCCTCGCGGAGGCGCTCCGGCACTGGAGGCCGAGCTTTACGATGGTTCCGATGTGATTGACCTGATATGGCTGGGCCGCAGGAAGATCGCCGGTATCGAGCCGGGGCGCCTGGTGCTGGCGGAAGGGCTCGTCAGCGTGCAGGATGGCCGCAAAGTCATGTTCAATCCGAGATACGAGCTGCGCCCAGCGGGCGGTGCGTGAGTGATTGACGATCCCAAGACGGTGAGCGAGAAGATGACCACCACCGGTGAGACCGCCGCGCACGACACGGTCGAGGCCGCGATCCGCAGCCAGCTTGCCAAGGCCTTCGGCGGAGTGCGAGGCGTGATCGAGGCCGCCGTGCCCACCATCGCCTTCACCGTCATGTGGATCACCACCTCGGAGCTGAGGCCGTCCCTGACCGTGAGCATCTCGGCCGCGGTGCTGCTGCTCGTGGTGCGGCTGGTGCAACGCTCGACGCCGCAGTTCGTGATCAACAGCTTGATCGGCATCGGCATCGGCGCCTTCTTCGCCTCCCGTACCGGCCAGGCGGAGGACGTCTTCCTGCCGGGCATCCTCTACAACGCCGGATACTCCGTGGTCATGCTGCTGTCGATCATCACCCGGTGGCCGGTCGTGGGCTTTCTCATCGGATCCGTCACCGGCGACCCGACCGCGTGGCGCGCGGATCCGGCGGTGGTGAAGTTGTGCATCAGGCTCACCTGGCTGCTGATGATCCCGTGCGTGATCCGGGTGGCGGTGCAGCTCCCCGTCTATCTGATCGGCAGGGACGACGCGGTCGCCCAGCTGGGCATCCTCAAGATCGCGATGGGCTGGCCGCTTCAGGTCGCGGCGCTCGCGGCCATGGTGTGGCTCCTCGCCCGCGGCAGGACCCCGGTGCGGCCCGCGGCCTCCTGACCGCCGCGCCGGCCTTCGCCTTCGCGAAGAGTTTCTCGGTCCGCCGGGCGGCGACCCGTCCGGCCCTCAGGAGGTCACACACGGCTTCCCGGCGCCGATCCCCCGGCACGCGGTGCGGGAGGACCGGCTCGCCCGGTGCGCGGGAGCGTGGGTTCAGCGGGGCGTGCGGTGCGGGGACAGGAGCTCGGCCAGCTCCTCCTCGACCTCCTGGCTGGCCACGAACATCAGCTCGTCGCCGGCCTCCAGCGGGTCGTCGGCGGTGGGCACCAGCACCCGGCCCTCGCGCAGGATCGCGACCAGGGCGGTGTCGTTGGGCCACGGAACCGAGCCGGCGCGCTGGCCGACGACCGGCGCGTCCTCGGGCAGGGTGAGCTCGACCAGGTTGGCCTGGCCCTGGCGGAAGGTCATCAGCCGCACCAGGTCGCCGACGCTCACCGCCTCCTCGACCAGCGCGCTCAGCAGGCGCGGGGTCGAGACGGCCACGTCGACGCCCCACGACTCGTTGAACAGCCACTCGTTCTTGGGGTGGTTGATCCTGGCGACCACGCGAGGCACGCCGTACTCGGTCTTGGCGAGCAGTGACACCACCAGGTTGACCTTGTCGTCACCGCTGGCGGCGATGACCACGTGGCAGTCGGCGAGGCCCGCCTCGTCCAGCGAGGAGATCTCGCAGGCGTCGGCGAGCAGCCACTCCGCCCGCGGCACGGTATCGATCTTGATGGCCTTGGGGTCGATGTCGACGAGCAGGACCTCGTGGCCGTTCTCCAGGAGCTCGGCGGCGATCGACCGGCCGACCGCCCCCGCGCCGGCGATGGTGACGCGCATCAGTGCTCCTTCTCCGGCGCTCCGGACAACACCTTGTTGATGCGGTCCATGTCGGCCTCGACCGCCATGACGTGCAGTATGTCGCCCTCCTGCACCACCGAGTCGTTCCTGGGCAGCAGGGTGTCGCCGATCCGGTTGACGAACGCCAGGCGGGTGCCCGCCGCCGCCTCCAGATCCCTCGTCAGGGTGCCGATCCAGCCGGGGTGGTAGGCCACCTCCGCCAGCACCACGCGCCCGCTGGGGTCGCGCCAGAGCGGCTCGGCGCCCTCGGGCAGGACGCGGCGCAGGATCTGGTCGGCGGTCCAGCGGACCGTGGCCACGGTGGGGATGCCCAGCCGCTGGTAGACCTCGGCGCGCCGGGAGTCGTAGATCCTGGCCACGACGTTGTCCACGCCGAACGTCTCGCGGGCGACCCTGGCGGAGATGATGTTGGAGTTGTCTCCGCTGCTCACCGCCACGTAGGCTGCCGCGGCCTCGATGCCCGCCTCCTCCAGGACGTCCCTGTCGAAGCCGACCCCGGTCACCCGGCGACCCCTGAACCCCGCCCGCAGGCGGCGGAACGCCTGCGGGTCATGGTCGATGATCGCGACCGAGTGGCCGCTGTCCTCAAGAATGTGCGCCAGGGTCGAACCGACCCGCCCACACCCCATGATCACGATATGCATGCTCCCCCGCCGGTCGCTGTGAGGCGGATCTTGTTCCCGATGTATTCAGCCAGTATGGACCGCCCCGGGAGTGCCGCGTGAGTGGGGCCGAGGAATAACGGCTAGCATCTGCAGACGTGTCGAAGGTGACGGACCTTGTCAAACGCCTTTTCATCGGGCGGGCGCTGCGCAGCACGCAGCTACACGAGCAACTGCTCCCCAAGCGCATCGCGCTACCCGTTTTCGCGAGTGACGCCCTCTCCTCCGTCGCGTACGCCCCGCAGGAGATCCTGGTCATCCTCTCCCTCGCGGGACTCTCCTTCTACCACTTCAGCCCCTGGGTGGCCGTCGCCGTCGTCGTGGTGATGCTCACCGTCGTGGCGTCGTACCGGCAGAACGTGCACGCCTACCCCAGCGGGGGCGGCGACTACGAGGTCGCCACCGTCAACCTCGGCCCGAACGCCGGTCTCACCGTCGCCAGCGCCCTGATGGTCGACTACGTGCTCACCGTCGCGGTCTCGGTCGCCAACGGCGTCGACTACGTGGGCGCCACCATCCCGTACGTCGCCGAGCACAAGACGCTGGTCGCGATCGTCATCGTCGTGCTGCTGACCGTGGTCAACCTGCGCGGTATCCGCGAGTCGGGCGCGGCCTTCGCGATCCCCACCTACACCTTCATGTTCGCGGTCCTCGGCCTGATCGCGTGGGGCGGATTCCGGGTGCTGATCCTCGGTGACGAGCTGCACGCGCCCACCTCCGGGTACGAGATCATCGCCGAGCAGACGAACCTCACCTCCTTCGCGGCGGCCTTCCTGATCCTGCGCGCGTTCTCCTCCGGCTGTGCCGCGCTCACCGGCGTCGAGGCGATCAGTAACGGCGTGCCCGCCTTCCGCAAGCCCAAGAGCAAGAACGCCGCGAACACCCTGCTGATGATGGGCCTGATCTCGGTGACGATGTTCGTCGGCATCATCACCCTCGCGCTCGCCTCGGGCGTCAAGGTCGCCGACCCCGCCGTCGCCTACCGCGACATCCTCATCGACGGCCGGCCCGCCGGGCCCGACTACTACCAGCAGCCGATCATCGCCCAGGTGGCGGACGCGGTCTTCGGGAACGGCTCGCTCCCCTTCTTCTTCATCGCCGCCGTCACCGCGCTGATCCTGTTCCTCGCCGCCAACACCGCCTTCAACGGTTTTCCGGTGCTCGGCTCGATCCTGGCCCAGGACCGCTACCTGCCCCGTCAGCTGCACACCAGGGGCGACCGGCTCGCCTTCTCCAACGGCATCGTGATCCTCGCCGCCGGGGCCTGCCTGCTGCTGTGGGGCTTCGACGCCGACGTCAGCCGCCTGCTCAACCTCTACATCGTGGGCGTCTTCGTGTCGTTCACGCTGAGCCAGATCGGCATGGTCAGGCACTGGAGCAGGCATCTGAGAACCGAGACCGACCCCAGGGTCCGCCACCAGATGCACCGCTCGCGGACGATCAACTTCTTCGGCGGCGTCATGACCGGCCTGGTGCTGGTGGTGGTGCTGGTCACCAAGTTCACCCACGGGGCCTGGATCGTCTGCGTGGCCATGCCGGTGCTCTTCCTGATGATGAAGGGCATCCACCGCCACTACGAGAACGTGGCGGCCGAACTCGCCGTCGCCGAGGACTCCCAGGTGGACGAGACGATGCTGCCCGCGCGCAACCACGTCATCGTCCTGGTCTCCAAGATCCACAAGCCGACCCTGCGTGCTCTCGCCTACGCCCGCGCCACCCGTCCCTCCACGCTGGAGGCGATCACCGTGGGCGTGGAGGGGCCGGAGGCCAGGGCGCTGCAGGAGGAGTGGGAGCGGCGCGGCATCCCGGTGCCGCTGAAGATGCTCGACTCGCCCTACCGCGAGATCACCCGGCCGATCCTGGAGTACGTCAAGTCGCTGCGCCGCCGTTCCCCCCGGGACGTGGTGAGCGTCTACATTCCCGAATACGTCGTCGGCCACTGGTGGGAGCACCTCCTGCACAACCAGAGCGCGCTGCGTCTGAAGGGCCGCCTGCTGTTCCAGCCAGGCGTGATGGTGATCAGCGTGCCCTGGCAGCTGCACTCCTCCGACCGGCTCAAGGGCCGCCCCGAGCCCCTCGCGCCGGGCGCCGTACGCCGTCCGCCCCAGGAGGCGGCGCGAGACGAGGACGTCAAGGCATAACCTTTCGTAGGTGCTCCTGACGCGAGGAGGCTCGACCGACGACGATTTACTCTTGGGGGCGACGGCCATGGCGATCGAACTGACGGTTGGACCGGTTGCGCACGGTGGCTGGTGCGTCGCCCGCCATGACGGACGGGTCGTCTTCGTGCGGCACGCGCTGCCCGGCGAGCGCGTCGTCGCCGAGATCACCGAGGAGACCTCCCGGTTCCTGCGGGCCGACGCGGTCGAGATCCTGGAGCCCTCCACCGACCGGGTGACCCCGCCGTGCCCGTTCGCGGGCCCCGGCCGCTGTGGCGGCTGCGACTGGCAGCACGCCTCCCTCGACGCCCAGCGCCGGCTGAAGGCCGATGTGGTGGCCGAGCAGCTCAAGCGGCTGGCCTCGATCGACTGGAAGGGCATCGTCGAGGAGGTCCCCGGAGCCCCCGACGGGCTCGGCTGGCGCACCCGCGTCCAGTTCGCCGTCGAGCGGGACGGGAGCCTGGGCCTGCGCCGCCACCGCTCCCACGACATCGAGCCGGTGGACGCCTGCCTGATCGCCCACCCCGAGGTGGAGAACGTCGGCGCCGAGGTGATGAACTGGCGCAACGCCTCATCGGTGGAGGTCATCGCCTCCAGCGCCGGTGACCAGGCGGTCGTGGTCGCCCCCAAGCCCAGGCGCACGGTGGCGATCCCCGACCTCGACACGAGCGTGGCCGTCTTCGTCGACGAGGGCAAGGGCCGCAGCCGCGTCGTCCACGGCCGCAACCATCTCGTCGAGCGGGTCGCCGGCCGAGACTTCCAGGTCACCGGCAGCGGTTTCTGGCAGGTGCACCCCGGTGCCGCGGCCACCCTCCTCGACGCCGTCATGGAGTTCGCCGCCCCGCGCCCCGGCGAGTGGGCCCTCGACCTCTACTGCGGCGTCGGCCTGTTCGCCGCGGGGCTGGCCGAGGCGGTCGGTCCCGAGGGAGCCGTGTTCGGCGTCGAGTCCGAGTCCGTGGCGGTCCGCGACGCGGAACGCAACCTCCGCGACCTGCCCCAGGCCCGTTTCGCCAGGGGACGCGTGGAGAACGCCCTCGACCGCTTCGGCATCGAGCGCGCGGACCTGGTCGTCGTCGACCCGCCCAGGGCGGGCCTGGGCCGCGACGTCGTCGAGAACGTGACCACCCTCCAGGCGACCCGGATCGTGTACGTCTCCTGCGACCCGGCCACCCTCGCCCGCGACCTGGCCTGGTTCGCCGAGCGAGGCTACCGCCTCGCCGACCTGCGGGCCTTCGACGCCTTCCCGATGACGCATCACGTGGAGTGTGTGGCGCTGCTGGTCAGCGAGTCGATCTAGGCTCTGCCCCGCGGTGATGCAACATGTCATGTGTCAGCGTGAGCCGGCGTTTTCCGAGATCTTCGCGCATGAGATGCGCACGATCACGGTCGCTGCAAACCCTCGCCTCGACTGGACCGATGCGTACCGAGAGGTAGACCGTAACCCTCTGATCACATAGGGACCCAGTACGGTCGCGTAGGAGAGTCGCCCTCGCCGCGCGACCGGGCCGAAGGCATCCGCTCCCTTCCAACGGTCGGGGCCCTTCCGCCCCGGCCGTCGCGGCTGCCGGCCGTGCGTTACGGCCGGCGGCCGCAGGGCTTCGCCGGAACGGTCTCCGGCGAAGCCCGTGATGCGAGTTCCGGTTCCGCTCTGGATCGATCAGGGCGTCTCAGATCACCAGCATCGGTTGGCCACGCAGAGCGGCAGGCCCCCCGGCGGCGGCGGTTGGGGGTCGTTCGGCATGGGGCCGGTCGTGCCGGTCGTGCCGGCGCCGTTGTTGAACCAGGCCTTCACACCGCCCCGGCTGTCGTGGACGAGGTAGTCGGCCCGGCGGTCACCGTTGATCTCGGCCAGGCCGATGTTCGTGCGGGCCACGCCGACGCCGGAGGCGACCTCGCCGGCCGACAGCCAGGCCGACCCGGAGCCGCCCCGGTTGTTGATCCACGCGCGGATCTGGCCGTGGTCGCCGAGGACCAGGTAGTCGTCACGGCGGTCGCCGTTGACGTCGGCGAAGGTCACCGTGGGACCGGTCGCGCCGACGCCGGAGGCGGCCTCGCCCTGACTGACCCAGGAGACGGCATCGCGGGTGCCGGTGTTGCGCCAGAGCCGGACCCTGCCCTGGTCGTCGACCACGAGGTAGTCGTCGCGGTTGTCGCCGTCGATGTCGGCGAACCTGATCTGGTCGCGGGAGGCGGAGCCCGAGGCGAGCCGGCCCTTGCTCGTCCAGGCGACGGCATCACCGGTGCCGCTGTTGAACCAGGCGTCGACCTGGCCCTGGTCGCCGACCACGAGGTAGTCGTCGCGGTTGTCGCCGTTCAGGTCGGCGAAGCGGATGTGGTCGCGCGGACCCGATCCGGACGCGACCACGCCGCGGAAGTTCCAGCCGACGCGATCGGCCTCCCGGACGTTCAGCCAGGCCTCCACCCTGCCGTTGTCCTTCACCAGAAGGTAGTCGTCGCGGCCGTCGCCGTTCAGGTCGGCGAACCTGACCTCCTGGCGGGGCGCGTCGGTGGAGGCGATCTGACCCTGGTAGTCCCAGGGGTCGGCACGGCCCCAGCGTTCGTTCAGCCAGGCCGCGACCTCGCCTGCGGCGTTGACGGTCAGGTAGTCGTCGCGGCCGTTCCCGTCGATGTCCGCTATGACCACATCGTCGCGGGAGGCGCCCACGCCACCGACAACGGCGCCTTGGTAGATCCACGGCCGGTTACCGCCGACGTTGTTCAGCCAGGCCTTGGTATAGCCCGTGTCGTCGAACACCAGGTAGTCGTCGCGGCCGTCACCGTCGAAGTCGTGGAATCGTACCTGGTCACGGGTGGCGCCGACGCCCGAGGCGATCTCGCCCTGGTACGACCACGCCACGCCGCCGCCGGTGAACTGGTTCAGCCAGGCGCGCACCCGGCCCTGGTCGTCGACCACCAGGTAGTCGTCGCGGCCGTCGACGTCGACGTCGGCGAACCGCACCTGGTCACGCGTCGCGCCGACATCCGTGGCGACCACGCCCTGAGCCACCCAGCTGACGGCGTTTCCGGTGCCGGCGTTGCGCCACATCGAGACCTGGCCCCGGTCGCCGACCGAGAGGTAGTCGTCGCGGCCGTCGCCGTTCACGTCCGCGAATCGCACCTGCTGGCGGGGGGCCGCTCCGGTGGCGATCTCGCCGATGTAGTTCCAGCCGCCGCCCTGACCGGCGCGGTTGTTGAGCCAGGCCTTGACCTGGCCCTGCTCGCCGACCAGGAGGTAGTCGTCGCGGCCGTCGCCGTTCAGGTCGGCGAAACGGACCTGCGCACGGCTCGCGTCGGGAACCGAGGCGATCTTGCCGACGTAGTTCCAGCCTGCGGGAGCGGGGCCCGTGGGGGGCGGTGGCGGCGGGTTGGCCGGTGCCGGGGTGCACGGCCGGTTGTCGCCGGGAAGCGCGGGCATGATCAGACCCTCGTTCATCGCGGCCTTGATCGCGTTGTGGTAGGCGTTGGCCATCTTGCGGTAGCCGTCGTTGTTGGGGTGCAGCGAGTCGGCCAGGTCGGCCGTGGTGACCCCGAGAGCGCCGTTGTTGACCAGACGGACTCGCTTGCCCTCGGCGCGGAGGTTGTTGACGATGGTCGGCAGCCTGACGTTGTACCTCGCGATCAGCGTGTTGTCCCACTCGTCCTTCGCCGGCACGAGGCTGGAGACGAGGACCGTGGTGAGCGGCGCGATGTCCGTGATCCTGTCGACCAGCCTGCTGAGGCGGATGTGGGCCGTTTCGGGCTCCTCGTCGTTCGCCAGGTCGTTGGTCCCGATGTGCAACACGACGACGTTGGGCCGGTAGCGGGCGATCACGCACTCGGACGCGAGGCTGTCGAGCCGGCTGATCCGCCAGCTGGGATGGCCTTCGTGATCGGTGTCGGGGATGTTGCCGTGCCCGGAGTCCACGGAGCCGACGAAGTCGATCGCGTTCGCGTCGTCCTGCAACAGGTCCCACAGGCGGCCTCGATAACCGACGCCGCCAGGAGTCCCGCCGACACCGTGGGTGATGGAGTCGCCCAGCGGCATCACCCGCAGGAGCTCGGGGGGCGCGCCGCGCCGCAGGGCGGCGCGCTCGATCGCATCCATGTACCGCGGGACGTTGTGTTGAATGGTTCCGCCCACGTTTTCCATGGCCAGGCCGAGGTTGCCCGCCCACCACCAGGACTTTATGTTCCTGCCGGCATCCCGCACATTTCGCGCCATGTTCGAGAACCACTGCGCTCCGGAGGTGTTGAGGGCGGGCGCGAAGTAGCCCTCCCATACAGCCGCGGCCGCGCCGAGGACGAAAGAGGTGATGAGGAGGTTCCACCAGGCGTCCGGATCGGGGTTGTCCTCGAAGGCGATCGTGAGCGCCCCTCTGGCGAAAACCGAAAGGAACGTCGCTATCCCTGAGCATGCCGCGCTGGCGAGAGGCGCCAGCGGACCCGATTCGGGAAGGAAGAACAACGTGCAGGTAATTAGGATGGAGAAGTAGACCGCCACACCGGCGATGGCGATGCCGAGGGCCCCCCACGGGGACACCTCGCTGAGCGCGATGTCACTCTCCAGCGTGAACGCGAGTTTGGAACCCCTCACCGCGATGGTTCCGTCGAAGTCGACCCAGTCGCCCAGTACCGTAACCGGCAAGGACCCCCTGTTGTTCAGCCATTCCTCTTTGATGGCGTCGCTGAGCAGGCCGTCGCGGTCGTTTATTGTGTCGACCCACTCGTCGATCTCGGTACGCTCGGCCCCCTGGGGGAGGTCGAATTCCATCGACACCGTGGTCGCGGCCTTCGCGGTGGGCTGGAAACCCACCTGGAGCAGCAGTGACAGGGTGACCAGCAGGGTCGTCAGGACCCTGCCTCTTCCTCTTGGTCGGGTGAACATCCTGCCGCGGGATGCGGGCACGGTCCCTCCACCTGTTCATCCGCCGGCGGCTCGCCGAGCGGGTGGGTCGATCAAAGATGCTTGCCGGGATACTGGGCGGTCAGGGCCCGCGCCCGGCGCAGGGCATGTGAGGCTCCGCTTCCGGTCACGTTGGTCGCGGGTGCGGGACGAGGCGCATCGACGACCGCGGCCCCGCCGGCGGTGGACGGGCGGAGACGACCTCCTTCCGCAGCCTCTCCATTTCTCTTGAACCCACACACAACCGTGACAAAAATGCCATTTGATGTACGCCGGGTGAACAATTTATTTTTTAGGGAGTGACAAAGAGCGCCAATGGCTGTGATCTCGCGCCGAGTCGCTGTTCGATCGCACTTGGTGATCATGTTTCCAGTGTGTTGAAAGAGTGTGGCCAGACCGTTTCGGTCGCCAGATGAAATGAATGCCGAGATGGCGTGGGAATTCATTTCACGCGGTGAACGAGCCGCGCGTCCTCTGGGTGTGGCGACCGTTGAACCGACGTCCCGTTATGCAATCCGTTCTCATCGCATGCGGGACATCGGAGCCGGCTTTTCGGTGACTCGCCGGAGCCGTGCAGGTCGACCGGCCTTCGGTGCGGGCATTGTGTTCATGCGAGGGCGAACCGTTGGACGGAGAATCGGCCCAGGCGAACGAACACGGCCGAGGTGGGGTTTCGCCCTTCGGGTGAGCCGGGGCGACGTGAATTCGATGTGGTCCCGATGATCCACCACGTGGAGTGTGTGGCGCTGCTGGTCGGCGAGTCGATCCAGGCTCTGACCGGCGGCGGTCTCACAGGTGCTCCGACGCGCCCGCGTCGTGGACCAGGAGGGCGATCTGGACCCGGTTGTTGAGATCCAGCCGGGTCAGGATCCGCGACACGTGCGTCTTCACCGTCGGCAGCGCCAGATGCAGCTCCCGCGCGATCTCGGCGTTGGAGCGGCCGCGTCCGACCGCGAGGGCCACCTGTCGCTCCCGTTCGGCCAGCAGCGCCAGCCGGGCACGGGCGGCGGCGGCCCGGTCGCCCTGCCCCGAGCCGTCCGCCACCTGCTCGATGAGCCGGCGGGTGACGGCGGGGGAGAGCACCGGATCTCCGGCGGACACCGTCCGGATGGCCGTCACGATGTCCTGCGGCGGGGTGTCCTTGAGGAGGAACCCGGCCGCGCCGGCGCGTAGTGCCCGCAGCACGTGCGCGTCGGTGTGGAAGGTGGTCAGGACCAGCACCTCCGGGGCGCCGGGCCCGGCCCGGAGCCTCTCGGTGGCGGCCAGCCCGTCGACGCCCGGCATCCGGATGTCCATCAGCACCAGGTCGGGACCGTGCGCGGCGACCAGGGCGGGCACCTCGGACCCGTCGGCGGCCTCCGCGACGATCTCGATGTCCGGGGCGCCACCCAGCATCAGGCGCAGCCCGGCCCGTACGATCGCGTCGTCGTCGACGAGCAGGACGCGGATCACCTCATTCCCCCTTCCCGCTCGCGGAACTCCGGTACGCGGGGGACGCGACGCCCGTCGTGGACCAGGGCAGCCAGGCGTGGACCAGGAACCCGCCGTCGGCGGGGCCGGCCGTCAGCTCGCCGCCCGCCAGCCTGGCCCGTTCGGCGAGCCCGATCAACCCCTGCCCGCCCGCGCTTCCGCCCCTGTTGCTCCCGTCTCCGCCTGCGCTCCCGTCCCCGCCCTCACCCAGGCCACGGACCGAAGCCGGTCCCGGTGGCGGTGCGTTGCGGACCTCCACCGTGAGCCGGCCGTCAGGGGACCCGCTCACCTCCACCGCCACCGCCGCGCCGGGCGCGTGCTTGCGCGCGTTGGTCAGCGCCTCCTGCACGATCCGGTACGCCGTGCGCCCCACCACGGGCGGCGGTATCCGCCCGTCCGGCGGCCCGGTCAGCTCGATCCGGCCGCCCGTCGCCCGTGCCTCCGCCACCAGCCGGGCCAGGTCCGCGAGTTCCGGCTGCGGTCGCTCGCCCTCGTCCGGCCCGGCCCGCAGTATCCCGATCACCTCGCGCAGGTCGCGCAGGGCGAGGTGGGCGCTCTCCCGGATCACCCCGGCGGCCCGCGCGATCTCCTCCCGGGGCGCGCCCGGGTTGAACTCCAGCGCTCCGGCGTGCACGCTCAGCAGTGACAGCCGGTGGCCGAGCACGTCGTGCATCTCGCGGGCGATCTCCTCCCGCGTCTCCCGCCGTGCCCATTCGGCCCGCAACTCCGCGTCCGCCTCGGCCAGCTCCGCGCGCTCTCGCAGCGAGGCGATCAGCTGCTGCCGGGAGCGCCGGAACAGTCCCCACCCGATCGCCCCGGCGATCAGCGCGAAGTACGTCAGCGCCGATCCCGTACGTTCCCCGGACAGCTCCGCCATCTGCCACAGGAAGACGGGCAGCGGTGCGAAGGCCAGCGCCGCCACCCACGCGGTGACCCGCCACGGACGGGTCGCGGCCACCGTGAACACCGCCACCATCGCCGGACCGGTCAGGTAGTGCGCCCAGGTGCCCGCCACCAGCAGCACCACCGCGAGCGGTACCGGCCATCTCCGCCGCAACAGCGTCGCGGCGCACCCCAGTCCGCCGACCACCTGGTCGACGTCCCGCCACACGGGGTCGAGGGTCTCGGGGACCGGTATGGACTGCGAGCTGACGGCGGCGAAACAGGCGGCGAAGAGGAACAGCGCCACGTCGGTGACCCAGTCGCGGCGGGTGCGGTGGATGCGGCGCATACTCCAGGAATTTACGCGGCCCTCGCCCGCGCCCTCGCGTTCGCGCCGCGACCGGATACTTAAGTACCACCGAAGGGCCCGCCGACGGCCATCCTTGGTCACCGCCCGGCCATCCTCGGCCCGATCCCGAGCCGGGCACCGCGCGCCTACCGTCGGGGTCATGACCTCCACCACCCCGCCGAAGTCCCCCCTGGCGGCACTGTCCGGCCTGATCTGCTTCGTCCTCGTCGTCGGCGGCGCGAGCGGCCTTCTGCACGAGTGGTTCGGCTGGATTCATCTCATGGGATTCGTCCGGTTCCTCGCCCCCGGCGGTTACGAGATCTACAGCTACGTCATCATGATCGTCCTCGGCCTCGCGGTGGGCGCGGCCGGTGACGCGGTCACCCGGCGAGGCCGCGGATGACCGCGCGGAGCGGGGAGACGACGGCCCCCGGCCCTCCGAGGCGGCTCGTCGCGCCCTCGGCGGGTGGGGTTTCCTGCCGGCCCGAAAATCCGGGTGGCGCAGGGGTCGCGCGAACCCCGGGGTAGAGCACCGCTCGAGAAACGGTCTAACCTAGGACGACGAGGGGAGTACTTCCCAAGAGCCGACCCGGTCAATACGGACGTTTCATAACGGCCCCGGGCGGCCGCCTGCGAAAACAGGCGAAGGAGACCTCGAACAGCCGAGCGCGCGTTCGAGGAGGGTCATGTCCGCTGAGACAGTCCTGTCGGTAGCCAGTCTTGAAACCATCGGTTCGCCGCAACTGTGGGCGATCACCGTAGCCGCCCTGATATTGCTGCTGGCCGTGGACTTCATGATCACCCGGCGTCCGCACGAGGTGCGGATGCGCGAGGCGGTGGGCTGGTCGGTCTTCTACCTGGTGTTGCCTCTGATCTTCGGCTTCTACGTGTGGGGGGCCTTCGGGTCCGGGGTGGCGGTGGAGTTCTTCACCGGATACGTGGTGGAGAAGTCGCTGTCGGTGGACAACCTGTTCGTGTTCATGCTGCTGCTGTCCGCCTTCGCGGTCCCGCCCGCGCTGGCCCAGCGAGTCCTGCTGTACGGCATCGTCGGGGCGCTGGTGCTGCGCGCGATCTTCATCGCGCTGGGGGCGGCCGTCCTGCAGAGCGGCACGTGGGCTTTCCTGCTCTTCGGCGGGATCCTGCTCTTCACCGCATGGAAGATCTTCAAGGACGCGCTGAGCGGGGAGGAGCACAAGGTCGACGTCTCATCCATGCGCTCGGTGCGGCTGCTGCGGCGCTTCATGCCGGTCACCAACGACTACCACGGCTCCCACCTGGTTGTTCGCCAGGACGGCCGCCGGGCCCTGACTCCGCTGGCGTTGGCCATCGTGGCCGTCTTCGCCACCGACATCGTCTTCGCGGTCGACTCGGTGCCCGCCGTGTACGGCGTGACCGAGGACCCGTTCATCGTCTTCGCCACCAACGCCTTCGCCCTGATGGGCCTGCGGGCGCTCTACTTCGTGCTCCAGGGCGTCCTGGCGAAGCTGCGGCACCTGAACCACGGGCTCAGCATCATCCTGGCCTTCATCGGGATCAAGCTCGTCCTGCACTGGGCGCACGGTGTCTGGTCGTGGGTCCCGGAGATTCCCACCCCGCTCTCGCTGGGGGTCATCATCGGGGTCCTGGCCATCGTCACGATCACGAGCATGTACGCCAACCGCCGCGACCCGAAGCCCGTCCCCTCACCTGCCGAACGAGAACCCCAGCCGGGGCCGAAACCCTAGGCGTACCGCCCGGTCCGTCTCCACGACGGCCACGCTCGGACCTCGGTCCGAGCGTGGCCGTCGTGGGTTTTTCGGGGACGGCGACCGTGTCTTCCCGTCCGCTCCGTTCTCTTGATTCACAGTTTGCGCCTCCTTGCCCGGTGGTCGCCGCTTCCTCACGCGGCACGCGTTTAGCGTGATCGTCAGGGATGGAGGACGGTGAACATGCGGCGCGACTGGTCCGTGCGGGCCCGGATGACGGTGCTGGCCGCTGTCGTGATGGCACTGATGTGCGCGACCTTCTGCGCGTTGATCCTGGTGGGCGCCCACCAGGACGCGACGGAGGACCGTGCCGACCGAATCCTTCGGGTGAAGCTGCGCGTGCTTCCTCTCCTCCTGCGCGACCGGCTGCCCCCGGTGCTCCCCGACCTGGGCATCGTGGCCCTCCAGGTGGTGGGACCGACCGGCCGGGTCGTGGCGGCGAACTCCCGGATGACCGGCAAGCCGCGGATGGCCTCCTTCGTCCCCCCGGAGGAGTTCTCGCCGAAGGGCGGGGTCGTCTGTGGCACGCCGAACCCCGACGCGTGCGTGATCGTCGTGGGCCTGCGGGTCCACGCGCACGGAGGCCACTGGATCATCTACGGCGCCGAGCCCGTCGTCCCGCCGTACGTTCACCATTTCCTGCTGGCCGCGCTGCTGGGCGGATCCGCGCTGCTGGTCGGAGTCACGGCGGTCGGCACCTACCGCACGGTCGGCAAGACCCTCGTCCCCATCGAGGCGATGCGCACCGAGCTGGCCGAGATCACCTCGACCGACCTGGGCCGCCGAGTGCCGGTGCCCGAGCACCACGACGAGATCCGGCAGCTGGCCGAGATCGTGAACCAGACCCTGGATCGGCTGGAGGCGGCGCTTCAGCGGGAACGGCGTTTCGCCTACGACGCCTCCCACGATCTGCGCAGTCCCATCACCGCGATGCGCGCCCAGGTGGAGGAGGCGCTGCTGCATCCGGAGGAGGCCGACTGGCCCGCCACGGCGGACGCCCTCCTGGACAGCCTCCACCGGCTGCAGGCGATCGTCACGAACCTGCTCGAACTCGCCCGGGTCGACGCCGGCGGCGTCGACTTGGGGGAACGGGTGGACCTGAGTGAACTGGCCGATTCCGAACTCGCCCGCCGTGTCCGCCGGGCGAGGGTCGTGACCGACCCCCAACCGGACGTGGTGGTCACCGCGGACCGGCTCCAGCTCGCCCGGCTGATCGCCAACCTCCTGGACAACGCCGAGCGGCACGCCACCTCCACGGTCACGGTCTCGGTCCGCCGGGAGGGGGACGACGCCGTGCTGGAGGTCGGCGACGACGGGCCCGGGATCTCTCCCGACCAGCGGGAGTACGTGTTCCAGCGCTTCGCGCGGCTGGAGGCCGCCCGCACCAAGGACCAGGGAGGCACCGGACTCGGCCTCGCGATCGCCAGAGGGATCGCCGAGCGCCACGGCGGGACGCTGACCATCGAGGACTCCGAACGCGGCGCGCGCTTCGTGGCCAGGATCCCCATCCGCGACCCCGAGGAGAGCGGGTAGCGATCCCGGGGCACCGATGATCCTTCGCCCCGCTCCGGGCAACGGCCCTTCGACGGTGTCACTCCGTTGGCTCGTGGGAGGACGGGTGTGGAGTCGCGAGCATCCCGCCAGGTGTGAGCAGGTGTGAGCGATGTCGGTCGGCCGGTCATCGAAGGGATCTTCGGTGCCGTGCCCTCTCCGCGTACGGGAGGCGCACGAGCATGCCCGCGATCATGCCCGCCGGCACCCCGGCGAGCACGCCGGAACCCATCCCCACGAGCACGCCGACGGTCACCCCCGTGACCAGCCGTGCGATCACGCCCGCGGCCAGGCAGAGGACCGGGTGCACGGCACGGGGGGTGGCCGCGGACGGAGACACGGACGGAGACGCGGTCGCGTGGGTGGGCGTGTCCACGACTACGCCTCGTCCGCCGGGCCGAGGCGCTCCTCCAGTCGTTCGAGCCTGAGCAGGACGGGGCGCAGCTCCTCGCGTACGGCCGCCGACAGGGCGCTCGCCGCGTCGGCGGGCAGGACCGGGGGAGTGACCGGGGGAGCGGTGGTGGCCCGGGTCTGTGCTCTCAGGTGGACGTATCCGGCGAGTGCGGCCGAGACCGCGTGGCGGGTCAGCCGGTGCTCGGCGCCCAGTTCCCGCAGGATGCGCCCGGCCGCACCGTCCGGTTCCGCGACCAGCCCGAGGAGCAGGTGCTCGCAGCCGACGTAGTTGTGGCCGAGCGAGGTGGCCTCGGTGACGGTCATCTCCAGGGCCGCCGCCGCGGGCCCGCCGAAGGCGAGGGTCTCGGAGGAGCCGGAGGAGGTGGTCTCGGCGACAGGGGCCGGGGCGTCGAGGCCGAGCCGGTCCAGGCGCCGCCGCACCTCCTCGGGGTCGATCTCCAGGGCACCGAGAACCTGGAGCGCTAGATTGCCTCCTTCGGCGAGCATGCCGCCCAGCAGGTGCTCGGTGCCGACCTCCGTCGCGCCCAGTGCCCTCGCCTGCTCCACCGAGAGCTTCACCACCTCCCGGGCCCGCGGGGTGAAGTGGGTGAGGCGCGCCGTCAGGTCGTCGAGGCCGGAGGCGCCGAGCGCCGTCTCGCGGATGGCGGTCACTCGCCGTACCGCCTGTTCCAGAGCCCGCTGGCAGACGGCGGAGACCGGCACCCCCGCCTTCTTCACCGCCTCGGCCAGCTCGTCCGGCAGGTAGACATTGATCTTCGGCATCAGGTCGCCCCTTTGGGGTTAGAGAAGGGTTATAACCCATTCATAACCCCAAAGGGGGCGCCTGTCTAGCGCGTCGCGCCGATGAGGAACCTGGCGATGCCGGGGGAGAGGGCCGCGCCCCTGGCGGAGAGCCACGCCAGATGGTTGCGGCTGCTGAAGGCGGCGAGCCTGCGGGCCTCCAGCCGGGTGAGGTCGCCGGACCTGGCGAGCACGGGCGTGAGGGCGATCCGATGCCAGGCGGTGCTCTCGCCCAGGGAACGGGCTATCTGCGGATGCGCGGCACGGACGGCCGAGGCGATCGGGCGCAGGCGGCTCTCGGTGACCGGGGCGGTGCCGAGGGGTGCCAGGAGGTTGACGGCGGCGATCTCGGCGCCCGCCGACCGGGTGGCCCGGAGCATCTCCTGGTCGCCAGGGGACAGGCCCGCTCTCGTGATCGGGAGGGTGAAGCTCACTGTGAGGGAACGGCCCTCGCGGGCGGCCTCGCGCTGCAGGGCCGCGATCGCCCTGGCCCGCCGCAGCACGACGGCGTCATCCCCGGGGCCGGAGACCTCGAAGTCGATGTAGGTGGCACCGAAGACGCCGATCGCCCGGCGGTAGGCGGCGGTGAGCCTGGCCGGATCGGAGCAGGCCGCGGCGAGCTCGCGCCCCTCGGGGCCGCCGAAGGCGATTCCCGCGTTCCCGCCCGCGGCGCGCAGCGGGGCGAGCCGATCGGCGAGCGGGTCGCCGACCCGCGCCCCGAGCCCTCCCCACCTGGGCACGCAGCCTTTCTGCCCGGCGGTGAGGTGGCCCAGCGTGAACCAGCGCACGTGGCCCCTCCGCACCTCCCTCGACAGGTTGAAACGCGGCCCGCGGGCCGCGTCCACGAAGGTCACGAAGCCCGACGGGCGGACGACGGCAGGTGCGGGCGACGGCGTGGCCGTCGGCCGCGAGACCGGCCCCGAGGACGTCGCACTCGGCCCGGCCTGCCCGACGACGGCCCACTCGCCGTGCGCTCTGGAGGGCAGCAGCCAGACCGCGGCCCCGGTGCCCGCGGCGAGCGCGATCGAGGCGAGCACCACGAGGGGCCGGGGTGGAGTGCCGGGCTCGCGGGTCCTGCGGGTGCCGGGGCGTTCGGTCGCCACAGACATGTGATCCCCTCCTCGACGGCCAGGGGGACGATCGCTGTGAGTCGTCGGCCCGCTACCCGTTGCGTCAGAGGCCAGAACGTTAGCAAGCGTTCCCGCCACGGCGCGGGCTTTCAACGGATGCCGTCCGGAGTGCCCGGATAATGGCTCTCATGAAGTTGAGGATCTTCACTGAACCGCAGCAGGGTGCCACCTACGACGAGTTGCTGGCGGTAGCGCTGGCCGCGGAGCGGCTGGGGTTCGACGCCTTCTTCCGCTCCGACCACTACATGCGGATCGGCCCCGGCGAGGCGGGGGCCGGCTCCACCGACGCCTGGACGACCCTGGCGGGCCTGGCCAGGGACACCTCCACGATCCGTCTCGGCACCATGGTCACGCCGGTCACCTTCCGGCTGCCGGGCCCGCTCGCGATCAGTGTGGCCCAGGTCGACCAGATGAGCCGCGGGCGGGTCGAGCTGGGCCTGGGCACCGGCTGGTACGACGCCGAGCACATCGCGTACGGCATCCCGTTCCCGCCGGTCGGCGAGCGGTTCGGGCGGTTCGAGGAGCAGCTGGAGATACTGGTCGGGCTCTGGACCACGCCGGTGGGCGAGACCTTCTCCTTCGAGGGCGCCCACTACAGGCTGGCCGACTCGCCCGCGCTGCCCAAGCCCGCGCAGAGCCCGAAGCCGCCGATCATCATCGGCGGCACCGGCGCCAGGCGCACCCCACGTCTGGTCGCCCGGTTCGCCGACGAGTACAACGTGCCGTTCCGCACTCCCGAGGACACCTCGGAGGCCTTCGACCGGGTCAGGAAGGCGTGTGAGGCGGAGGGCAGGGAGCCGGTGCTCCTGTCCGTGGCGCAGACCGTCTGCGTCGGCTCCGACGACGCGGAGATCGAACGGCGGGCCGCGGCGACCGGGCAGGACCTCGCCGCGCTGCGGGCGGCGGGCCTGGCGGGCACCCCCGCCGAGGTCATCGAGAAGATCGGCCGGTTCGCCGAGCTGGGCGCCGAGCGGATCTACCTGCAGGTGCTGGACCTGGACGATCTCGACCACCTTGAACTCATCGCGGACGAGATCCTGTTCCGCGTGTAGGTCACCGGCCTTCGCGTCGTCCACATCCACGTCACCGCCCGTGGACGGGGTCCCCCTTTCCCGTTCCTTCCTGTCGCCAGAGGTCACCGCGTCACCGGCGGACCGGCCGGAGCGGGGCGGGGCACGGCTCACAGGAGATGGGGTGCGCGCCGTTCACGGGCGGGTCGGCCCGCCGTTAACCGATGGCCGTCCAGGAGGGCGTGCGGCACACTGGGCCGGGTGTTACTGACGATCTCCACCACCGTGCGGCCCGCCACGGACCTCGGCTTCCTGCTGCACAAGCATCCCGGCCGGGTCCAGGAGTTCGGGCAGTCGTACGGCGTGGCACGTGTCCTCTACCCCGAGGCGGGCGAGGAGCGTTGCACGGCCGCGCTGATGCTCGACGTCGACCCGATCCGCCTGGTGCGCTCGCGCGACCGCGCCACGCCCGACTACACGCTGGGTCAGTACGTCAACGACCGGCCCTACGCCGCCTCGTCGCTGCTCGCCGTGGCGCTGGCCGACGTGTTCCGCACGGCGCGCACCGGGCGCTGTGCGAGCCGTCCCGAGCTGGCCGCCGGGCCGATCCCACTGGAGATCACCTTGCCCGTGCTGCCGTGCAGGGGCGGTCCCGGGCTCGCGCACCGGTTGTTCGAGCCGCTGGGCTGGCGGGTCGAGGCGACCGCACTCCCGCTCGACGAGGAGTTTCCCGAGTGGGGCGACTCGCGCTACGTGCGGCTGGTGCTGCGCGGTGAGGTCCGCCTGGCCGACGCGCTCAACCAGCTCTACGTGCTGCTTCCCGTGCTCGACGACGCCAAGCACTACTGGGTGGCCCCCGACGAGGTGGACAAGCTGATCAGGGCGGGCGGGTCGTGGCTGGCCTCCCACCCCGACCGGGGTCTGATCACCCGCCGCTACCTCGGCCGCCGCTGGGCCCTCACCCGTACGGCCTTCGCCCGCCTCGCCGAGATCGGCGACGACGTGGAGGAGGACCTCGAACCCCCGGTCGAGGAGGACCCCGCGGCCGAGCTCGCCACAGAGGATCACGCCGGGAAAGACGGGAAAGACGGGGAGGACAGGGAGGACGGGGAGGACGGGGAGGACAGGGAGGACGGGGAGGACAGGGAGGACGGGGAGGACACTGCCGAGGAGAGGGCCGTCGAGGAGGGCTCCGCTGCGGAACGTTCCTCGGGGGAGGACCCCGCCGCGAAGGAGTACGCCGGGCGGAGCGGTCCCGCGCGTGGGGCCTCACAGGAAGGTTCCGCGCCCGCCGACGCCGTCAGGCGCCCGTTGAACACCCTGCGTCTGGAGGCCGTGCTCGCCACCCTGGAAAGGCTGGACGCGGGCACCGTCATCGATCTCGGCTGCGGTTCCGGCCGGCTGGTCGGGGCGCTGCTCGAACGGCCCCGCTTCACCAGGGTGACCGGGGTGGACGTGTCCTCCCGGGCGCTGGCGTTCGCGGCCAGGCGGCTGAAACTCGACCGGATGCCGGAGCGACGGCGAGAGCGGCTGGAACTGTTCCAGGGAGCGCTCACCTACACCGACGCCCGGTTCGCCGGATACGACGCCGCGGTGCTGATGGAGGTCGTCGAGCACGTCGATCCACCGCGCCTGGACGCGCTGGAGCGGGTGGTCTTCGGAGCGGCGCGGCCGGGGCACGTGATCGTCACGACCCCCAACGTCGAGCACAACGTCCGCTACGAGTCCCTGGACGGCATGCGCCACCCCGACCACCGCTTCGAATGGACTCGCGCCGAGTTCCGCGCGTGGGCGGCGAAGGTGTGCGGCGAGTACGGCTACCGCGTCGACTTCCTGCCGATCGGCGACGACGACCCCGAGGTGGGCCCACCCACCCAGATGGCCCTGTTCGGCCTCGCGGGCGCGTCGGGCGGTTCCGGAGGCACCGAAGGTTCCGCGGGCACGGACGGGTTCGTGAGCGTCGGAGGCGCTGCGGGCCATACGAGCGTGAGAGGTCCCGTGAGCGCGGACACGGATGGGCGCGCGGGCACGGGAGACGCGGGAGACGCGGGAGGTGGAGATGACTGAGATCGCCGTACCGGAGATGTCGCTGGTCGTGCTCGTGGGGGTGTCCGGCAGCGGCAAGTCGACCTTCGCCGCCAGGCACTTCGCGCCGACCCAGGTGATCTCCTCCGACTTCTGCCGGGGCCTGGTCGCCGACGACGAGAACGACCAGGCCGCCACCCCCGACGCCTTCGACGTGCTCCACTACATCGTCGGCACCCGGCTGCGGCGCGGGCTGCTCACGGTCGTGGACGCCACGAACGTCCAGTGGGAGGCGCGCAAGCAGCTGGTCGAGCTCGCGAAGTCGCACAACGTGCTGGTCGACGCGATCGTCCTGGACGTGCCGGAGGATCTGGCGGTCGCGCGCAACGAGACCAGGCCCGACAGGGACTTCGGGGCGCGCGTGGTCGTCAGGCAGCGCAAGGAGCTGCGCCGGTCCATGAGCAGGATCTCGCGCGACGGCTTCCGCCGGGTCCACGTGCTGCGCGGGGCCGAGGAGATCGAGGCCGCCACGGTCGTCACCGAGAAGGCGTGGACCGACAGGCGTGAGCTGACCGGCCCGTTCGACATCATCGGCGACGTGCACGGCTGCCGCGCCGAATTGGAGGCGCTGCTGCGCGACCTCGGCTGGAAGATCGAGCCCGGCGGCGCGGGGGCCGTGCACCCCGAGGGCAGGACGGCGGTGTTCGTCGGCGACCTGGTGGACCGGGGGCCCGACTCGCCGGGCGTGCTCCGGCTGGTCATGGGCATGGTCGCGGCCGGGACCGCGCTGTGCGTGTCGGGCAACCACGAGCAGAAGCTGGCCCGCGCGCTCAACGGCCGCAAGGTCAGGGTGGCCCACGGCCTTCAGGAGTCGCTGGACCAGCTGGCCGCCGAGCCGGAGGAGTTCAGGCGCGAGGCGCTCGCCTTCATGGACGGGCTGATCAGCCACTACCAGCTCGACGGGGGCAGGCTCGTCGTCGCCCACGCCGGGCTCAAGGAGGCCTACCACGGCCGAGCCTCGGGCAGGGTCCGCTCCTTCGCGCTGTACGGCGACACCACCGGTGAGACCGACGAGTACGGCCTGCCGGTGCGCTACCCCTGGGCACGCGAGTACCGGGGCCTGGCCATGGTCGTCTACGGTCACACGCCGGTTCCCGAGCCCGAGTGGATCAACAACACGCTCTGCCTGGACACCGGGGTGGTCTTCGGCGGGAGGCTGACCGCGCTGCGCTACCCGGAGCGGGAGATCGTCTCGGTACCCGCCGAGCGCGTCTGGTACGAGCCGGTCAAACCGCTCACCGCCCCCGGCCACCGCGACCCCGGCCTGCTCTCCGTCGACGACGTGCGGGGCACCCACCACATCGAGGTGCGCCACGGCGGTGGCCGGGTCAAGATCCGGGAGGAGAACTCGGCCGCGGCCCTGGAGATCATGAGCCGGTTCGCGGTCGATCCGCGCTGGCTGGTCTACCTGCCGCCGACGATGGCGCCCCCGGAGACCTCCCGCCTGGACGGCTACCTGGAGCACCCGGCCGAGGCGTTCGCCGAGTTCGCCGCGGCCGGGGTGACCCGGGTGGTGTGCGAGGAGAAGCACATGGGCTCGCGGGCGGTGGCCGTGCTGGCCGCCGACCCCGAGGTGGCGGCGGCGCGGTTCGGGATCACCGACGGCACCGCCGGAACGGTCTACACCCGTACGGGAAGGCCGTTCTTCGCCGACACCACCGAACTGGTCGACAGGCTCAGGCGGGTGTGCGCGCCGCTGATGGAGGAGCTGGGGTCGAACTGGCTCGCCCTCGACTGCGAGCTGCTGCCCTGGTCGGCCAAGGCCGAAGGGCTGATCCGCGGCCAGTACGCGTCGGTGGGTGCCGCGGCCCGTGCGGTGCTGCCCGAGGCGGTCACCGTGCTGGAAGCGGCGGCCGGGCGCGGTTTGGATGTGGGCGATCTGTTGGACCGCACCCGACGCCGTTCCAGCAACGCTGCCCGTTTCAGGCAGGCATATGCGCGTTACTGCTGGCCTGTCTCCGGGGTGGAGGACCTTCGCCTGGCACCGTTCCAGATCCTCGCCTGCGAGGGCCGGGCGACCGCGGTCCAGGAGCCGCACTCCTGGCACCTGGACCTGCTGTCCCGGCTCGACGACCCGCTGATCGCGCCCACCAGGCACGTGTTCGTGGATCTGACCTCGCCGGAGTCGATGGAGGCGGCCACGGCGTGGTGGTCGGCGCTGACCGCCGAGGGCGGCGAGGGGATGGTCGTCAAGCCGGTGGACCTACCGGACGGGCGCAGCCGGGTGCAACCCGGGATCAAGGTGCGCGGGCGGGAGTACCTGCGGATCATCTACGGTCCCGACTACACCGAGAGCCTGGACGTCCTGCGCCGCCGCTTCCTGGGCCGCAAGCGCTCGCTCGCCCTGCGCGAGCACGCGCTGGGGCTTGAGGCGCTCTCCCGGCTGGTCGAGGGGGAGCCGCTGTGGAGGGTGCACGAGGCGGTCTTCGCCGTCCTGGCGCTGGAGTCCGAACCGGTCGACCCTCGTCTTTGATCTCCCTGTCCGGGGTGAAGGCCGAGGTTCTCCCGTCACGGGTGAGCGGGGCGGGGGTGACGCTTCACGGACCGGGTACCCCCGAGGTCTCCCCGCCCCTGCCCCCCGCGTTCCGGTAGCCCTCCTCCTCCGGAGAAGGACGAAGCGCTCGGCTTTTCCGCCGGGGCGGGGGAGGAGATGGGTTAGGTTCGCATCGTGCCGTCCAGGAAACAGCGGAGTGCCCCGCCCGCGAGACGCCCGCCCTCCGAAGGGCGGGCCGTCGCGCGGCCGAGCCGTGCCGAGCTTGAGGCGGCGGGGGAGGCGACGATCGAGGACGTCCTCGGGCCTTCGCTGGAGGTGCTGTTCTGCGGGATCAATCCCGGCCTGTACTCCGCCGCCACCGGCCACCACTTCGCCCGGCCGGGCAATCGTTTCTGGCCCGCGCTGTACCGCTCGGGCTTCACCCCCAGGCTGCTGTCCCCGGCCGAGCAGGACCTGCTTCCCTCCTACGGGCTGGGCATCACCAACGTGGTGCGGCGGTCCTCCGCGCGGGCGGCGGAGCTGTCCGCCGAGGAGTTTCGCGCGGGCGGGGAGCGGCTGGCGAGGCTGGTCGCCGAGGTCCGGCCGAAGGTGCTGGCGGTGGCGGGGGTGACCGCCTACCGGCAGGCGTTCGGCGTTCCCAAGGCGGTGATCGGGCCGCAGGAGTCCGGGATCGGCGGCGCGGCGGTGTGGGTGCTGCCCAACCCGAGCGGTCTGAACGCGCACTGGACGCTGGACGGGATCGCGCAGGAGATGCGGCGGCTGCGGGAGTCTCTCACCTGACGGGCCGGGGCCCCTCGTACCGGTCGTTACGAGTCGAGACGTTTGGCCGGCTGCGCGGCGGCTTCTTCCTGTCGGGCTGTCGGGGCCCCTCGTACCGACCGGTACGAGGGGCCCCGAGGAACGGCGGGCCGCCCGCTCGCCCGGAGCCGATCGGGGCAAGGGCGGAAGCGCCCGGGAGGAGATCAGAACGAGGCAGGGGGGCCGATCCGGTCGTGGCGCCTCCCGGAGCGTCCCCGTCCGCGGCGGAGCATTCCCAGCACGGCGATCACCAGCCAGGCGAGGAAGACGAACTTGAGCACCCCGAATCCACCGATCAGCACCCCGGCCACCAGCACCAGGAACATGAGGGGGAAGAGCGGAGGCCCGCCACGGTGGCCCAGGTGGTGGCCCATGCGGTGGTGGCTCCAGCCGGGGTGGTGACGGCGGCCCCCGTGCCGGGGAGGGCCCCAGGAGTGGGCATGCCCGCGGCGCCCGTCCGGCCCCCACGGCCCTCCGCCCGGCCCCCAGGGCGATCCGGGGCCCCAGGGGGCTCCCGCGCCCCAGGGACCCCGGGAGTCTTCGGGCTCCTCCTGCCGCCAGGCGTGCGGGCCGGGAAGGTCCGCGCTCACCCGGGCCAGCTCGCCGCCGGTCCGCGCGGCCAGGGTCAGTTCGAGGCGTTCGTCGAGCTCATCACGGGTCAGGCGGCCCTGCGCGTAGTGCTCGCGCAGGGCCTCCATCGCCACGTCGCGCTCGGCGTCTCCGATGCGGAGGTCGTCTCGGGGGATCATGGTCAGGTCACTCCTCGCCGGTGTCGCCGTCGGCCAAGATCTGGTAGAGCTTGCGGCGCGTCTCGATCAGGGTCTGCTTCGCCTGCCGGATCTGCGCGTCACTGCCGGTCTGCAGGATCTGGAGCATGGCGAACCCCGACTGGCGGGTGATGTCCATCAGCTCCCAGGTGCTGTCGTCGACCTCGGGCGTCATCTCCTCCCACGGGGCGCGCACCTCCTCGGAGTGCTCGGCCACGTAGGCGCGTCCGGCGTCGGTGAGGCTGAAGGTCTTGCGGCCCTCGTTCTCCTCGGCCAGGACCAGGCCCTCGTCGGTGAGCTGCTGCAGGGCCGGGTAGACCGCTCCGGGGCTCGGCTTCCAGCCGCCCTCGCTGCGCCGTTCGATCTCCTGGATGATCTGGTAGCCGTTGCGGGGGGACTCGGTGAGCAGGGCGAGGATCGCGGCGCGGACGTCGCCGCGCTTCGCCTTGCGTCCGCGTCCGAACGGCGGCCCGCCGCCGAAGGGCCCCCCGCCGAACGGGCCTCTGCCCCCCCTGCCACCCCGGCCGAGGTCCCAGGGGAACCCGGGGCCGAAGGGGAAGGGGCCGCCGCGGTGGCCGCGGTGCCGGTGCTCGCGCGGCCCGCCCTCGTGGTGTCCGTGGTGTGGCGTGCGGGGGCCGTGCTCCGGGCCGCCCTCGTGCCATCCGGCGGCCATCTGCCGCCATGCCTCCCTGGCCGCGCGCTTCATCTCGCGCCTGACCTCGTGGGATCCGAATCCGGCCCAGGGGCCGCCCATCGCGCTCGACGATGTCATGTCGTACCTCCGTACCGCGATCGTCTTTTGATCGCTCTCGATGCTTCAAAGATATATCGCGAACATTCTGACGACAACCCCATGTCGCGAAATAGGGGATTTGTCCGATGATTACACAGAGTAATTTTTGATTACCCTAAGTAGAAGTGAGGCAGATCACGTAATTCTTGCCGGATTCTGGAACAAGTCCTGAGACCTGCACGTTACAAAGGACGTAGACGGGATCCGTTCCGTACCGGAAGGGCTGGGGGGTGCTTTCGGTACGGAACGGTCCCGTCTGTCGTTTTCGCATGTCCGTACTTGATCGCGACCCTCCCGGGTGCGTGTTCCGCCCTCCGGTGAAGACTCCCCGGAGGGCTTCTCGCGTGAGACCCGCCTCATGGGAACGACCACTCCGCCGCGAGGCTTTCCGATTGCCGTTCCAGGCACTGTTCGCCCGTTCCATCCGTTCCCCATTCGTAGGAAGATGCGAATGGCGGTCATCTTTCGTGGAGGGGCGGAGAGATCGAAACGGGCCATCGTCGCCTTCGGGCGACCCTGGAGTCGACGGAAAACGATCAGTGTTCGCGTGCCGGGGCCGTTCCGCCCCTGCGACACGCCGATGGTGTGCAATGGCACGGTCCTCCATCTGGGGGAGGCTTTGACGTACAGTCTCCCAGGGTGATCTTGATGGGGGTGTTTGACCGATGATGGGGCATACGCATGCGCTGACGGGTGCGATCGCCTGGCTGGGTGTGGCGCCCGCGCTGGCCGCGCTGCCCTTGCTGACCGAGACGTCCAGGTTCATCGAGACCGGCGTCATGGTGAACGCGCTCAATCCGGCCGAGTTCGTCGCCGGAGCCATCGTCTGCGCCGGTGCCGCGATGCTGCCGGACCTCGACCATCCGAGCGCGACGATCGCGCAGACGTTCGGGCCGGTCACCTGGGGGCTGAGCAAGGCGGTCTCGTGGCTCGCCGGTGGCCATCGCAACGCCACCCACTCGCTGGTCTTCGCGATCGCCGCGGGTTTCGGTGCCCACTACCTGGCCAACACCTATCCGATCGGCCGCGACATCCTGGTGGTGCTGCTCATCGGCCTCGCGCTGCGGGCGATCGGCATCGGCATCCCGGGCAAGAAGTTCGCCTCGGCGATGCTCAACATCGGTATGACGGCCGGGCTGTTCGTGGTGTTCCGCAGCGACAACGTGGGATACGCCTGGCTGGGGCTGGCGGTCGCGATCGGATGTCTCACCCACGTCGTGGGTGACTGCTGTACGGAGAAGGGATGTCCGGTCCTCTGGCCGATGCGGCAGAAGTGGCTGCTGCCATGGAAGATCGGCATCAAGACGGGGCGCGCCTTCGAGCAGAAGTTTCTCGCCCCGGTGCTTTCCGTCGTCGTTCTCGGGCTGCTGTACCTCCGGCTCGCTCCGCAGTGATCATACTGGGGGTAATTTGATGTCGAGATACCCGGAGGGATATCTTGATATCGAGACATTTGTCGCGGCCTGTCGGTGACCTGGAAGTTAGGCAGACCTAACAGTTCGGGGCACTCGGGCGGTGCGGCAGGATTCAAGCGCGCCCTATGTGCCGGCGCGGCAGACATCAGGTGATGAGGGAGGCGAACCGTGTCCGCGAACAGCTTTGGCAGCCGTGACACGCTCCGCGTCGGTGACGCGGAATACGAGATCTACCGGCTGGACGCCGTGGAGGGCTCGGGGCGTCTCCCGTACAGCCTGAAGATCCTTCTGGAGAACCTTCTCCGCACGGAGGACGGCGCGAACATCACCGCCGACCACATCCGCGCGATCGGCCAGTGGGACCCGAAGGCGAACCCGAACGTGGAGATCCAGTTCACGCCGGCCCGCGTGATCATGCAGGACTTCACCGGCGTCCCGTGCGTCGTCGACCTGGCCACCATGCGCGAGGCCGTCCGCGACCTGGGCGGCGACCCGGCCAGGATCAACCCGCTCGCCCCGGCCGAGATGGTCATCGACCACTCGGTCATCGTCGACTTCTTCGGCGGGGCCGACTCCTTCCAGCGCAACGTCGAACGGGAGTACGAGCGCAACCGCGAGCGCTACCAGTTCCTGCGCTGGGGCCAGACCGCCTTCGACGAGTTCAAGGTCGTCCCGCCGGGCACCGGCATCGTGCACCAGGTCAACATCGAGCACCTCGCCCGGGTCGTGATGACGCGAAGCGTCGAGATCGACGGCGAGACCGTGCTGGCCGCGTACCCCGACACCTGCGTCGGCACCGACTCCCACACCACGATGGAGAACGGCATCGGCGTCCTGGGCTGGGGCGTGGGCGGCATCGAGGCCGAGGCCGCGATGCTCGGCCAGCCGATCTCCATGCTCATCCCGCGCGTGGTCGGTTTCAAGCTGACCGGCAGGCTCCCCGCCGGAGCCACCGCCACTGACCTGGTCCTCACGATCACCGAGATGCTCCGCAAGCACGGTGTCGTCGGCAAGTTCGTGGAGTTCTACGGTGACGGAGTCTCCAGCGTGCCGCTGGCCAACCGGGCCACGATCGGCAACATGAGCCCCGAGTTCGGCTCGACCTGCGCGATCTTCCCGATCGACGGTCAGACGACCGAGTACCTCACGCTGACCGGCCGCTCCGCCGAGCAGGTCGCCCTCGTCGAGGCCTACGCCAAGGCCCAGGGCATGTGGCTCGACCCCGAGGCCGCCGAGCCGGTCTTCTCCGAGTACATCGAGCTCGACCTGTCCACGGTCGTCCCGTCGATCGCCGGCCCCAAGCGTCCCCAGGACCGCATCGCGCTGTCGGACGCCAAGAGCGCCTGGCGCGCGGCCGTCAAGGACTACGTCTCGAGCGTCCAGGGCCCGCTCGACGAGGCGACCGGCGAGTCGTTCCCCGCCTCCGACCCCCCGGCCGTCTCCCGCCAGGACAACGGCGACAAGCCGAACCCGGCCGGCCACGACGGCGACCGGCCGCACAAGGTGGTGCGGGTCACCCTCGCCGACGGCACCGACTTCGAGATCGACCACGGCGTGGTGACGATCGCCGCGATCACCAGCTGCACCAACACCTCCAACCCGTACGTCATGATGGGCGCCGCGCTGCTCGCCAGGAACGCGGTCGAGAAGGGCCTGACCCGCAAGCCGTGGGTCAAGACCTCCCTCGCCCCCGGCTCGCAGGTCGTCACCGGCTACTTCGAGCGCTCCGGCCTGCAGCCGTACCTCGACAAGATCGGTTTCAACCTGGTCGGCTACGGCTGCACCACCTGCATCGGCAACTCGGGCCCGCTGCAGGAGGAGATCTCCGCCGCGATCCAGGACAACGACCTCGCGGTCACCGCCGTGCTGTCGGGCAACCGCAACTTCGAGGGCCGGATCAACCCCGACGTCAAGATGAACTACCTGGCCTCGCCGCCGCTGGTCGTCGCCTACGCCCTCGCGGGCACCATGGATCTCGACCTGAACAACGAGCCGCTGGGTGTGGGCTCGGACGGTGAGCCGGTGTTCCTCGCCGACATCTGGCCCGCGCCCGAGGAGATCGCGGCGGTCGTCGCCTCCTCGATCGACCAGGAGATGTTCCTGCACGACTACGCCGACGTGTTCAAGGGCGACGAGACCTGGCGCTCGCTGCCGATCCCGACCGGCAACACCTTCGAGTGGGACCCGGACTCGACCTACGTCCGCAAGGCCCCCTACTTCGAGGGCATGCCTCCCAAGCCGGAGCCGGTGACCGACATCTCCGCCGCCCGGGTGCTCGCGAAGCTGGGCGACTCGGTCACCACCGACCACATCTCCCCGGCGGGCGCGATCAAGGTCGGCACCCCCGCCGCCGACTACCTGAAGGAACACGGCGTCGAGGTCAAGGACTTCAACTCCTACGGCTCGCGCCGCGGCAACCACGAGGTCATGATCCGCGGCACCTTCGCGAACATCCGGCTGAAGAACCTGCTGCTCGACGGCGTGGAGGGCGGCTACACCCGCGACTTCACCGCCCCGGGTGGTCCGCAGTCCTTCATCTACGACGCCTCGGCCAACTACCAGGCCGCGGGCATCCCGCTCGTCGTCCTCGCGGGCAAGGAGTACGGCTCGGGCTCCTCGCGCGACTGGGCGGCGAAGGGCACCGCCCTGCTCGGCGTTCGCGCCGTCATCGCGGAGTCCTACGAGCGCATCCACCGCTCCAACCTGATCGGCATGGGCGTGCTGCCGCTGCAGTTCCCCGAAGGGGAGACGGCGAGCTCGCTGGGCCTGACCGGTGAGGAGACCTTCGACGTCATCGGCGTCGAGGCACTCAACGAGGGTGGCGTCCCGCAGACCGTGACGGTGCGGGCCGACGACAAGGAGTTCCAGGCGATCGTGCGCATCGACACCCCCGGAGAGGCCGACTACTACCGGCACGGGGGCATCATGCAGTACGTCCTGCGCTCCCTGCTCGCCAAGAGCTGAGCAGGGGGGGCGGGGCCGCACGCCGGCCTCGCCCACTCGGGGGCACACCCCGGACGAGAACCGCTCGGCGGGACACCATCCCGCCGGGCGGTTCCGTGCTTTCAGAGCTTCCACCGCTGAGCGGGGCCGGTCACGCCGTTTCCGCGCTGAGCGCCCGCGCCACGGGACGGCGGGCAGCCAGGCGTGCGGGCAGGGCGGTGAGTGCCGCCGTCGCCAGGAGAGTCGCGAGTGTGGCACCGAGCAGCCAGGAGAAGGGGGGGTCCACCGCGTTCCCGGCGGCGAAGAGCGAGAGCAGGCCGATGCCCGCGGGGACGCCGACGACGGCACCGCCCAGCGCGGGCAGGAGCTGGGCGGTGGACAACCCCGAGGCGACCTGGCCGGGGGTGGCGCCGAGCGCACGTGCGACGGCCATGTTCGCCCGGGCCTCCATGGCGGTGGTCCAGGTGAACGTGACGGTGTTCACGACGGTGAGGGCGATCACCAGGATGGTGACGGCGAGCATCAGCCGGCGGTCGTGCTCGCCGCGCAGGTTGGGCAGGATGGAGGAGCCGTCCAGACCGTAGCCTCTCTCCGGCTGGGCGTAGAGGGTCAGCAGGGCCACGATCGCGATCACCGCGGTGGCGGTGGAGCACGCCTGCAGCACGGCGCGGCCCGGCCGGCGGGCGGTCAGCCGCAGCCCGAGCAGCAGCGGCGTGGGCAGCAGCGCGGACAGCGCGGTGAGCCAGGGGCGGTGACGGGGTTGGTGCGCGGTGGCGGACAGCGCCATGACGGTCGCCGTGCGACTGGCCCGCAGCGTGGGACGCAGCGTGGACAACACCGCCACCGCCACGGCGAGGACGGTCGTCGCTGCGACGGTGGCGCCGCCGGGCCCGGCCACGTCGCCGATCCGGCCGGCGGTGGGGCCGGCGACGGCGGGCACGGCCAGGCGGGCGATCACCAGCCCCAGCGCGTCGCCGGCCAGCGCCAGTGCCAGATACTCGGTGAACAGGACGGTGGCGATCAGAGCCGGGGCGGCGCCCACAGCCTTGAGCAGCCCGGCCCGGCGCGTCTGCTCGACGGCGCGTCCCGCGGCCAGCGCCGCCACTCCGGTGACGGCCAGGAAACCGAGTAACCAGCTGCCGACGACCAGGATCGGCCGGCTGTTCCTGAGGACGACCATGTCGTGCTCGGCCGTGAACTGCCAGGAGTGGATGTTCACCCCGAGGGCGGCGACACGGGAGGCCTCCAGGAATGCCTCGGTGGCGGCCGGGTCGCGCAGCTTGAGGTCCAGGGCCGTGGTCACCGGGAGATCCTGGGACGACGCCAGGGCCCGGGCATCCGACCGGGTCATCCAGGCCAGGCCGCTGTGGTCGCTGGGACCACCGTACGGGCCGATCTGCGCAGCCCCGGGGTATATGGAGGTGGCCGCGGTGACAGCGATCCCGACGACGGGGTACGACCGGCCGGCGATGACGACGCGGTCGCCGACGCCGACGTCCAGCGCGGTGGCGAAGCCGCGTTCGAGGACCGCGCCGCCGGAGCGCACCCACTGCCCCGAGGTCACCAGCGGCCGGTTGAGCGTGCCGGGCCTCTCGGCGAAGCCGTGCACCACGACGGGGGACGAGGTGGAGGAGCGCGCGGTGAGAGTGGCGTAGACGATGCGGTAGGGGCCGTGGTGGGCGACCACTTCGGGATCGTTCTTCAGCGAGGTCAGGGCCGAGGTCACTGCGGGGCCCGTGTCACCGGAGAGCGCCACCACGTCCGGCCCTGCGGTGGCCGCCCGGGTCTGTTCGTACAGCGTGTCGCTCGCGCCGCGCAGGGACAGGCCCAGGGCCATCGTGGCGGTGGCCACGGTGACCGCGAGCAGGAGCATCAAGGCCTGGACCTTGTGCCGGCGCACGTCGGCCGGCACCAGGCGCGCGACGAGCATGATGTGGCCCATGACGCTCAGCCTTCCAGCCCGATCAGTCCGCCGAGCCCGCGCGGGTGGGAGCCGGCCAGCCGGGTGTCGTCGACGAACATCCCGTCGCGCATCGAGATCAGCCGGTCCGCGGTGGCCGCGACCCGTTCGTCGTGCGTGACGACCACGAGGGTCTGCCCCCCGGCACGCAGATCTTCGAAGATCCTCAGCACATCGAGGGTCGCCGCGGTGTCGAGGTTGCCGGTCGGCTCGTCGGCCAGGACGACCAGCGGGTCGTTGACCAGCGCACGGGCGACGGCGATCCGCTGGCGCTGACCGCCGGACAGTCGTGAGGGCAGGTGGCGGGCGCGGTCGGCGAGCCCGACCCGTTCCAGCAGCAGGCTCGCGCGCCGTCTGGCCTGGCGGCGCGAGTGCCCGGCCAGCAGCGCGGGCAGCTCCACGTTCTCGGCCGCCGACAGTTCCTCCACCAGGTGGAAGGCCTGGAAGACGAACCCCACCGACCGGCGCCTCATGCGTGCCAGAGTTCGTTCGCTCAGCGTGTCGATGCGCCGCCCGGCCACCCACACCTCTCCATCGGTAGGCCGCTCCAGGCCACCCAGCAGGTGCAGCAGGGTCGACTTCCCGCAGCCGCTGGGCCCCATGACGGCCAGTGTCTGTCCCTGCGGCACCTCCAGGTCGACATCGTCCACCGCGCGGACCCGGCTCTGCCCCCGACCATGCGTCTTCACCAGGGCGCAGGTCCGGACCGCGGCACTTGACACGTTCATCCACCCTCGATCTCGTCATCGGCCCTGGACCAGGCCCGTTCACAGGCATCCAGCCAGCGCAGGTCCGCCTGCAACCGCAGTACGACCCCTTCCAGCAGCAGGCCGGCGCCCGACCCCGCAGGCTGGGCCAGCGCCGCCTGCTGCGCCTCACGCAAGCGGCGCAGCAGCTCACGGCGCTGCGCCGCCACCAGTTCCACCGGGTCGGCCAGCCGGGCAGCGGCGGCGGCGGCGAGCTTGAGATGAAACTCCGCCAGGTCTGGTTTCGGCCAGCCCACCTCGGCCAGCCAGGCGGCCACCCGTTGCTGCCCGTCCGGCGTCAACGCGTAGACCTTGCGCTCCGGCCGCTCGGGCAGGCCGTCCGTCCGCTCGCAGACAACGAGCCCTGCTCGCTCCAACCGGGCCAGCGTCACATAGATCTGGCCACGGTTCATCGACTCGCCCAGCGGGCCAAGACTGCGCCGCAGTCGAGCGTGCAAGTGATATCCGTGCGACGGCTCCTTGGCGAGCATCGCCAGCACTGCGTCCTGCATGTCACCCCTAACGGTTGGCTAATAGATAGCGGTTATCCATGCGGGGTGTCAAAACGGGTACCCGGCGATCTTCTGGACCGGCTCGCCGTCGGCTTCGGCCGAGAAATGAAGGGAAAGGCCGATCGGACCAACGGGCGATCCTCGGCGATCACGGACGAACAGGTGCACTCGCGGCTGTCACGCGTGAACCGTGGGGGCGTCCTCCGTCGCGGGCCACGGCGCGACCCGGTGCCGGTTTGACGGCGACGATCGTGGTCAGGGGACATCTGGCCTGGCGGGTCGCACACGGTCCCGAGACGGTTAAGGGTGCGTTTCTGGATTGTTACCGGCCACAACAAACTTTACCTCTGGAGGGTCTGGCGCTCCAGGCCAACGGCGGAATACGTTGCCGCAAACAACATTCAACGGAATGGTGAGCCGAGACCCGGCACAGCCGTACCCGCGAATTCGGCATGCCGCCCGTCCGTACCCCCCGTCTTTCTAAGAGAAGAAAGGACCCGTGCACCATGCGCAAGGGGATCCTCAGCCTTACCGCCGCCGCCGCGGCGATGACCCTCGGCCTCACCGCTTGCGGGAGCGACAGCCCCGACACCAGCGCCGCCCCTGCGGAGAGCACGGCACCCGCCGCCGAGGGGAAGGTCGGCGTCATCCTTCCTGACAGCAAGTCCTCGGCCCGCTGGGAGACCGCGGACCGCAAGTACCTGGAGGAGGCCTTCAAGGCCGCGGGTGTCGCCTACGACATCCAGAACGCCCAGGGCGACAAGACCCAGTTCCAGACCATCGCCGACCAGATGATCACCAACGGGGCCACGGTCCTGATGATCGTCAACCTTGACAGCGGCACCGGCAAGGCCGTGCTCGACAAGGCCAAGGCGCAGGGCGTGGCCACCATCGACTACGACCGCCTCACCCTCAACGGCGGCGCCCAGTACTACGTCAGCTTCGACAACACCAAGGTCGGCACCCTGCAGGGTGAGGGTCTGGTGAAGTGCCTGACCGACAAGAAGGCCGAGAAGCCGATCGTCGCCGAGCTCAACGGCTCGCCGACCGACAACAACGCCACGCTGTTCAAGAACGGCTACGACGGCGTGCTCAAGCCCAAGTACGACTCGGGCGACTACGTCAAGGGCCCCGACCAGTCGGTCCCCGACTGGGACAACGCCCAGGCGGGCACGATCTTCGAGCAGATGCTCACCGAGCAGCCGAAGATCGCCGGCGTCCTCGCCGCCAACGACGGTCTCGGCAACGCCGCCATCTCGGTACTCAAGAAGAACAACCTGAACGGCAAGGTCCCGGTCACCGGCCAGGACGCCACCGTGCAGGGCCTGCAGAACATCCTCGCCGGTGACCAGTGCATGACGGTCTACAAGGCGATCAAGAAGGAGGCCGACGCGGCGGCCGAGCTCGCCATCGGCCTGGCCAAGGGTGAGAAGCCCGCGGCGACCGGCTCGGTCAAGGACACCGAGAGCGGCGCCGACGTGCCCGCCGTCCTCCTCGACCCGCAGCCGATCTTCTTCGACAGTGTCAAGGACGTCGTCGCCGACGGCTTCGTGACCAAGGACGAGCTGTGCACCGGCGACTTCGCCGCCAAGTGCACCGAGGCCGGAATCCAGTAGGGCATGGAGGGTGCGGCCGGTCGTTCTCCGGCCGGCCGCACCTTCGCGCTCGACCGCGGCATCCCCCACCCTGTGACACCGAGAAGACACCGAAAAGACGCGGCAGGCGAAGCGTCTCCCGGCGACGGCGACGGCGACGGCGACAGGGCGGGGCGCCGCTCGCAGGCGCCCGACCCGCGCGAACTTCGCCGCGCGAAATGAACACAGGGAGCACAACCCCATGACCCCCGCACTGGAACTCCGCGGGATCGACAAGAGTTTCGGTCCCGTACAGGTCCTGCACGACGTCTCCCTCTCCGCGTACGCCGGAGAGGTGACCGCGCTGGTCGGCGACAACGGCGCAGGAAAGTCCACTCTCGTCAAGTGCGTCGGCGGCATCCACCCGATCGACTCCGGTGAGTACTTCTTCGACGGCAAGCCGATCCAGATCGGCAGCCCGCGCGACGCGGCCGAACTGGGCATCGAGATCGTCTACCAGGACCTCGCGCTCTGCGACAACCTCGACATCGTCCAGAACATGTTCCTCGGCCGCGAGCACAAGCGCGGCATCGTCCTCGACGAGGACACGATGGAGGAGATGGCGGCCAAGACCCTGGAGAGCCTGTCGGTCAGGACCGTCAAGTCCATCCGCCAGCTCGTCGCCAGCCTGTCCGGCGGCCAGCGTCAGACGGTGGCGATCGCCAAGGCCGTGCTGTGGAACAGCAAGGTCGTCATCCTCGACGAGCCGACCGCCGCCCTCGGCGTCGCCCAGACGGCGCAGGTGCTGGAACTGGTCCGGCGCCTGGCCGACCAGGGCCTGGCCGTCGTGCTCATCTCCCACAACATGAACGACGTCTTCGCCGTGTCCGACCGGATCGCCACCCTCTACCTCGGCCGGATGGCGGCCCAGGTCAAGACCTCGGACGTGACTCACGCGCAGGTCGTCGAACTGATCACCTCTGGCCGCAGCGGGGACCTCGGCCTCACCAACGGAGTCACCGTATGACCGCCACGATCTCGCAGAAGACCGTACCCGAGGCACCCTCGATCAGAAGCAACGTCCGCGGCTACGCCGAAAGGGTACGCGGAGGCGACATGGGCGCGCTGCCCGCGGTGTTCGGCCTCGTGGTGCTCTGCACGGTCTTCGCCATCCTGCGCCCCGCCTTCCTGACCGCGGGAAACTTCGCCAACCTGTTCACCCAGGGCGCCGCGGTCACCGTGATCGCCATGGGCCTGGTGTTCGTGCTGCTCCTCGGTGAGATCGACCTGTCGGCGGGCTTCGCCAGCGGGGTCTGCGCCGCGGTGCTCGCGATCATGCTCAGTAGCCAGGGGCTGCCCTGGTACGTGGCGGTGGGCGCGGCGATCCTCACCGGTGTGGTGATCGGCACCACGATCGGCTCCATCGTCGCGAAACTCGGCATCCCGTCGTTCGTGGTGACGCTCGCGGCCTTCCTCGCCTTCCAGGGACTGGTCCTGCTGCTCGTCAAGGGCGGCACCATCATCGCCATCCGCGACGAGACCATCCTCTCGATCGCGAACAAGAACCTGCCGCCCACGCTGGGCTGGATCCTGCTGGCCGTGGGCGTCGCCGCCTACGCCGGACTCCAGCTGGTGCGCTCCCAGAAGCGTGCCGCCCGAGGGCTGACCTCCGACCCGATCTCGCTGATCGCGGTGCGGGTCGGCGCCCTCGCTCTGCTCGGCGGCCTCGCGGTCTACTTCCTCAACATCGAGCGCAGCCGCAACGTCGCCGTCGTCTCCCTGGCGGGCATGCCGCTCGTGGTCCCCATCATCGTGGTCCTGCTGCTGGTCCTGACGTTCGTGCTCCGCCGCACGGCGTACGGCCGGCATCTGTACGCGGTCGGCGGTAACGCCGAGGCCGCGCGCCGGGCGGGTATCAACGTCGACCGGATGAAGATCAGCGCCTTCATGATCTGCTCTTCCATGGCCGCGGTCGGCGGCGTCATCGCCGCCTCGCGGGCCAGTTCCGTCGACCCCAACACCGGTGGCAGCAACGTGCTGCTCTACGCTGTCGGCGCAGCCGTCATCGGCGGCACCAGCCTGTTCGGCGGCAAGGGCCGGGTGCTGGACGCCATCCTCGGCGGCGCCGTGGTCGCGGTCATCGAGAACGGTATGGGCCTGATGGGTTACAGCTCCGGTGTGAAGTTCATGGTGACCGGCTCTGTCCTGTTGCTCGCCGCCGTGGTGGACGCCCTGTCTCGCAAGCGGGCGGCCGCCACCGGCCTAAGGTGACCAGCGACTCCGATTCACCGAAGGAACACCACGCCATGCGGGCAGGTCCCTCCCAAGAGGAGATCAGGCGTCACAACCTTGGGGCCCTGCTCCGGCACGTCCATCTGAGCGGGCCCACCTCGCGTGCGGAACTCACCAACCGGATGGGCCTCAACCGCAGCACCATCATGGCCCTCACCGCCGATCTGACCGCCGCCGGGCTGGTCAGGGAGGAGCTCCCCAGGGAGACGGGCAGGGCGGGACGTCCGTCCCTGGTGGTCCGCCCCGAGTCGGCGCGGGTCTACGTGTTCGCCTTCGACGTGGGCGTCGACCGGCTGGTCGCCGCCCGCGTCGGTCTGGGCGGCACCATCCTCGACCGCCGCGAGACGGTACGGCGGCGCGGGGACTTCTCCCTTGAGGAGATCGTCGGTCCGCTCGCCGCCTTCGCCCGGCAGATGCACCGCAAAACACGGCCGGACACGGTGTGCGTCGGGGTGGCGGCGGCGTTCTCCGGGGGAGTGGGCCGCGGCGACGGGGTCGTCAGGTTCGGTCCCAACATGGTCACCGTGGAGGACGTGCCGTTCGCCGACGAGATGGCCCGCCGGCTCGCTCTCGGCCTGCCGGTCACCGTCGGCAACGACGCCAACCTCGCCGCCCTCGCCGAGCAGACCCGAGGTGTCGGTGTCGGCTGCCGCGATCTCGTCTACCTCCACGGTGACGTCGGCATCGGCGGGGGAGTGATCGTCAACGGTCAGCTGCTCGGCGGCCACCTGGGCTTCGGCGGCGAGGTCGGACACATGATCGTCAACCCCGACAAGGGCCGCCTCTGCGGGTGCGGCTCGCACGGGTGCCTGGAGGCGGAGGTCGGAGAGCGCGCCTTCCTGGAGGCCGCCGGCCGTTTCGGCTCCCAGGTCGGCAGGGACGCCGTCCGCGCCGCGGTCGACGCCGCCGACCGCGGAGACGTCGTCGCGCAGGCGGCGCTGAGCCGCGTCGGCGACTGGCTCGGCCTGGGCGTCTCCAACCTCGTCAACCTGTTCAACCCCGACATGGTCGTCTTCGGGGGCACGCTCAGGGAGATCTACCTCGGCTCCGCCGCACAGGTGCGCAGCCGCCTCGCCCTCGACGCCCTGCCTCCGTGCCGTGAGCAGTTGCGCCTGCGCACCTCGGCCCTCGGCGATGACGCCACTCTCGTCGGCGCCGCCGAACTGGCCTTCTCCCAGGTCCTCGCCGACCCCCTCGAAGTCCTCGCCCGCGCCGGTTCCTGACCCCACGCGGGTTCCCCTCTCCGAGCGAGATCGGCCGACGGACCCGTTGTGCGGAAAACTGGCTGGTCAGGCGGTGGAGCAGGGGGTGCCGTTGAGGGTGAAGGCGGTGGGTCTGTCGTTGGCGGTTCCGGTCAGGCTCGCCAGGAAGCCGAACTCGGCGCTGCCGCCGCCCGCGGCGAGGGTGCCGTTCCAGGAGGCGTTGGTGACGGTGACGGCCGCGCTGTTCTGGGCGTGGGTGCCGTTCCAGGACTGGGTGACCCTCTGGCCTTCTGCGAAGGTCCAGCCGACCTTCCAGCCGCTGACCGGGGTGGTGCCCAGGTTGGTGATCTTCACACCGGCCTGGAAGCCGCCCTGCCACTGGTTGACGACGGTGTAGGTGACCTTGCAGGAGGCTGAGGGGGTCGGCGTGGGCGTGGGGGTCGGGGTGGGTGTGGGGTCGGTGCCGCCCGGCGGGATGACGACGGTGGTGATGGAGTTGGCCGGGAAGGTACCGGTGAAGCCGTCCGCGCCCACAGGCTGGTCGGCGGCCCGCTGGATGGCCGTCAGGTCGGCGGCGCCGTAACGGTAGACCTGGGCGGTCGACGAGCCGGTGCGGCCGGCGATCGCGACGTCGCTGGTCAGCTCCTCGCCGGTCTTGTTGACCACGACGAGGGTGAGCGCCTCGTCGGAAGCGCGCTCGGCGGCGTAGACGGCCAGCCTGCCCTGGTCGGCACTGGCCGCCCTGACCGAGGTCTCTCCGAACGCGCCGCCCTCGCCGTCGTAGTTGCGGTACATCCGGAAGGCGTGCGCCACCGGTTGGGTGGGCTCGGGCGCCGTCCACAGCGTGGCCAGGTCGAGACGCTCGCGGCCGAAGATGCCCAGGATGTCGGCCTGGGCCAGCGCGCCGTTGATGTGGCCGTAGGCGCCCCAGCTGTACTCGGTCATGGCGACCTTGGTGCCCGGGTAGTGCTGGGCGGCCAGCTCGCGCATCCGGGGGATCATCCGCACCGGCTGGTTGATCCAGCTCTCGTCGACGTAGGCCGGGTCCCACAGCTGCCGGGTGGAGCGCAGCCGACGCTCCTGGGTGGCGGCGTCACCGGCGTCCTGGTTGTGCACGCCGGCCTGCTGCGGGTAGATGTGGATGTCGAAGTAGTCGAGGATGCGTGTGCCGTGCTTCTGCTCGTAGGCCCTCATCTGCTGCAGGTACCACGGGCCCAGCTGGACGCCGTCGTGTGCCGCCCGGTCGGGCGGGTCGCTCCAGCAGCCCGTCCTGCTGCAGGTGTCCTGGTCGAGGCCGGAGTAGAAGATCGAGTTCAGGCCCCAGCCAACCGGGCCGAGGGTCTTGGCACCCGGGTCGGCTTCCTTGATCGCGGCGGCGTACTCGTAGGTGCGGTCGCGCAGCTCGTCGTAGCCCAGTCCCGTGGAGCGCACGTCCCGGTGGGTGGAGTGCCACAGGTCGGGCTCGTTGTCGAGGTTGTAGTACTTCACCCCGCCGGTGGCGGCGGAGCCGTACCTGCCCTTGAGGTGGGCGATCCAGTCCTTGACGTACTGCGGGCCGACCTCGACGGAGGTGTCCTCCGGGTCGTTGCCGGTGATCGGCGTGCCGTCGGGCTTCTTGCCGTCGCCGCAGTCGGTGGCCCACGGGTCGACGGACTGCTGCTCGCCGTACTTGGCGACGCTGAACCCGCACGCCTTGGCCCGTTCCTTGGCCACCCAACCCAGCAGCGGCACGGTGAGGATGCTCTGGGTGCCGGTCGCCCTGTTCCGTTCGACGAACCTGTCCGTCTCCGAGCCGTCCGGCAGGTCGTCGGGGCTGGGGTTGTCGTTGGGGATGTTCTCGAAGTACCAGTCCGAGGCCCGGTTGGTGGTGTCGTTGCGGAAGTTGTAGCGGGTTGTGTGGTTGCCGCCCCAGCGGTGGATCGGCAGCCGCAGGTCGCGGGCGAGCGACTCGTCGGCAAAGTTCATGCCGTAGATGTCGGGGCTGATCGCGTGCCGGTCGGTCAGGTCGACGCTCAAGGCCGGGCCCGTGACGGCGGCGCCGGCGAGGCCGGTGAGGTGGCCCAGGCCGAGGCCCGCGACCAGCACCCCGGCCGTGGCCGACAGCAGCGCTTTTCTGTGGCGCACGTTGGTTCCCTCCGATGCGTGTGGGAGCTCATGCGCGCCCCCACACGCCATGGGAGCGCTCCGCGCAGCTTTGGGTCCGGGGCCCGGGGTGTCAAGCAAGCGCTTTCCGGGGTGGGGAAACGCCAGGACGGCACTGAAACTTTCGGCCCCCATCCGAACTGCCGGGGAAACCGCCACCGGGCGCCGCGCCGTCGCGGGCTTGCCTGGGTGCCAGGAACTACTGTCGCGGGCATGGTTGAACACGATGTCCTCGATGCCACCCGTGCGGCCTACGATGCCGCCGCCCCCCTGTACGCGCAGTTGTTCCGCGAAGAGTTGCGTGACAGGCCCATGGACCGCGCGATCCTGGGTGCCTTCGCCGAGGTTGTGGGCGCGAGCGGCGACGGTCAGGTCGCGGACCTGGGGTGCGGACCCGGCCACATCACTGCTTATCTGGATGAGCTGGGACTGGCGGTGTTCGGTGTTGACACGTCCCCCGCGATGATCGAATTGGCTCGGCACGCCTATCCGGGCCTGCGGTTCGATGTGGGCTCGATGGCCGCGCTGGACATCGCCGACGGCGTGCTGGGCGGCGTACTCTCACGGTGGTCCGTCATCCACACGCCACCGCGAGAACTCCCCGTCATCTTGGCGGAGTTCCACCGCGTGCTGGCACCCGGCGGTCACCTTCTGATCGGCTTTTCGGCGAGCGATGATCCGTCTCACCCGACACAGGTCTTCGACCACGCGGTCGCACCGGCCTACCGGTGGTGGCCGGATCACCTCGCCGCGACGCTGCGCGAGTCCGGGCTCGCCGAGGTGGGCCGGATGGTGCGTCAGCCTCAGCCCACCGACCGACGGCAGTTCCAGGAGATCCACCTGCTCGCCCGCAAAGGGTAGAGCGCCGATCGTGTGACCCGGGGTGGGGTCGGATGACTCACGGAAGCCGGGCCGCCGGCACCCGGGGCCACGGGTGCCGGCGGCGGTGCGGGTGTTACTTGACGAGGTCCGCGACCAGGTGGCGCAGCTCGATGTGACCGGCCTTGAGCTCGGCGACGTCACCCTCGACGCGCTTCATGGAGAGCTCGAGGTTTCCGACGGAGCGCTTGACCACGGAGATCTCCTCGCGGAGCTCGGCGTGGCCGGTGCGCATCTCGGCGCGCAGTTCGTCCTGGCCGGTGCGGAGGTCGGTCATCTCTGTGCGGAGGTCGGTCATGTCCGTGCGGAGGTCGGTCATGTCCGTGCGGAGGCCGGTCATGTCCGTGCGGAGGCCGGCCACCTCTGCCCGGAGACTGTCCTGGCCGGTGCGGAGCTCGTCCAGTTCCGTGCGGAAGCCTGTGAGTTCCGTACGGAAACCGGTCATCTCCGTGCGGAAGCCGGTCATCTCCGTCCAGAGTTCCGTTGTCACGGTTCGCAGGTCTTTCAGGACATCCAGGATCCCTGCGTTGATCACCTTGCTCTCCTGGCTCTGCGCGCGGAGCGCGGCCACGTCTGTCTCCAGGACGCGCAAGCGGATGTCGGTCGTGTCCAATCGTCTTTCTCCTTGCCCTGTGTACCAGCGGGGGGACCGGACCTGGCTCCTTGGCGTGGAGGGCGCTCACGGGGAGGGGTGTTCAGGCGGCGTCGCCAGACTACTGAACGTCATGGGTTCGTCGCCACTCGTGTTCGCGTTCTGCGGTTGTCTCGCGTCGGCCGGTGGCAGGGGGTGGGTTTCGCACCCCCGGAGGATGTGGCTTACACCGGGAGGAAAAGAACGACCACCCGTCGCGTGTTCGCGGGAACGGCGGCGGGTGGTCGCGAGAAGAAGGGGGAGGGGGTCAGGCGACCTTGGACCTGGGGGCGGAGAAGGTGTTGCAGGAGCCGGGGGTCTCCTGGTCGAAACCGCGGGTCACCCAGTAGGCGACGTTCTTGGCGGTCCCGTGGGTGGCCGTGCTGTAGGCGGCGCTCAGGACGTACTTGAAGTCCGACTCCTCACGGTTCAGGGAGTGCCAGATGCTGCCGATGAAGGCGCCGCTCAGGCACTCGGCCTGGAGCTCGATCTTGCGCAGCTCGCGCAGCACCGCCTTCTCGTTCTTGTAGTCCCGTGAGGCGAAGGCCGTCATGATCCCGGAGAGCTGCTGGACGTGGTGGCCGTACTCGTGGGCCAGGGTCTGCAGCAGGAACAGCTCGGTCGCCTGGGAGAGGATGTCCTTGTTGAGGTAGAAGGTGATCTTCTTGTTCGCCGGGCAGTAGACCGCCTGGGCGTCCTTGGGGAACTTGCCGCAGCCGGTCGGGACGCCGATGCGCGAGGTGACCGCGAACCTGGGCTTGGAGAAGGGCAGCTTCACCTTGGCGAACTGGTACTCCCAGCCCTCGTTGAGGCAGTCCAGGGCGAAGTCGAGATAGATCTCCGCGCTCTCCCGGTCGTCGTTGTAGACCGGCTGCTCAGGGCAGGCGTCCGGTTCGAGCTTGCCCGTCTTGTAGATCGGGTTGGCGGTCAGGGCGGCCTGGCCCGTGGGCACGGGCGCGAGCCGCCCGCCGCTGATCTCCGCGCCCGCCGTACCGGCGAGCAGCGTGCTCACGAGCACGCCGGAGAGCAGTGCGATAAGGGGGATGCGCATGATGCCCAACCCTAGGGAAGGTTCAAGAGGGGGTAAAGCCGATATGCGGCCATGCTTGGAAAGCATGGCCGCATATCGCGGGGTTCGTGCCGAGGGTCAGGTGGTGCGGGGTGTGCCGGGGTCAGGCGACGCGACCGGTCGGGGCCGACCAGGTGTTGCAGGCGGAAGGGGAGCCCGCGTTGAAGCCGCGCTCCATCCAGTAGGCCTGGCTGCGGCCCTTGCCGTGGTCGTTCTTGGGCCAGTTCTTGTGCCCGTTGTCGCGGACCCAGCTGACCATCGCGTCCCAGTGCGCCGGATCGACCGGGAGGTCGTCGGCGGCCTGACGCAGGAAGGCGGAGCCGAGGCAGTCGGCCTGCAGTTCGAGGCGGCGGGAGAAGGCGAGCTTGGTGGACGAGGAGGCCCGCCAGATGCTGCTGCTGTAGTAGTTGATGATCCCCGCGAGGTGTTGCACGTGGTGGCCGTACTCGTGGGCGATGAACTGGGCGTGGTTGGGCACGAAGGGGTTCTTCAGGACCTCACGCGTGACACCGATGTAGATGGTGCGGTTGCTGGAGCAGTACATCCCCCCGGCGCTGCTGGGCCACCGACCACAGGGGGTGGTCACCTTGGTGGTGGAGGAGAAGCGGAGGTTGGGGTGGGAGAACGACAGGTTCGTCTTCTTGAACTGGGTCTTCCAGGCCCGGTTCAGACAGCGAACCGTCTTGGTGACGAAGGTCCGGTAGGAGGCCGCGCTCCCCGCGCGGATCTGTCCGGCCTGGCAACGCATCGTGGGCAGGGTGCCGGTGCGGTAAAGAGGGCTCGCCGTCGCGGCGGCCCGGCCGCGCGGGGGCGCCTGCCTCCCCGCGGAGGTGGCCGTACCCTGTGCCGTCTCGACGGTCGGCGCGACCTGCTGCGAGGCCAAGGTCGCGGTGGCCGACGAGGCGGAGGCGCCGGCTGTGTCCAGGGTCATCACCAGGGCAAACGTCAACGAGACGGCAACAAGCGATGATAGTTGCCTAAAGGGGAGAGTTTTCATGGTGAGGCAAAGGTTATTGCAACTGTGGATAAAACGTGCAGAATCGCCGCTCCTGGGGGTTGCGTCCCCCATCGCAACTAGACTCGTCGTGACGTTGACTGGACAGAGGGGATGATTCCGTGAGCGAGCGGACCGGGCAGCCTGGAAATCTTCTGGAGTCGGTCAAGGGGCCAGAGGACCTCAAGCGCCTGGCGGCGGACGAGCTACCGGTCCTCGCCGCAGAGATCAGGGACCTCCTGATCGCCTCCACCGCCCGCAGCGGCGGCCACCTCGGTCCCAACCTCGGCGTCGTCGAGCTGACGATCGCGATGCACCGGGTCTTCGACTCGCCGCACGACCGCATCCTGTGGGACACCGGTCACCAGGCGTACGTCCACAAGATGCTCACCGGCCGGGCCGGGCAGTTCGACACGCTTCGCCAGGAAGGCGGCCTGTCGGGTTACCCGAGCCAGGCCGAGTCCGAGCACGACATCATCGAGAACTCGCACGCCTCGACCGCGCTGTCGTACGCCGACGGCCTGGCCAAGGCGTACCGGCTGCGCGGCGAGGTCGACCGCACGGTCGTCGCGGTGATCGGGGACGGGGCGCTCACCGGCGGTATGGCCTGGGAGGCGCTCAACAACATCGCGGCGCGCAAGGACCTGCCACTGATCATCGTGGTCAACGACAACGGCCGCTCCTACTCGCCGACCATCGGCGGACTCGCCTCGCACCTGGCCTCCCTGCGCACCGATCAGCGCTACGAGGACGTGCTCGAGTTCGTCAAGGGCAACCTGACGAGGGTCCCCGTGGTCGGCGCCCCCGTCTACGACGCCCTGCACGGCGTCAAGAAGGGCCTCAAGGACGTCCTCGCCCCGCAGGTCATGTTCGAGGACCTCGGCCTGAAGTACATCGGCCTCGTCGACGGCCACGACGAGCAGGCCGTGGAGTCCGCACTGCGCAGGGCCCGCGACTTCCGCCGCCCGGTCATCGTGCACGTGCTCACCAAGAAGGGCTTCGGCTACTCACCGGCGGAGAACCACGACGAGGACTGCTTCCACTCGCCGGGCGTCTTCGACCCGCTCACCGGTGAGGAGAAGCCGAAGCCGCACGGCTGGACCAACGTCTTCGGCCAGGAGATGGTGCGCCTGGGCGCCGAGCGGCGCGACATTGTGGCGATCACCGCCGCGATGCTCGGCCCCACCGGCCTCATCCCGTTCTCCGAGGCCTACCCCGACCGTCTCTACGACGTCGGTATCGCCGAGCAGCACGCCCTGACCAGCGCCGCCGGTTTGGCGCTCGGCGGTCTGCACCCGGTGGTGGCCGTCTACGCCACCTTCCTCAACCGGGCCTTCGACCAGCTCCTGATGGACGTCGCCCTGCACCGGCTCCCGGTCACGGTCGTGCTCGACCGGGCAGGCGTCACCGGCGACGACGGCGCCAGCCACAACGGCATGTGGGACCTGTCGATCCTGCAGGTCGTCCCGGGCCTGTCGGTCGCCGTTCCCCGCGACGAGCCCCGCCTGCGCGAGCTGCTGGCCGAGGCCGTGGAGATCGACGACGGCCCGAGCGTCGTGCGCTACCCCAAGGGGGCGGTGGCCGTCGAGACCGAGGCGGTCGGACGCCTCGGCGGGATGGACGTGCTGCGCGCGGGCGACCCCGACGTGCTGCTCGTGTCCGTGGGGCCGATGGCCGAGCTGTGCCTGGAGGCCGCCGACCTGCTCGACGCCCAGGGCATCTCCGCCACGGTGGTCGACCCGCGCTGGGTCAAGCCGTTGGACGAGGCCCTGGTGCCGGCCGCCCGCGCTCACAAGCTGGTCGTGGTGGTCGAGGACAACGGCAGGGTCGGCGCGGTCGGCGACGCGGTCGCCCGCATGCTGCGTGACGCCGACGTGGACGTGCCGGTCCGCACGTACGGCATCCCGCAGCGCTTCCTCGACCACGCCAAGCGCCCGAAGATCCTCAGCGAGATCGGCCTGACCTCGCAGGACATCGCCCGTCAGATCACCGAGGCGATCGCGAAGCGCTCCGCGGACCTGGAGGAGCACCCGAGCCGCTGAACCGCGTCCCCTCCGTCCGCGCGGTACCTCCACCGTGCGGATCCCCGGTAGCCCGCGCCGATCCGGGTCAACCGGGGATCCGCTCGCTCGCGTCGCCGGAGCCGGTCGTGTGGCCCGAGCCGTCGGCGTCACCCGTGCCCGCCGCCTCGCGCGCCGGGCGGGCACGGTGGTTGATCACGACGAGGCTCGCGACCACGACCGCCACGCACCCGAGGATCGGCACCAGCAGATGCCGGTTCTGCTGCAGGGCCTCACTCGCGAGGGAGCCCAGCCACAGGTAGACGGTCACCCAGGCCGCGCCGCCAGCGAGGGTCCAGCGGATGAAGCGCGCGTACGGCACGCTCAGGGCCCCGGCGACGATCGGGGTGAGCGAGCCGGTCACGGGCAGGAAGGGGGCGGCCGCCAGGGCCGGGCCGTTGCCAGTGCCAGTGTCGGCACCGGCGCTCGTGGCCAGCCGCTCGGCCCGCGACCAGCGCCGTTCGCCGATCCTGCGTCCGAGGCCGCTCAGGCGCAGCCGCGATCCGTACCGGCGGCCGACGAGCCAGCCTCCGGTGGCGTACAGGGCGTACCCGGCGCACCCGGCGGCCGCCACCGCCGCGATCTCCCACGGACCTGTCAGCGCCGCCCCCGCCACGAGGATCGCCGCGACCCCGGGTATCAGCGAGCCCGCCACCGTCAGCACCGCGAGGAGTATCGAGCCGACCAGGTACGGAGACGACGACTGCAGCATGTCCAGGAGCATGTCCCCAGGATCGCGGCCGGGAGCGGCGGACGGCATCGGGGACCTTCCCCTAGACAACCCCGACTTTGAAACAACCTTGAGGTTCGCCGTTCGTCCGCCGATCCAATGGGCATGTGACCTGCGACACAGAACCGGCGGTCGAGGAGGGGCCATGGGGGTCTTGCGCGTCAAGTCGGTGGAGCAGTCGATCTCGGACACCGAGGCACCGGAACACCGGTTGCGCAAGGACCTCAGCGCGCTGGACCTCACCGTCTTCGGGATCGGCGTCGTCATCGGCACCGGCATCTTCGTACTCACCGGCCGGGTCGCGAGGGAGATGGCAGGGCCCGCGGTGGCACTGTCCTTCGTGGTCGCGGGCATCGTCTGCGCGCTGGCGGCGCTCTGCTACGCCGAGTTCGCCTCCACCGTCCCGGTGGCGGGATCCGCCTACACCTTCGCGTTCGCCACCCTCGGTGAGTTTCCCGCCTGGATCATCGGCTGGGACCTCACGCTGGAGATGATGCTCGGCGCCGCGGTCGTCGCGGTCGGCTGGTCGGGATACCTCACCTCGCTGCTGGCGTCCCTGGGGATGACACTGCCGGAGACGATCGCGGGGGAGGGGGCGGCGTTCAACCTGCCCGCCGCGCTGATCGTGCTGGTTCTCACCGCGATCCTGGTCGTCGGGATCAAGCTGTCGTCCCGGTTCAACCTGATCATCGTCACGATCAAGCTCGCGGTGATCCTGCTGGTCGTCGTGGCCGGGCTGTTCTTCGTCAGGGGCGCCAACTACTCGCCGTTCGTCCCGCCGTCGAAGGCGACCCCGGCCGTGGAGGGGCTGTCCGCGCCGCTGATCCAGGTGCTGTTCGGGATCAGCCCGGTGGCGTACGGGGTGCTGGGCATCTTCAGTGCCGCGGCCATCGTGTTCTTCGCCTACATCGGCTTCGACGTGGTCGCCACCGCGGCGGAGGAGACACGCAACCCGCAGCGGGACCTGCCCATCGGCATCCTGTCCTCGCTCGCCATCTGCACGGCGCTGTACGTCGCGGTCTCCCTGGTCGTCGTCGGAATGCAGCCCTACGGTCAGCTCAGCGAGGCGGCGCCGCTCGCCGACGCGTTCAAGGCGGTCGGCCAGACGTGGGCCGCGTCGCTGATCAGCGTCGGCGCGCTGGCCGGTCTCACGACGGTCGTGATGATCCTCATGATGGGCATGTCGCGGGTGATGTTCGCCATGTGCCGCGACCACCTGCTGCCGAGCGGGCTGGCCAAGGTGCACCCCAAATACCGGACCCCCTACGTCATCACCATCATGATGGGCGTCGTCGTCGCGGCCCTGGCCGGGCTGGTGCCGCTGTCCACCATCGCCGAGCTGGTCAACATCGGCACGCTCTTCGCGTTCGTGATGGTCTCGATCGCGGTGGTCATCCTCCGCCGCACCCGCCCCGACCTGCCGCGTTCCTTCCGCACCCCGCTGGTGCCGCTGGTTCCCGTCCTGTCGGTGCTCGCCTGCGTCTACCTGATGCTCAACCTCCCCGTGGAGACCTGGCTCAGGTTCGTGGTGTGGATGCTGCTCGGGATCCTGCTCTACTTCGGGTACGGCTACCGGCACAGCAGGCTCTCGGAGCACTCGCGGTGATCTCCTTCTCGCGGCCCGTTCCCGAGGGAAGGGGCCGCGAGAAGGAGACGTCAGGCGGGGACCGAGGCCACGCCCGGCGGCAGGAATCGCGGCTCGGCGATGCCCGTCCGGTCCAGGTACGGGGTGACGCCGCCCAGGTGGAACGGCCAGCCCGCACCGAGGATCATGCACAGGTCGATGTCCTGGGGAGCGGAGACCACGCCCTCCTGGAGCATGAGGCGGATCTCCTCGGCCAGCGCCCGCAGCGCCCGCAGCCGCACCTCCTCCGCCGTCGACGGGGAGGTGCCGCCGGCGAAGAGGGCGACCGCCTCGGGGTCCAGCGAGAAGTCCGGCGCGTAGACACCGGGCCTGCCCGCCGCGACGAGCCGGGCGAGGTTCTCCGACACCCCGTAGCGGGCGGGGAAGGCCTCGTGCATCGTCTCGGCGACGTGCAGCGCCACGGCGGGGCCGACGAGTTGCAGCAGCGCGAACGGGGTCATCGGCAGGCCCAGCCCGTCCAGCGCGTGGTCGGCGACCTCAAGCGGGGTGCCCTCGTCGACGGCGCCGATGACCTCGCCCATGAAGCGCGTCAGCAGGCGGTTGACCACGAACGCGGGCGCGTCCTTGACCAGCACGGACGACTTCTTCAGCGACCGTCCGACGGAGAAGGCCGTGGCGAGCGTCGCGTCGTCGGTCTTCGCTCCCCGCACGATCTCCAGCAGCGGCATCACCGCGACCGGGTTGAAGAAGTGGAAGCCCACGACGCGCTCCGGGTGGCGCAGCCCCGAGGCCATCTCGGTCAGCGACAGCGAGGAGGTGTTCGTGGCGAGCACGCACTCGGCGGAGACGACCTCCTCCACCTCGGCGAACACCTTCCGCTTGACCTTCATGTCCTCGAAGACCGCCTCGATGACGAAGTCGGCGTCGGCGAACGCGTCCTTGGTCAGCGAGCCGGTCACCAGGGCCTTGAGCCGGTTGGCCTGGTCGGCGGAGAGGCGCCCCTTGCCGAGCAGCTTGTCCACCTCGGCGTGGACGTATCCCACGCCCTTGTCGAGGCGGTCCTGGTCGAGGTCGGTCAGCACGACCGGGACCTCCAGGCGGCGCGCGAACAGCAGCGCCATCTGCGAGGCCATCAGGCCCGCGCCGACGACGCCGATCTTGGTCACCTTGCGGGCCAGCGCCTTGTCGGGGGCGCCCGCGGGCTTCTTGGCCCGCCGCTGGACCAGGTCGAAGGAGTACAGGCCGGCGCGAAGCTCGTCGCCCATGAGGAGGTCGGCGAGGGCCTCGTCCTCGGCGGCGACCCCCTCGTCGCGCGACGCGGTGCGGGCCAGCTCGACCAGCTCCAGCGCCCGGTAGGGGGCCGGGGAGGCGCCGTGCAGCCTCATGTCGAGCAGGAAGCGCGCGTCGGCGACCGTCTTGGCCCAGTCGTCCCCGGTGTGGTCGGTGCGGGAGACCGTCACCTCGCCGCGCAGCACCTGGGCGGCCCAGCGCAGCGACTCCTCCAGGAAGTCGGCGGGCTCGAACATCGCGTCGGCGACGCCGAGCGCGAACGCCTCCCCGCCCTTGATCATGCGGTTCTGCGCGAGCGGGTTCTCGACGATCAGCTTGACGGCCGCGGCCGGGCCGATCAGCCGGGGCAGCAGCTGGGTGCCGCCCCAGCCGGGGACCAGGCCGAGGAAGCACTCGGGAAGTGCCACCGCGGCCACGCCCGAGGAGATGGTCCGGTAGGTGCAGTGCAGCGCGACCTCCAGGCCGCCGCCCATGGCCGCGCCGTTGACGAACGCGAACGAGGGCACGTCCAGCTCGCCGAGACGGCGGAACACGTCGTGCCCCAGCCTGCCGATCAGCAGCGCCTGCTCGCGCTCGGAGACCAGCGCGGCGCCCTTGAGGTCGGCGCCGACGGCGAAGACGAACGGCTTGCCGACGACACCCACGGCCGCCAGGTCGCCGCGTGCGGCGACCGCGTCCAGGGCCTCGCCCAGCGAGGTCAGCCCGGCGGGGCCGAACGTCGAAGGCTTGGTGTGATCGAAGCCGTTGTCCAGCGTGATCAGGGCCATGGTGCCCGCCCCGTAGGGCAGTTCCACGTCGCGCACGGCCGCCCGGGTGACGACCTCGTCGGCGAAGAGCCGCGTGATGTCCGTCTCGCTGTTCGTCTTGTTGTCCGTCACTTCTCGCCCTCCCAGCCGAGGTTCTCCCAGATGACCGTTCCGCCCATGCCCAGGCCCACGCACATCGTGGTCACGCCGTAGCGGACGTCGGGGCGCTCCCCGAACTCGCGGGCGAGCTGCGTCATCAGACGCACCCCGGAGGAGGCGAGCGGGTGGCCGAAGGCGATGGCGCCGCCGTAGGGGTTCACCCGGGGGTCGTCGTCGGCGATGCCGAAGTGTTCGAGGAACGCCAGCACCTGCACGGCGAACGCCTCGTTGATCTCGAACAGTCCCATGTCGGAGACGGAGAGCCCGGCCAGCCGCAGGGCCCGCTCGGTGGACGGGATCGGCCCGACACCCATCACCTCCGGGTCCACGCCCGCGAAGGCGTACGAGACCAGGCGCATCTTCGGCGCGAGGCCGAGCTCTTCGGCGACGTCGGCGGCGGCCACGACGCAGCCGGTGGCGCCGTCGTTGATGCCGGAGGCGTTGCCCGCGGTGACCCGGCCGTGCGGGCGGAACGGGGTCTTCAGCCCGGCGAGGCCCTCCAGCGTGGTGCCGGGGCGGGGGGCCTCGTCGGCCGTGGCCAGCCCCCAGCCCTTCTCGGCGGACCTGGTCGCCATCGGGACCAGGTCCTGCTGGATCCTGCCGTCGGCGTACGCCTTGGCGACCTTCTCCTGGGAGGCGAGGGCGAAGGCGTCCGCGCGGTCCTTGGTGATGGAGGGGTAGCGGTCGTGGAGGTTCTCCGCGGTCATGCCCATGACGAGGGCGGATTCGTTCACGAGCCGTTCGGCCAGGAACCGGGGGTTGGGATCGACGCCCTCGCCCATGGGGTGGCGGCCCATGTGCTCGACGCCACCGGCGATCGCGACGTCGTAGGCGCCGAAGGCGATGCCGCCGGCGACCGAGGTCACCGCGGTCATCGCGCCCGCGCACATACGGTCGATCGAGTAGCCGGGCACGGTCTTGGGCAGCCCGGCCAGGATCGCGGCGGAGCGGCCGAGGGTGAGGCCCTGGTCGCCGATCTGCGTGGTGGCCGCGATGGCCACCTCGTCGACGCGCTCGGGAGGCAGATTCGGGTTTCGCCGGATCAGCTCGCGGATGACGCGGATCACCAGGTCGTCGGCGCGCGTCTCGGCGTACAGGCCCTTGGGGCCCGACCTGCCGAATGGTGTGCGCACACCGTCGACGAATACGACGTCACGAGACGAAGGCACGGGTTCGCTCCTCGTTGCTGGATGGCTTCCCCACCATGCTACTCGTCAGTAACAAGGTTTGGTGCGGCCGGGTGGACGGGAGGTGGGTAAGTTGTCCCCAGGAGTGTGCGGGCTCACGCCCCACCTCGCGGGCCCGTGTCCGGGGTGCGGGGCGAGGGTAACTCTGACAGACTTTGGAAAACGCTTTCCAGGAGGTTGTCGGTGGTCACGCTTGAGGATGTCGCCCGGCATGCGGGCGTCTCGCTCGCCACGGCGTCACGGGTGCTCAACGGCAGCACCCGGCAGGTGGGCGCACCCCTGCGGGCCAAGGTGGAGCTGGCCGCCGCCGAGCTGGGATACCGCACCAACGTGGCCGCGCAGACCCTCGCCAGGGGTGCGAGCAACGTGATCGGCCTGGTCGTCCACGACCTCACCGACCCCTACTTCGCCGCGATCGCCGACGGGGCGATGCGGGTCGCCGAGAGCCAGGGGCTCATGGTCATGATCGGCACCACCCACCGTGACCCCGAGCGGGAGATCGCCTATGTCTCGACGCTCAACGCGCAGCGGGTCCGTGCCGTGCTGCTCGTCGGCTCCCGGGTCACCGACCCGCGGACGACCCAGAGGCTCCGGGCGGAGCTCGACCGCTACCGGGAGTCCGGGGGCCGGGTCGCCTGCGTGGGCCAGGATCTGCTCGGCGTCGACACGGTGGTGCCGGACAACCGCCGGGGCGCCGCCGAACTGGCCCGCGCTCTCGCCGGGCTGGGGCACCGGAACTTCGCGATCCTCGCCGGGCCCGACTGGCTGATCGCGCCCAGGGACAGGGTGGAGGGCTTCGCCGGCGCGCTGGAGGAGCTCGGCCTGCCCGCGCCGCGAGTCCTGCACGGCACCTTCGACCGGGAGGGCGGCTACGCGGCGGCCACCCGGACCTCCGGGGTCACGTGCGTCTTCGCCGTCAACGACGTGATGGCGGTGGGCGCCCTCGCCTCCTTCAGAGACCGGGGCGTCCGGGTGCCCGAGGACGTGTCCGTGGCCGGGTTCGACGATATCTCCACCCTGCGCGACCTGGTTCCCTCGCTGTCCACGGTGCGGCTGCCGCTCGCCGACATGGGCGCCCGTGCGCTGGAGCTCGCCCTCGGCCCGTCCGAGGAGGTCCGGGCCGAGGCCGTGACCGGTGAGGTGATCCTCCGGGAGAGCAGCCGCGGCCTGGGATGACATGACAGGCGGTCGGGAGCCGGGACGACATGACAGGCGGCCACGGCCCGGAGAGGTACGGCAGAGGCCACGGCCCGGGGTGACACGACAGGTGGCCCGGACACCCCTGGGGCGGTCCGGGCCGATCGTGTGTCGCGGGAAAACGCGGCGAAACGTGGGGAGAAGGGAGACGCGGGGGAGCGGGGTCAGCGCATGCCGGGAACGGGGTTTCCCCGCTCGTTGACCGGCGGGACCATGATCTGCCCGCGCAGCCAGCGGATCGTCCTGATGACCCCGTCACCGTATCCGGGAGAGTGCTGGCGCCCCCGGCCGAGCTGCCGGGACACGTCCTCGGCCGCGCTCTCCTCCATGCCGAGGTTGAGGCCGGTCGGTCCGTGCATGGGGCGAGGCGTGTTGCGGACCGGGGACTTCCTGCGGGTGCCGAGCACCCATTCGCACACGGCGACGGTGCCCGCGCACCACTCCTTCTCCCACTCGCCCGCGGCGTTGGGCCGGCCCTGGCGGGCCAGCTCGGCGACGGCGGCGATCTCGTCCTCGGTGCGCAGGATCACGCCACGCCCGCCGACCAGGTGTCCCCAGCCTTCCGAGGAGCGGCGGCCGGGGATGGGCAGGCCGTCCTTGGCGCCGATCAACCAGTTCAGGGTGCTGATCACCCCGTCGGCCGGCAGGACCCGGCCCTCGCGCGGAACCCGCTCGGCGGCGTCGATCTCGGCGCGCGCCTCCGCGAGGGTGGGCGGGGATCCCGAGGAGGGACGACCGCTGATCGGCGCCTGCTCCCGCTTTCCCAGGGCCCAGAGAATCGCCTCTCCCTGGCCCGAGGGGGCGGAGTCGGGGTTGGCGGCCTCCCACTCCCTGATCGTCTCCAGCACGGCCATCACGTGTTCCGGCGGCCGCTGTATGGCGGGGCGGGCTTCGCTTTCTGCGGTCGTCATGTCCCTACCGTACGAGTACCTGACACGTCACTCCACCGTGAAGCGGTAATCCGGGCTCGGCGAATACGTTTTTCCTCCCGCTGGAACGGTCCTTCGCTCAGAAAAATCGTGGCGGGAGAGTGCCCGTCACCCCCCGACGAACTCGGCGAAGGCGGCCTTCACCCTGGACAGGATCTCGTCGGGGTCGGCCGCCCACACCTCGGCGTTGAAGATCTCGACCTCGACGTCCCCCGTGTAGCCCGCCTCGGCCACCGCCCGGGTCATCGGGGCGAAGTCGATGACGCCCTCACCCATGATCCCCCGGCCGAGCAGCACGTCGGCGGGGAGCGGCGACAGGAAGTCGCACACCTGGTAGCTCGCGATCCGGTCCGAGGCCCTCGCGATCTGCTCAAGCACCCGCGGGTCCCACCACACGTGGAAGGTGTCGACGACGACGCCCACCTGTTCGCAGGGGTGCGCCTCGGCGAGGTCGAGTGCCTGGGCGAGGGTGGACAGCACGGCCCGGTCGGCGCAGTACATCGGGTGCAGTGGTTCGAGGGCGAGCCTCACCCCGCGTTCGCCCGCGTACGGTGCCAGCACGGCCAGTGCCTCGGCGACCCGCTCCCGCGCCGCGGGCAGGTCGCGGGAGATCGTGCCGGGTGGCTCGCCGGGCACCACGCCGGGCAGGCCGCCGACCACCATGACCAGGCAGGCGGCGTTCAGCGCCGCGGCCTCGTCGATCGCCCTGCGGTTGTCGTCCAGGGCGTTCTGTCCGCCCGAGGTGAGGAAACCGCCCCGGCACAGCGACGACACCCGCAGCCCGGCGTCCGCGACGAGCTTCACGGTCTCCTCCAGGCCCGCCGCGGCGACGTCCTGCCGCCACAGGCCGATGGCCTCGACGCCGTGCCGCACGCACCCGTCGACGGCTTCGGCAACCGACCACCGTTTCGTGGTCCACTGGTTCAGCGAGAGACGGCTCGTTCGCGCGATCACAGGCCGTTCACCGCCAGCAGGGAGCGCATCCGGGAGACCGCCAGCTCGGGATCGGCCAGCAACCCGGCCCGGTCGGCCAGCCGGAACACCTCGGCCAGGTGGGGCAGGGATCTGGCCGCCTGAGCGCCGTTGACCATGCTGAAGGCGTCCTGGTGGCCGTTGAGCCACGCGAGGAGGACGATGCCCGTCTTGTAGTTGTACGTCGGCGCCTCGAAGATCTTCCGCGAGAGCGGGACCGTGGGCTCCATGATCTCGTCGTACCGTCGCAGGTCGCCCGCGTCGAGTGCCTCCAGGGCCGCGGCGGCGGCGGGGGCGATCGCGTCGAAGATCCCCAGCAGCGCGTGGCTGCCCGACGCGATCAGCGAGGGGTAGTTGAAGTCGTCGCCGGTGTAGAGCCGTACGCCCTCGGGCAGTGCCGCGCGCAACCCGATCTCGTGCTCGGCGTCCAGCAGCGAGACCTTGACCCCGTCCACCTTCGCCGCGTGGTCGCGGATCAGGGAGAGGAACGACGCGGTCGCCTCGGCCACGTCGCGCGAGCCCCAGTAGCCCGCCAGGTTCGGGTCGAACATCTCGCCCAGCCAGTGCAGGATCACCGGGCGGTCGACCCCGGAGAGCAGCTCGCCGTAGACCCGGTGGTAGTCCTCCGGACCTCGCGCGATCGCGGCCAGCCGGCGGCTCGCCATCACGATGACCCCGGCGCCCGCGTCCCGCACGGTCTCGATCTGCTCGGTGTAGGCCGCCACGATCTCGTCCAGGGTCCGGGCGTGCGGGGCCTGGTCGGTGCCCGCGCCGCAGGCCACCAGCTCCGCCGGGTCGCCGAAGGCCTTCGCCTCGGCGGCGCTGCGCCGGATCAGCTCGCGGGTGGCCGTCCAGTCGAGCCCCATGTTGCGCTGGGCGGTGTCCATGGCGTCGGCGACGCGCAGCCCGTACGACCACAGATGGTGGCGAAAACGCAGGGTGGCGTCCCAGTCGACGGCGGCGGGGGAGCCCGGGGTGTTGTCGCCGAGGGGATCGGCGACCACGTGGGCGGCGGCGTAGACGACGCGGCTCACGGCGGGGCCCGCGGGCCTGCTCCAGGTGACCGGCTCGCGCAGGGTGTGCTCCCCGCCGGGCAGCGTGATCCGCGCGATCCTCGGCGCGGCCATCACGGCTCCACCGGCAGGCGGCGGCCCTCCGCGGAGGAGCGCAGGCCCAGCTCGGCGAGGCGGACGCCGCGCGCTCCCGAGGCGAAGTCGTAGGGGAAGGGCGCGTCCTCGGCCACGTGGCGGACGAACCGCTCCCACTGGATCTTGAAGCCGTTGTCGAACTCCGTGTTGTCCGGCACCTCCTGCCAGCCGTCCCTGAAGCGGGCGGTGGCGGGCAGATCGGGGTTCCACACCGGCTTGGGAGTGGCGGCGCGGTGCTGGATCCGGCAGTCGCGCAGACCGGCGACCGCGCTGCCGTGCGTGCCGTCGACCTGGAACTCCACCAGCTCGTCGCGGTTCACCCTCACGCTCCAGGAGGAGTTGATCTGCGCGATGATCCCGCCCTCCAGCTCGAACACCCCGTAGGCGGCGTCGTCGGCGGTGGCCCGATAGGTCTCACCCCGCTCGTCCACCCTCTCGGGGATGTGGGTGACGGCCTGGGCGTAGACCGAGGTGACCCGGCCGAACAGGTTCTCCAGCACGTAGGCCCAGTGCGGGAACATGTCGAGGACGATGCCGCCGCCGTCCTCGGAGCGGTAGTTCCACGACGGGCGCTGCGCCTCCTGCCAGTCGCCCTCGAACACCCAGTAGCCGAACTCGCCGCGCACCGACAGGATCCTGCCGAAGAAGCCGCCGTCGATCAGGCGCCTGAGCTTGAGCAGGCCGGGAAGGAAGAGCTTGTCCTGCACGACGCCGTTCTTCACCCCCCTGGCGGTCGCGGCCTCGGCGAGCGCCAGCGCGTCCTCGTACGTCTCGGCGGTCGGCTTCTCCGCGTAGACGTGCTTGCCCGCCTCGATCGCCGCGAGCACGGCCTTCACGCGGGCCTGGGTGACCTGGGCGTCGAAGTAGATCAGGTTGGCGTCGTCGGCGAGGGCGGTGTCGAGGTCGGTGGTCCAGGACTCGATGTCGTGGTGGTCGGCCAGCCTCTGCAACTTCTCGGCGTTGCGGCCCACCAGCACCGGTCTGAGCAGGACCCTCTCGCCGCCCGACAGGGGCACGCCGCCCTGCTCGTTGATCGCCAGGACAGAGCGGACCAGGTGCTGGCGGTAGCCCATGCGGCCCGTGACGCCGTTCATCACCACGCCGATGCTTTGCGGGGACATCTTTCTCCGACCTCTGAGGAAAGCGCTTTCCTTTCCACCGTACGACAGTCGTCCCGCCTGCGGCAAGCGCCGGGCGATGTCCGGATGAGCGGGATGCCGGCCGGTGCCCCTCGGAGTCGCGGGGCGGGAACGCCGGCCGGGGCCGGGGCGAGGTCGCCGAGGTGGTCCTGAGGTCCGGACCGGAGGATTCCCGGCGTTTCCCGGAGATATTCCGGCGTTCACGAGATCTTTACAACACGTTCGCGAGAAAAGGGCGGGTGAAAGAGAGCCTCGCGTTTTCCGTGTCCCACGTCATCGCAGCTGAAACGCGTCCGAGCGCGCATCAGGGCAGTATCCGACCAAGCACGTCCTGACTCGTCGTCAAAGCATGACATTTCCGTATTTGTCATGAGTTGAGACGTTCCGTCTGTCCTCCTCTCGCCGTGCCCAGACCCCTCGACTGGCCGAGGTGGAGCGACAGAAGGGGCCACTCGTGAAACGAGTCGTCACCGGGATTTCCGCTGCCCTCACGCCGATTCTCCTCACCGTCTCCCTGGCCGTCTCCCTGACGACAGGGGCGGCGTCGGCGACCCCGCCCAACATTCCCTCCGCGGCCACCGCCGCGAGCAGGCTCGCGACGCTCACCGTCGCCGCGGAGACGAACCAGTCCTCCTACAGCCGGTCGTTGTTCAATCACTGGATCACCATCAGCGGCTCCTGCAACACCAGGGAGACGGTGCTCAAAAGGGACGGCACGGGAGTGGTCGTCGACTCCGGTTGCGCGGCCGTCTCCGGCCGGTGGTACTCCCCGTTCGACGGCGCCACCTGGACCGCCGCGAGTGACGTCGACATCGACCACATGGTGCCGCTGGCCGAGGCGTGGCGTTCGGGTGCCTACGCGTGGACCAGCGCGCAGCGCCAGGAGTACGCGAACGATCTGGGCGGGCCCGAGCTGTGGGCGGTGACCGACAACGTCAACCAGGCCAAGGGCGACCAGGACCCCTCGACGTGGCGGCCACCGCTGGCGAGCTTCCACTGCACCTACGCCAGGGCGTGGATCCAGGTGAAGTACTACTGGAAGCTGACCCTGCAGAGCTCGGAGAAGAGCGCCCTGCAGAGCATGCTCGCGAGCTGCTGAGCCTCCCGCCCCGCCGGCCCCCGCCGTCCCCGCCCTGTTCGGGGCCGCCGTCCCCGCAGTCCGGGGCCGGTGTCCCCGAGCCCCCGGGGGCGGTGGCGGTGGGGGCCCGGCCTCCGGAGCCGTGACGTCGCGAAGAGGATGATCATCTTGGTTGCGTGATATTCCGTGGCACTGAATGTCCGCCGAACTCCATATCGGATCGCATTCCTCATGAAAGGCCGACATTGAGACCGGTGCGGGTGAATGCCCCGGGTTATTCGACGGCCGCGCGGAAAATGCCGGGAAGCGCTGGGCTGTCATGTGTCGAGCCGGACACGAAGGGTAGTCGTTCTTCGAAGGGATTCCCCGCGAAGGTGGATGTGAAGACGGCGATTCGTGAAACCAGGTGGAGGGCTTCGGGCATGAAGACGGGAAAACTCACGGAGGTATTTCTGGACAGCGCCTACGAATCGGTCGGACGGGCCCGCCATGAGACGCGTGAGGCCCTCGGTCCCGACCACGTCCTGCTGTCCGATGTCGTCCAGGTGGTCTCCGAGTTGCTGGCGAACGCCGTGGAGCACGCCGACCCCGGCCTGGTGGACGACCTGATCGGTCTCACCCTGACCGCCACCCACGACTCCGTCCACGTCGAGGTCTCCGACCCCGGCTCCGCCTCTCGTGCGCCGCACATCTCGTGGCGCCGGCCTTTCGAGGCCAGGCGCGGTCGGGGCCTGCTCATCGTCGACCGGCTCTCCGGTGGACGCTGGGGGACCCGCGAGCACGGCCGCGGGCTGGGCCGGACGGTGTGGTGCGCCATCCCCTACGTGCGGCCGGAGCCGGCCGGTGACGAGAGCGACGAGGCGGAACGCCCTCTTTCCGCGGCCTGCCGGAACTGAGCCGGCCTGGAGCGTTCCCGAGGCCGGGGATCCGGGCCGGTGTGGACGTGCTCGGCCCGGTCCCGGGAGTGGAACGGGAAGTGATCTACTTTGTAAAGGGCGGGGGCCTCACGCCTGACCCTTGATCTCCAAACGGAGCAGGGCCTTGGCGATCGGATGGGCCGTCAGCCCGATCTGCCACTCCCTGGCACCCAGCTCACGCAGCCGGGCGACCACGCTCTCGTCACTGATGACCGGGGGTGGCTCCCAGGTCAGGCGGCGTATCGCGTCGGGCTGGATCAGGTTCTCCGCGGGCATGTGATGCTCGTCGGCGAGCGCGGCCACCACGGCCCTGGCGGCGGCGAGCCGGCGGGCGGCCACCGGGTCGCGGTCCATCCACCGGTTGGCCGGTGGCGGCCCGTCGCCGGGGGCGCTGGGCTGCGGCAGCTCCGAGTCGGGCAGTGAGCGGGCGGTGCCGATCGCAGCCAGCCAGTCGCGCAGGTGCCGCCGGGCGCTGCGGCCGGTGAACGGGGGAATGTCGGTGAGCGCCTTGGTGGTGCGGGGCAGCTCAAGCGCGGCTGTCACGATCGCCGAGTCGGGCAGGACCCGGCCGGGGGCGACGTCGGACTGGCGGGCGAGCTCGTCGCGGAGTGTCCACAGCTCCCGCACCACCGCCAGCCCGCGCAGCGAGCGGACCTTGTGGATCCCCGAGGTTCGCCGCCACGGGTCGGAGCGCGGGGCCGGCGCCTTGTGTGCGAGCACGGCGGCGAACTCCTCCCGCGCCCACTCCAGCTTGCCGCTGGAGATCAGCTCCTCGTGCAGGACGTCGCGGAGCTCGATCAGGACCTCGACGTCGAGGGCGGCATAGCGCAGCCAGTCTTCCGGCAGAGGTCGGGTGGACCAGTCGGCGGCCGAGTGGCCCTTCTCCAGCCTGAATCCGAGGACGTTCTCGACCATCAGGCCGAGCCCGACCCGCTCGTAGCCGAGCAGTCGACCGGCCAGCTCGGTGTCGAACAGCTCTCGCGGGTGGAAGCCCACCTCCGCCAGGCACGGCAGGTCCTGGGAGGCCGCGTGCAGCACCACCTCCGCGTCGGCGAGCGCCGCGTCGAGCTCCGACAGGTCGGGACAGCGGATGGGGTCGATCAGGGCGCTTCCCGCGCCCGCGCGGCGCAGCTGGACGAGATAGGCGCGGCCGCTGTAGCGGTAGCCGGAGGCGCGCTCGGCGTCGACGGCGACGGGGCCTGTGCCCTCGGCGAAGGCGCGTACCACGCGCGCGAGAGCCGCCGGATCCTCGACGACGGGTGGGATTCCCTCACGAGGTTCCAGCAGCGGGACTACGGTCGTCTCATCGGTCACGTTCTGAAGGGCTCCGGATCTTCGCGACGGCGCGGCGGCAGGGCCGCCACGTCGGGTGGCAGGGGTGGCATGCCCGCGGCAAGGCACATCAGGTCGCACCAGGCGGCGACATGGCCGGAGAGGTCCTCCTGCAGCGGCGACCAGGATGCGCGCAGCTCCAGCTCCGTGGTCACCGGGTCTTCGGCCTTGTTGCCGAAGCCCTCGGAGACCGCCCGGGTGACGGTGCCTCCGGCGGCGGCGTAGCCGGCGCCGTGGGCGTCGAGCGACTCGGTGAGCCAGCTCCACGCGACGGGTCCGAGCAGCGGGTCTTCGGTGATCTCCGGCTCCATGTCGGCTCGCACGTAGGCGACGAGCCTGAACTGGCCGTCCCAGCCGCGTTGGCCGTCGGGGTCGAAGAGCACGATGAGGCGGCCGACCGCGAGCTCGTCGTCGTCGCGGTACACCGACGCGCCGATCGCGGCCGAATAGGGGGCCAGGCGCTGCGGGGCCGGGATGTCCTCCAGCTCGATCTCGGGCCTGACCTCCGCGGGGCGCATGCTCGCCACCGCGCGCCTGAAGGCGGCGGGAGCGGGCGGCGCGTCACCGACGGTCATATCGGAAGCGTAGGTCGAAACTGATCGCATGGGGACCACTGGGGTGCGTATAGGAGCCATTGGAACCGATCAAGCCGCTGCCGACGGCCTGCGAGGGGCGAGGGTGAGCCCGCCGACGGGAACTTCCGGGAGGAGCTCGTGACCGCGCCCGGCGCGGACCCGTTCCGTGTCGGCCCATTCGTGACGCTCGCCCCGGTCGTGGCCGCGGGGATGGGACCGTTGGTGGGGACCCCGCCCGCGGGCGCAGGAGGCACGGTGCTCACCGCGACGTTCGGGTGAACTCCACATGGTGGACATCGCACGGGCCTTTCGTCGGGTCGTGGTCCGACGTTGGCACGTCGCGCCGACATTTCCGCGCAGCGTGCTCGGCGTGTCCCCAAAGTGGTGCGGGAATCGATGCCGCGCGGTGACTTGGCGAACATTTGGACCAGCCGAGGGCCGGGCCAGGATCGCCGATGAGAGGAACTGTACCCGGAAACATGATCGCCTCGCTCCGCCCGTTGTCATCTGCCGCGTGCCAACATCGGATTTCAGTGGACGAAGCTCTCAAAACCGGTAAAGCGCGATCGTTGTCATCGCTTGACAGTGTCTGTGGGGTGTGACGTGCGATCTCATTGAATAGTCGGTGATTTCGTATTGAACTCATCGGTCGAGGGCCTTGGTGAGCCGAGCGGTCTGTCGGCATGGCACCCTGGTGGGGTGACTTCCGAGCTCGTCGACTCCGCTTTCCTGCGTGCCTGCCGCCGCCGGCCCGTTCCTCACACGCCAGTGTGGTTCATGCGCCAGGCCGGTCGCTCGCTGCCCGAATACCGGGCGCTTCGCGAGGGAGTGCCGATGCTCACGGCCTGCGCCACCCCCGAGCTGGTCGTGGAGATCACGATGCAGCCGGTCCGCCGCTACGGCGTGGACGCGGCCATCCTCTTCAGCGACATCGTGGTCCCGCTCAAGGCGATCGGCGTCGACCTCGACATCAAGCCGGGCGTCGGACCGGTGGTGGCCGCGCCGATCAGGGACGCCGAGGCGGCCAAGGCGCTGCGGCCGATCGAGCCGGACGACGTCTCCTACGTCACCGAGGCCGTCCAGGCGCTGACGAAGGAGCTGGGCGCGACCCCCCTCATCGGGTTCGCGGGAGCGCCGTTCACGCTGGCCTCCTACCTCATCGAAGGCGGCCCCTCCAAGAACCACGACCACACCAAGGCCATGATGTACGGCGAGCCGGAGCTGTGGCACGCCCTCATGGACCGGCTGACCCAGATCACCCTGGGCTTCCTGCGCGTGCAGCTCGCCGCCGGGGCCTCCGCCGTCCAGCTCTTCGACTCCTGGGTCGGCGCGGTGTCACCCGACGACTACCGCGAGTTCGTCCTCCCCTACACCAGCCGGATCTTCGCGGGCCTGGCGGACCTGGACGTCCCGCGCATCCACTTCGGTGTCGGCACCGGCGAGCTGCTCGGCCTGCTCGGTCAGGCGGGGGCCGACGTCGTGGGCGTCGACTGGCGGGTCCCGCTCGACGAGGCCGCCTCGCGGGTCGGCCCCGGCAAGGCGCTGCAGGGCAATCTGGATCCGGCGATCCTGCTCGCCCCCTGGAAGGTCGTCGAGCGCCGCGCGGGCGAGATCCTCGCCCGCGCGGCCGAGACCGAGGGCCACGTGTTCAACCTGGGCCACGGAGTGCTGCCCGGCACCGACCCCGACCAGCTGGCCCGCCTCACCGACTTCGTCCACGAGACCTCGGCCCGCTGACCGGACCCGGCTCCCCAGCCGGAGCCGCTCCATCGCGGGCGGTCGGACGCCCGGCCCGCGCGCCCCGGGAGTTTACCCGAGGGCGCCTCGGAGGTGCTCCGCGCCGCACCCGGAGTGATCACGCCTCGGGCGTTCACCCGGGGGCGCCTCCCCGCCCCGGGCTCATGGGAACCGGTCCTCCGCCCTCGCTCTCCTTCGCGTCCTCGCCGTCCTCCGCCTCGTCGTAGCGATCCGGCTCGGGGTCCTCGGGCGCGGGGCCGAGTGGCCTGTCGCCACGTCCTGAGCGCCGTCCGCGGCGCAGGAGGGCCACCGCGAGCCAGACCAGGCCGATGAGGACGAGCCAGGGGAGCAGTACGCCCAGGAGCGTCAGGCCGACCTTGACGGCGGTGACGAAGGCGCTCCACCCCGTCCGCAGGCCGCCGAGGAAACCGGACGGCTCGTCCTCCTCCTGCGGAACCACCGTCGCGGGGCCGACCAGGTTCAGCGTCAGCGTCGCCACGCTCGTCTGTGAGGCGAGGGTCTTCTGCCTCGCCTGCAGGGACTCCAGCTCGCTCTCGCGGTTGGAGACCTCCCGCTCCACCTCGAGCACCTCGCCGATGGTGTTGGCCCGCTTCAGCAGTGTGCGCAGCGAGTCGAGCGCGGCCTTCGCCGACTTCAGCCGGCTCTCCACGTCGGCCACCTGCTCGGTGACGTCCTCGGTGTTCTGCTGCAGCGACTCGCGGGTGCCCAGATCCTTGCCCAGCCGGTCGAGCGCGCCGGGATAGTTCCCCGGCGGGATCTTGAAGACCAGCGTCGCGGAGCCCTCGCCGCCGGAGTGGGCGTCCGACCTCTCCATGGCCAGGTAGCCGCCCGCGGCGGTGACGATCTGCCGTGCCCGCTCGGCGGCGGCGGTGACGTCCTTGGCCCTGACCGTCATCTCCGCCGTGTAGATGATCGCCCTGTCCTGTGGGACCACCTTCACCTGGGCGGTCTTCTGTGCCTCGTTCTTCGGGGCTGTGTCCCTGCCCGAGGCGTCCTGCGGGGCCGCCTCGCCGACCTGGACGTCCCCCCGAGCACCGGAGCCGGCGGCGGGTGCCGCGGCGTCGGACGCGCTCTGCGACCCGCCCCCTCCTCCGCAGGCGGACACCAACAGCGCCAGGGCCACCAGGGGAGCGGCCAGGCGCGGACCACACCGGATTCTGCTCACTGATCTCATGAACCTCCTGACGCCCGGCGCGGTGAGGCGGTTCGACGCGGGCAGTCACGATGGCGTCACGTTCTTCACGCCGCCGGGTCACGGAGGTACCGGGGGCGTGAGCGGGATACGCGGGCGCGGGGAGGGGGCGATACGGTCGGGAGTCATGGAAGGCAAGCGGAGGCATGTGGTGGTCGTCGGCGGCGGGATCGCCGGGCTGGCCGCCGCGTGGCACCTGCGAGGGCGCGGCGAGCACCTCAGGGTGACCGTTCTCGACGGCGCCTCGCGGATCGGCGGCAAGCTGCACGCCACCGAGGTGGCGGGAGTCATGATGGACGCGGGTGCCGAGGCGATGCTCGCCCGGCGGCCCGAGGGCAAGGAGCTGGCCAGGCTGGCCGGGCTGGGCGACGAGCTGATGTCTCCCGGCACCGTCAAGGCGGGCATCCTGACCAGGGGGTCGCTGCGGCCCATGCCGGAGGGACACGTCATGGGCGTTCCCTCCGACGTCCTCGCGCTGGCCAGGTCGGGCGTGCTGAGCCCGGCGGGCCTGGCCCGGGTGCCCCTGGACCACATCCTTCCGGCCACGCGCGTCACCACCGACGTGTCGGTGGCGGCCTACATCCGGGCCAGGATGGGCGAGGAGGTGGTCGACCGGCTCGTCGAACCGTTGCTCGGCGGCGTCTACGCGGGCAGGGCCGAGCGGCTGTCGCTGGACGCGACCATGCCGAGGATCGCGATCGCGGCCAGGTCGGAGCGGTCGCTGCTCGCCGCGACCAGGGAGATCGTCGCCGACACCCCCAAGGACGCCGGCCCCGTCTTCACCACCCTGAGGCGAGGGATGGGCAGCCTGCCCGAGGTCGTCGCCGCCGCCTCGGGGGCCGAGATCAGGACCGGCGTCACGGTCAGGGAGCTGCGTCGGACCGAGGACGGCTGGCTGCTGGTCACTGGACCCGTCCCCGCTCCGGAGACCGTCGAGGCCGACGCGGTGATCATCGCCGTTCCCGCCCCCGCGGCGAGCCGTCTGCTCGCCGGGGAGGTGCCCCGGGCCGCCGCGGAGCTGGCCAGGATCGAGTACGCCAGCATGGCCATCGTCACCCTCGCCTACCCGCGCGAGGCGTTCCCCGCCCCGCCGACCGGCAGCGGCTACCTGGTCCCGGCCGTCGACGGGCGGCCGATCAAGGCCGCCACGTTCAGCTCGGTCAAGTGGCCGCACCTGGCCGAGAACGATCCCGGCCTGGTCCTGCTGCGCTGCTCGATCGGCAGGATCGGCGAGGAGGGCGTGCTGCAGCGCGACGACGCGGAGCTGGTCGCATTGGCGATCGCCGAGATGGTCGAGGTGATGGGCGTGCGCGGGCTGCCCCGCGACTCGCGGGTGACCCGGTGGGGAGGGTCTCTGCCGCAGTACGAGGTGGGCCACCTCGACCGGGTGGCCCGCATCCGGTCGGCCGCGGCCGACCAGCCCGGCCTGGCCCTGTGCGGTGCCGCCTACGACGGTCTCGGCATTCCTGCCTGCGTCGCCACTGCCCGTACCGCGGCGGCCCGGATTCTCGACCACCTCGATCCCGCGAGAGAATGGCGGGACAGTACCGATTCGTTGACAAAGGGGTGACGATGACGGACGCCAACCCGCGCCCCAAGGCGCGCGACCTGAACCAGGTGATCCGCTACACGATGTGGTCGGTCTTCAGGATGAAGGAGCGCTGTCCGGGCCACCGGGAGGGCATGGCCGCCGAGGTCGAGGAGCTTATGGCCCAGATGGGCCGCAAGGACGTGGTCACCCGCGGTCTGTACGACGTGTCGGGTTTCCGCGCCGACGCCGACTTCATGTTCTGGTGGCACGCCCCGACGGCGGAGGACCTGCAGGAGACCTACTCGCGCTTCCGCCGCACCGGCCTGGGACAGCTGGCCGAGCCGGTCTGGTCGGCCATGGCGCTGCACCGACCGGCCGAGTTCAACAAGTCACACATCCCGGCCTTCCTGGCCGAGGAGGAGCCGCGGGCGTACGTGAGCGTCTACCCGTTCGTGCGTTCCCTGGAGTGGTATCTCCTGGACGACGCCGACCGCCGCCGGATGCTCGCCGAGCACGGCAGGATGGCCCGCGACTACCCCGACGTGCGGGCCAACACCGTCGCCTGCTTCTCGCTGAACGACTACGAGTGGATGCTGGCCTTCGAGGCCGACGAGTTGCACCGCATCGTCGACCTGATGCGCGTCCTGCGAGGCGCCGAGGCCCGGCGGCACACCCGCGAGGAGACGCCCTTCTACACGGGGGTCCGCAAGCCGCCGAGCGAGCTGATCGCGGCGCTGCCGTAGCCTCCGCGCGTTCCTTCGCCGCGGGGCTTCGGCCCGGCGGCGAAGGGGAGGCGCGGCCGGGCACACTCCGTGAACCTCTCGAAACCCGTGAGGTTCGGGAGTTTCGTGAGGTGAGGGAAGTGTCTCCTGTGACGGACCGGCGGAAAATAATCCGCTGAAGGTCTCTTTACCGTCCCTTGGCTTTGTCATACTCGGGGAAAATCACCCGTCTATGTGAGGCCGAAGGTGAAAAGGGGCGAAGATCTGGCACGATCCAGGCGACGTGCTCGGGGGCGCCGGAGAAAGAAGTCTCGCTCACCCGTTCTCGAGGTCTCGGTGGCCGTCACCGCCTTCGCCGTGGGGGCCCTTGCGGTGAGCGGGTGGTTTTCCGGTGATCAGGCCTCGGCGGGCGGGATGACCCCGGCGCCGGTGCCGAGCGCCGTTCCCCGCGCCGCCGCACCGCCGCAGTCCCCCGTGTCGGGCGCGGTGGTGGCCGCCGAGGTGGACGGGAAGGGGGCGAAGAGCGAGGAGGAGGCCGCGAAACGGTCCAAGGCCGAGAAGAAGCGCCAGAAAGACAGGGAGACCGAGGCCTCGGGGCCGTCCAAGCACACCGACAAGAAGGCGGTGGCCTACTTCGAGAGCCGTAAGGCGACCAAGCGGGTCAAGGACATCCGCATGGTCGGCGGCTATCTGCGGATATACACGGACCTGCCGGAGAGCGCGAGCAACTCGAAGCAGGCGATCAAGCTCTGTGAGGCGGGGGTCGACTATCTCGTCGGAGAGCTCGGCGTGCCCAGCCCCGTGGTCTTCGTCCAGGCCGAGTTCGGGGAGAACGGCAACCCGGTCCTGGCCAACGTCCTCGGCCCCGACGACCCCGACTGCCGCCTCACCTATCCGAGTCCGCGATAGTCGACGCGGCGCGCCACCGGGGCCACCCGGACCCGGGTTTTGCCGCAGATCGAGCAGCGCTGGGTGACCACCCGGCCGATGGTCTCGATGATCTCCCATTTGTGGCGGAGATGCACGAGGACTCCTTAGACGATCACACTAAGCGAAACCGTGAATACCGTGGGTCGTCTGGCTCTGCCCCTCCTGGCGGCTCGTTAACCTTCCGGGCGGAGCGACATGACTGTCCGAACGCGTTGAAGGCCCCACCGGAGGTGCGCTCCGACGAGGCCTTCACGGGTGTGAGCCGGTAGCTTACTCGACGGGCTCCAGCCTCAGCGAGACGGAGTTGATGCAGTATCGGTCGTCGGTGGGGGTGCCGTAACCCTCGCCGTGGAACACGTGGCCCAGATGCGAGTCGCAGGTCGCGCACCTGACCTCGACGCGGGTCATGCCCATCGAGCGGTCCTCGATCAGGGTCACCGCCTCGGACTTCGACGGCTCGTAGAAGCTCGGCCAGCCGCAGTGGCTGTCGAATTTGGTATCGGACCTGAACAGTTCGGCGCCGCAGGCGCGGCAGCTGTAGACACCCACCGTCTTGGTGTCGACGTACTCCCCGGTGAAGGCGCGCTCGGTCCCCGCCTGGCGGAGCACGCGGAACTCCTCGGGAGAGAGCTGGACGCGCCACTCGGCGTCGCTCTTTACCACCTTGTCCATTCCACCAGCCTATGCGGTATCCGGGGTGGGCGGAGGGAGGAGATCCGGGGACGGGGGCGATCGGAGGGGGGTGTCCGGGAGGCCGCCAGCGTGTTGTGCGCGCCCGGAAAAATCTTGAAGGGCGAAGCATCCTTTTATGGCCGTTTTGGCGTCTTTAGGTATGTGGAGGGTGTTTCACCTTCCCGCTGAGGGGGGAGATCATCTGCCGGCCGTTCCACGCTCTGCGGATCGGCCATGATGCCACCGTCCGGGCGGCGCGCCAGCGTCCGGACGTCGGTGGGTACGACAGATGATCATGCTGGTCCGTCCCGTCGAGTGCCCGGTCCCGCCGCCGTGGCGGCTCCGGGGCGGACCACCCGTTTCGTCCGTCGTTCCCGGCCCGCCGCCTTCGGGTGCGCTTCCGAGGGGGACCCGGTGACTCCCGGTCTCGCGGTGTGCTCCGGGTGCCGGTTGACCTACGGTTGTCCCTGACCGGCGGGTGACCGCCCGCGCCTCCCCTGCCCAGGACGGACTCCCTTGAGCGACCGCGACAACAGCACGGCACCCGTCGACCCCCGCCCGGCGGGCCGCTCCCACATCGGGGTCAGCTGCAGCTTCGTCTGCCACGACGGCGAGGGCCGCGTCCTTCTTCACCTGCGCGGCCCCAAGGCGAGAGACAGCCGCGAGGTGTGGGACTCCGGGGCGGGCGAACTCGGTTTCGGCGAGGACTTCGAGGAGTGTGTGCGGCGCGAGGTGGGGGAGGAGTTCGGCGCCACCGCCCTGGAACTGGTCCAGGTGGGGGTGGCCAACGTGAGGCGGACCTCGCCAGGCGTGCCGACCCACTGGGTGTCCGTCCAGTTCGCGGTTCTGGTCGACCCGCGCGAGGTCACGCCGTCGGAGCCGGACCGCATCGGGAACCTGACCTGGTTCGGCGAGGACGAACTGCCGACCGGCCTTCACCCCGCGCTGCCGGGCCTGCTCGCCCGCGTGGCACCCCACATCGGCTGGTCGGCCGCGCGCGCCTGAACGGCGCCCCTGGAGAGCGCCGAGCCTGTTCGGGCTCGTCGTCGGGCGACTTCCTCGAGGTGGATGGTGGCTGTTTACCCGCGTTATCGCTATATGGGGCATTAGAGTGCGTATGGCATTTTTGATCTTGACTCGTTTCCTGGAGGATTCGGATGACCACGGCTGACGGCCGCTTCGGGCGGACGGGTAATCCTGAGGTGGACCAGCTGGCGGAGGGGTTCGACAAGCTCTCGGCGCGCTACGAGCGGATGCGTGAGGAGCTGACCGAGATGCGGGCCCACGGCGAGGCGGCCGACGGGCTGGTGAAGGTGGAGGTCGCTCCCGGCGGGGCACTGCTGGGCGTCGACATCAATCCCAGGGCGATGAGACTGGGCTCGGAGGCGCTGGGAGAGGCGATCATGGAGGCCGTGGGGGAGGCCTCGAAGCTGGCGGCCGCCCGGATGGACGAGGTGCTGGCGCCCCTGCTCGGCGGCATGACGGGGTTCAGTGAGGCGCTGCAGGGACGGATGCCCACCCTGGACCCGGAAGGGGGCCTCTCCACGGACCCACGGGTCGCCGAGGCGCTGCGGAACCTGCGGGAGATGCGCGACAAGTACCAGGTCTGAGGCGGCTCCCGCACCGGGACCACGGTGACGCTGACGTGCACGCGACGCGCGACGAGGGCTCCGGCGCCGGGTCGCGTCCGTGTCGGCGCGCGCGCCGGGTACGAGATCCGACGCGGTCGCACACGACGCGGGGCGGGGACACGTCATGCCCCGCCCCGCGTGCGCGATCAGGTGTAGGACCAGCCTTCCCCCGGCGATCTGGTCGCGCTCTTGCGCACGATGTCGTCGAAGTCCGTCCTGCCGTCCGTGCCGTCACTGTCGAGGTTGGCCTGCGGCAGGGGGAACTGGTTGTCCGCGCCCATCAGTGCCGTCAGGTTGCCCAGGCTGAAGATGACGGCCGCCGTCGCGCCGACGACCGCGTTGACCGTCGTGCCCATCAGCAGGAGCCCGGACGACTCCTGAGTGGCCTTGGCTATCGCCACCAGCGTGGCGCCCTGCGCGGCGACCGGCGGCACGGCCGAGGCCATCATCTGCTTGCCGATCAGCTCGACGATCTCCGAGGCGATGATGATGCCCAGGAGGCTGTCGACGATCGTTCCGGCGTTGTTGACGATCTTGTGGATCTCCGACTGGGCGCCCTGCACCGCGGTGGCCATCTGCGACGCGGCCGTCTCCAGTTGCTGGACCTCCTGGAAGACGATCGCCATGAACCTGTCGAAGGCCTTGCGGTCCTCGCCCTCGGGCCAGGCGGCCTGAACCGCCTTGACCTCGTTGTCCCACTCCCTCGTCCGCAGGTGCAGGAGTTTCAGGTTGACCGTACGCCAGTCGTTGAACGCCTCGGTGATCGCCTGGTCGTCCCCCGGCTGGGCGAGCAGCCATACGCCCGCCGCGCCCGCCGCGGGCTTGGCCAGGGTCCCGGCCAGCTGGATCTTCGCCAGGGTGGCGGCCCACGCGGGGCCGTAGGTGCCCAGGAGCTTCATACCGCCGATGGTGGCGACCCCGGCCACGGCACCGGTGAAAGCCTCTTCGCCCGCCATGGAGCCTCCTTCCCGTTCAGTCGGTGGGCCCCAGGGCCTTGCCCTTCGTCGCCCTTTCGAGGTCGGCCACGTCCAGCGCGATCTTGCCCTGGAGGTCGGCCGTCTTCAGCGTGTCCTGTGCGCGAATGGCGGTCGCCAGTTCGGCCTCCCGGTAGTGGTGCACCACGCTGAGCAGTCCCGCGTTGATGCCGTCGAGGCATTTGACGAAGTCGGCGGCCTGCTTGGCCTGGTACTCACGGGACGGTGTGTAGTTGTTGGCCACCGTGACCGCGCCGATGGCGCCCCACTGGTAGGCGCTGAGCCGTGTGTTCTCGGCCAGGGTGCTGACCTGCTCCGCGATCGGCCGGAAGACCCTGATCAGGTTCTGGGTGGCGGCCTTGAGGGCCTCTGTGTTGACGTCGACCACTGTGCGTCGGCCTCCTGGATGTCACGCGTGCCGCACCCCCGTGGCGCGACTCCTGGTTTCCTGTCTATGAACGAGGAGTAAATCAGGAGAATCAACAACATCACAGGTATCTCCCGATCTTTGTGACAAAGATCGAAAAGCCCGGCGCGGTCGAGCGGGCTCGACACGCCGGGCGCGGGAAAGCGGCGGGAGCGCGGCCGGAAGCGGGAGCGCGGCCGGAAGCGGGAGCGCGGCCGGAACGGGGGCGAGGGTCAGCCTCGGCGTCGCCGGGCGGCGGCGAACGTCACGTTCACGCCGATGATCCCGACCCACATGAGCGCCAGGATGAACATGAGGACTGATTCGCTCAGGCCGGTGTAGGACACCGCGACCGTCCCCGGCACCCCGAGCCCGAGGGAGATGATCGCCAGGGCGAGCCGCTGTCCGGCGTCCAGGGACGGGCGGACCCCGGGGCTCTCCCTGCGCGCCTGGGCGAGCCGGTCGTCCACCCGTTTGTCGATCTCCTGGTCCATCTTCTCCAGGAAGCCCTCGACGAGGGAGTCTTCGTATTCCGGCCCCAGATGCCTGCGGGCCTCGAGCGAGGCGCGCAGGTCGTCGTCGGAGGAAGGGGTTCGTGGCATATTCGAGATATATCGTTTCTGTGCGGGGAAGTCCAGGCGAATGCCGGTCCGGCCTCGCGGAATCCTCGGCGAGGTCACGGGACCCCTTGAGTCCTCGGTGCCCCCAGCGTCCTCGGCGTCCTCGGCGTCCTCTGTATCCTCGACATCCCTGAGCCCTCGGCGCGGTGGGGATCGGGTCTCAGACGGTCTCGGTCTCCTCGTCACGTCGCCGGACGTAGCGGGTGAAGAGGAACCCCTCGTCCTCCAGGACGTGGGCGAGGCGCAGGCGAGCGAGCGAGGACGGGCCGTCGAGGACCCTGGCGGCGTCTCCGCCGATCAGTATCGGGCTCACCGTGAGACAGAGTTCGTCGACCAGGTCCGCGGCGGCGAACTGGGCGTTCACCTTCGGGCCGCCTTCGCACAGCATCCGGCCCAGGCCGCGTTCGGCGAGTTCCCTCACCGCCAGCGCCGGATCCACCCGCTCGCCTCCGGCCACGATCACGTCGGCGTTCCTGGCGGCCTCCTCGCGGCGTTCCCTGGGGGCCGCCTCACAGGTGACGACGATCGTTCGCGCCTCGGGGGCCGCGTCGGTGAACAGCGGGCCCGACAGGTCGAGATCGAGCCCGCGGGTGATCACCGCCACCGGCGGGACGGCGGGGCGTCCCTCGCGCAGCCCGCGCCACGACGGCCTGGCCCGTACCGGGCCGTACCCCTCGGCCCGTACGGTCGCCGCCCCGGCCACGACGACGTCGGCCAGCCCGCGCAGCACCCAGAAGACCTGGCGGTCGCCCCTGCCGGACAGTTCGCCGGACAAACCCTTCAGCCAGGTCCCGCCGTCGGCGCTGGCGACCATGTTGATCCTGAGGCACGGGTCGTCCGGATAGGCGTAGACCCGCGCGAGATCGACCTCGGCGGAGGTCTCGGGATGGATGAGGCGCATGGCCCTACCTTCGCACGGAGGCGAGCTGTGAACTTTCCCGGAATGGTCGATAACGGTTGGGGTGGCTTGTAGTGACTTCGGATGACTCCCGATACATGATTCATCCTTGAAGAGACGGGAGGGTCGTGTGGGGCTTGTCACGATCGTGACATGGTTGATCACCGCGATGGCCGGGATCTACCTGCTGTACCTGTGGCTCTCCGGGGGAGGGCTACGTCAGCAGGCGACCAAGGTGACTCGCTTTCCGACGTTATTGATCTTCGCTCATCCGGTCCTGGCGATCTCCGCCCTGGCCTGCTGGGTCGTCCACGTGGTCACCTTGGACCCGCTCTTCGCCTGGCTGTCGTTCGGCGTGCTCTCGGCCTCCGCGCTGCTGGGCTTCACCATGTTCACCCGCTGGCTGGGCGCCGGCCGCCACGCCCGCGGCGCCGAGCAGCGCTTCCCCATGGTCGCCGTCCTGCTGCACGGCGCCGTGGGAGTGGTGACGTTCGTGCTCGTCCTGCTCACCGCCGCGGTCGCGTCCGGTGCCTGAGAGTCCGGTGCCTGAGAGTCCGGTGCCTGAGAGTCCGGTGCCTGAGAGTCCGGCGCTTGAGGGTTCAGGGGGTTGAGAGTCCGATGTCGGGGGCGTCCGGCGTCTGAGAGCCGTCTCTCCTGTTCGTCGCCCGAGGGGCGTACGGGATCCCTACAGGCGCGCGCAGCGCAGGATCCGCACCGAGCGCCCGGTCACCTCCACCGAGGCCTCGGCCGGCCAGGACCCCTCGGAGAAGGGGAACGTCTCAGGACCGTCGTCCGCGGTGTCCAGCACGTGCTGCCATCGCTTGCCGTACTTCGCCTCGGGGAGGCTGAAGGCCATGTTCTCGTGGTGGGCGTTGATCAGGAGCAGGAACGAGTCGTCCACGATCCGCTCGCCTCGCGTGCCCGGTTCGGTGATGGCGTCGCCGTTCAGAAAGACGGTGAGCGACTTGGCGTAACCGGTGTGCCAGTCACCGGCCGACATCTCCACCCCGGCCGGAGTGAGCCAGACGATGTCGCGGGTCCCGTCGTCGGCCTTGTGGCCATGGAAGAAACGCCGCCGCTGGAAGACGGGATGCTCTCGCCGCAGTTTGGACAGGCTCCTGACGAAGTCGAGGAGGTCTCCCTCGCTTCCGGCCAGCGACCAGTCGATCCAGGAGACCTCGTTGTCCTGGCAGTAGGCGTTGTTGTTGCCGTGCTGGGTCCTGCCGAACTCGTCGCCGGCCGGCAGCATCGGCACGCCCTGGGAGACGAACAGGGTGACCAGGAAGTTACGGCGCTGGCGCCGGCGCAGGTTCACGATCTCCGGGTCCTCCACCGGGCCCTCGGCCCCGCAGTTCCACGACCGGTTGTCGTCGGTGCCGTCGCGGTTGTTCTCCAGGTTGGCCTCGTTGTGCTTGTGGTCGTAGGAGACCAGGTCGGTCAGGGTGAACCCGTCGTGGCAGGTGACGAAGTTGATGGAGGCCACCGGGCGGCGCCCCGAGATGGCGTAGAGGTCGGCGGACCCGGTCAGCCGGGAGGCGAACTCGGGCAGCGCGGACCCGCTCCCGCGCCAGAAGTCGCGCACGCTGTCGCGGTACTTGCCGTTCCACTCCATCCACAGCGGCGGGAAGTTGCCCACCTGGTAACCGCCCGGCCCCACGTCCCACGGTTCGGCGATCAGCTTCACCTGGGAGATCACCGGATCCTGCTGGATCAGGTCGAAGAAGGCGCTCAGCCGGTCGACGTCGTGCAGTTCGCGGGCGAGGGCGGAGGCCAGGTCGAACCGGAAGCCGTCCACGTGCATCTCCAGCACCCAGTAGCGCAGCGAGTCCATGATCAGCTGGAGGGCGTGCGGAGAGCGGACGTTGAGGGAGTTCCCACAGCCGGTGTAGTCGAGGTAGTAGCGCCGGTCGCCGTCGTGCAGGCGGTAGTACGACCGGTTGTCGATGCCGCGGAAGCCCAGCGTGGGACCCATGTGATCACCCTCGGCGGTGTGGTTGTAGACCACGTCGAGGATGACCTCGATGCCCGCCTCGTGCAGCGCCCGCACCATCGCCTTGAACTCCAGCACCTGCTCACCGCGCTGGCCCGAGCCGGAGTAGGCGGCGTGCGGGGCCAGGTAGGCGATCGTGTTGTAACCCCAGTAGTTGGTCAGCCCTCTGGCGACCATCGCGTGCTCGGGGACGTACTGGTGCACCGGCATCAGCTCCACCGCGGTGACGCCCAGGCTCAGCAGATGGTCGATGACCGCCGGGTGGGCCAGTCCCGCGTAGGTGCCGCGCTGCTCCTCGGGCACCGCGGGGTGGCGCATCGTGAGCCCGCGCACGTGCGCCTCGTAGATCACGGTCTGGTGGTACGGGGTCCGGGGCGACCTGTCGTTGCCCCACTCGAAGAACGGGTTGATCACCACGTTCTTCGGCATGAAGGGGGCGGTGTCCTCGTCGTTGCGGTTTCCCGGATCGGTGAACTGGTACGAGAACATCGCCTCGTTCCACTTCACGTCGCCCTCGACGGCCTTGGCGTAGGGATCGAGGAGCAGTTTGGAAGGGTTGCACCGGTGCCCCTGGTCGGGGTTGTAGGGGCCGTGGACCCGGTAGCCGTACCGTTGCCCCGGCATGATCCCCGGGACGTAGCCGTGCCAGACGAATCCGTCGACCTCGGTCAGCTCGACGCGCTCCTCGCGGTCGTCGTCTCCGAAAAGGCAGAGCTCGACACGCTCCGCTACCTCGGAGAACAGTGAGAAGTTGGCACCCACGCCATCCCAGGTGGCGCCGAGCGGATAAGACTCTCCCGGCCAGACTGCGCGCATGTGACCCTATTCTCCTCTGGTAAGGCTCCCCTGTGCAGGGTGTTCTCGCCTCTGTCACTTTAGGGTGGTATCGAGGAGTTTCGTATCCGGGGTTTGGCGTGCTTTCCGTACCTACCGTTTCCGTGCATGCGCTGTGACCACGCGTGTCCGGCGAGGACACGCGTGGCCGCGAAGATGTCGTGCTCGGCCCGCCGCCGACCACCCAGGGTGACCGGTTCGAGGCGGTTGCCCGCTGAAGGAGACCCGGCCGGGTGAGTGCCCGGCCGGAGCGGTTCGGTCCCCGGTCAGCCCGATCGCGCGCCTACGGCCCCGATCGGCGGCGTGCGCGTACGGCCGTGATCAGCTCAGCAGTTCGGCGTTGAGACTGATCGTCGTGCCCGAGAGGGCCTTGCTCACCGGGCAGTTGGCCTTGGCCGTCTCGGCCGCCTCCTGGAACTGCTCGGCCGTGAGGCCGGGAACCTGGGCGCGGACCGAGATGACGATCCCGGTGATGCCCTCACCCGGCTGGAAGGTCACGTCGGCCTTCGTCTCCACGGTCTGGGGCGGGGTGCCCGCCTGGGCCAGCCCGTGGGAGAGGGCCATCGAGAAGCACGAGGAGTGGGCGGCCGCGATGAGCTCCTCGGGAGAGGTCTTGCCATTGGCCTGCTCGGCGCGCGAGGGCCAGGACACGTCGAACGTGCCCACCCCGGAGGAGTCGAGGGAGACGCTGCCGGAACCGTCGAGCAGCGCGCCCTTCCACTGGGTCGTCGCGGTACGTGTCGTCGCCATGGCGATTATCCTTTCGATCATGAACCGTTGGCCATGACCGACCCTACTCGGCGCCGGTGCCCGGCTGTGTCCGGGGCGCCCCGGACACAGCCGGGCACCGGAGGTCAGAAGGAGGCGCGGTCGAGGAGGACGTCCAGATCCAGACCGGCGGGCAGGGTGCCGAAAGCGCGGCCGGTGTCCCCGGCCAGGCGGGAGACGCAGAAGGCGTCGGCGACGGCCGCGGGGGCGAGCCGCACGAGCAGGGAGCCCTGCAGCACCAGCGCCATGTCCTCGGCGACGCGCCGGGCGCGGACCTCGAAGTCGCCTGTGTCGTCCAGAGACTTGCGCAGGCGGTCGGCGGCGGCGTCCAGGTGCCGGTCGGCGCCGGCGGCGAGCGCGACCTCGGCGAAGAACACCTCCCGCGCCTCGGGCTCGCGGCCCAGGGCGCGCAGCACGTCGAGCGCCGCGACGTTCCCCGATCCCTCCCAGATGCCGTTCAGCGGCGATTCACGAAACAGCCTGGGCATCTGTGACTCCTCGACGTAGCCGTTTCCTCCCAGGCACTCCAGCGCCTCCGCCGCGTGCGCCGGAGCGCGCTTGCAGATCCAGTACTTGCTCACGGCCAGCGCGGTGCGGCGCAGCGCGGCCTCGGCCTGGTCGCCGGCGATGGCCCGGTCGGTGGCTCCGGCCAGCCGCGTCATCAGGACGGTCGCCGCCTCCGACTCCAGGGCGAGCTCGGCCAGGACGTTGCGCATCAGCGGCTGGTCGGCGAGCTTCCTGCCGAACGCCCCGCGGTGCCGGGTGTGGTGGACGGCCTGCGTGACGCCGTACCGCATGCCGGCCGCCGAGCCGATCACGCAGTCCAGCCGGGTCATGTTGACCATCTCCAGGATGGTCCGCACCCCCCGTCCCTCCTCGCCCACCAGATGGGCCGTCGCGCCGTGGTACTCCACCTCGGCGCTGGCGTTGGACCTGTTGCCCAGCTTGTCCTTCAACCGCATCAGGTGGACGGCGTTGCGGGTGCCGTCGGGAAGGACGCGGGGGAGCAGGAAGCACGACAGTCCGCCGGGGGCCTGGGCGAGGACGAGGAACACGTCGCACATCGGGGCGGAGTTGAACCACTTGTGCCCGGTCAGGGCGTAGCTCCCGTCGCCCAGCGGTTCGGCGCGGGTGGTGCCCGCGCGAACGTCGGAGCCGCCCTGCTTCTCGGTCATCGCCATTCCCGCGAGCACACCGCGCTTGCCGAGCGGCGGACGCAGCCCGAAGTCGTAGCTCCGCGAGGCCAGCAGGGGCTCCCAGTCGGCGGCGAGCGCCGGGCTGTGCCGCAGCGCGGCGATCGAGGCGTAGGTCATCGAGATCGGGCAGCCGTGTCCGGCCTCGACCTGGCTCCAGACGTAGAACTTGGCGGCGCGGGCCACGTGCGCGCCCGGCCTGGCGCTCGCCCACGGGGTGGCGTGCATGCCGTTGTCGACGGCGACGGTCATCAGCTCGTGCCAGGCGGGATGGAACTCCACCTCGTCGATCCGCCTCCCGTAGCGGTCGTGGGTGCGTAGGACGGGCGGGTGCTCGTTCGCGAGCCTTCCCCACTCCTGGGCCTGTTCCGAACCGGCGAGAAGACCGAGCCGGCGCAGTTCCCCGGTGGCCCATCCCGCCCCCTCGCGTTCCACGCCGTCCATCAGGGCGGCGTCGGCGGACACGTCGTGTCCGGTGAGCGGGTGAGCCTGGTTGAAGACGTCATGGGTCACGTGCGGCCTCCGGTAACTCATTCGGCTCGTCGCCGGGTTCTGCGCCTATCTCAACATCCTGCCGGGGGAAAGTTGCCCTTTATTGGGCGCTATATCCGATTTACGTCCGCTGTTGGACACCGGCTTCCGGAAGTTCACCCCGCCGTACGCGTACGGCGCGGACCGCGCGGATACGCGTACGGACCACTGTCGGCCACGCGGGAGGATCCGCGCTCGTCCCGACGACGCCGGGACGAGGCGAGAGCGGGCGCGGACCGCCGGGTGAGGCCCCCGCCCGCGCGTCAGGGATTCTTGACCAGGTCGCGGACGTAGTCGTCGTCCTCGTCGCTCTCCGCGAGCACGCGCTCCGCGCCCCGCTGGGCTCGCGCGTCCCCCCGGGTGGCGAGGCCGCGCGTGGCCTCGGCGACCGTGTTCAGGTCCTCGTCATCGAGCCTGGCGGCGAGCGCGTCGCGGATCCGCTCGCTGTCCTTGGGGTCCTCCGTCAGGCCCGCCAGGCCCATGGTGGCCCAGTCGCGCACCTCGGCGTCGGGGTCCTCGGTCATGGAGATGAGCAGCGCGAGCCCTTCGGCGTGACCCGGGGGCAGGACGGCGGCGAGCGCGGCGGGATCGGCCTGGGTGCGGGTCCAGCCGTCGGCGGTGACGATCTCCAGCACCTCGGGCAGGGCGCGCGGGTCGGCGTGGTGACCGAGCGCGCCGAGCACCGAGCGCAGCACCCGCTCGTCGCCCTCGGTGGCCGCCATCCGTCGCAGGATCGGCAGCGACTCCTCCAGGAACGGCTTCTCGTTCTCGGTGAAGCCGAGCTGGGCGAGCACGTCGACGGCGAACTCCCGCTTGCGCGGATCCTCGTTCGAGCACAGCCGCGCCGCCGCGTCGAAGGTCTCACCGTCGTCGCGCCTGCTCAGCGAGCTCGCCACGGTCCACCAGGTCTCGGCCTCCTCGTCGATGTCCCGGTAGGGCATCGCCCGCTCGACCAGCTCGTCGAACGGCAGCCGCTCGCCCGTGGCGTCCTCCAGCAGGGTGGCGACGGCCGCGTGCCCGCGCTGGCAGGTGAGTTCGGCGACGCGGGTCCCGTCGGGTCCCACCGCCGCGACGGTCACCAGGTCGGTGCCGTCCTTCGCCCTGCTGCGGCCCACGACGAACTGTGAGCCCTCGGGGGCCTGCTCGGTGAGTTGCTCGAGAAGCGCGCTCTCCAGCTGGGTGCCCAGCCAGTCGTAGGCGATGGACAGCGGCGTGTCGCCGTCGCCGTCGGGCCGGTCGGCCTCGGCGCCGGCCTGCAGCAGCGTCTGTACGACGCCCAGGGCGCCGCGCCGGGTGGCCAGGGTGAGCGGGGTGTCGCCGCCCTCGTTGGCGTCCTCGGGGTTCGCTCCCGCGGCGAGCAGCGCGCCGACCGCGTCCGCCCGCCCGTTGGCGGCCGCCCAGAGCAGAGCGGTCCATCCGCCGGCCTCCCGCCCGGACACGTCGGCACCGGCGGCGAGCAGCGCCCGCAGGACCTCGACATGGTCCCAGGAGGAGGCCACGCACAGGGGCAGTCCCTCGTCCTCGCCGCCACTGATCCGGTTGGGGTCGGCTCCGTGGGCCAGCAGCGCGCGCACGATGTCCACGCGGCCCTGGTTCGATGCCAGGTAAAGGGCGGTGGGCTCTTCCGTGCCGTCGGGGTCGGCGCTCGTGCCGTTCCGCAGCAGCCGCTCGGCCCGCTCGGCGTCGTTGGCCGCCACCGCGTCCAGGAGTTCTCGGTACATGCCTCCGGATCATATGGCGTGCCTCCCCGGCGCGGCCGTACGCCGGTCCCGCGGCCCTGGTGGGGAGGCGTCATCCGATCTGATTAGCGAGTTTCCTCCCTCGGGGGGATCCGCACGCCGTAGCAACTCGCGATATGTTGTGAGTTATGAATAATCCCGGGGAAATGCGGGTCTCGGACGCGGAGCGGGAAGCCGCCGTCGAGTGGTTGCGGGTCGCCTCCGTCGAGGGCCGTCTCACCCTCGGGGAGCTGACCGAGCGTACCGAGGCGGCCTACACCGCCGTCACCCAGGCCGAGCTGGCGGTGATCACCTCCGACCTGCCCGGCGGTCGCCCGGTGCCCGCACCCGCCTATCCTCAGCCCTCGTCGGGGGAGGGCGGCTCGGTGCGGCGCTGGTTCGTGGCGGTGATGAGCAGCTCCAAGCGGCGCGGCACCTGGCGGATCGACAAGCCACTCGGCGCCGTCGCCGTGATGGGCGACGTGCTGCTCGACCTGCGCCAGGCGGAGGTGCGCACGGGGGTGGTCGACATCATGGCCACCGCGATCATGGGTGACGTGAAGATCATTGTCCCGGACGGGGTGGACGTCGAGATCGACGGCATCGCCATCATGGGGGACAAGAAGGTCCAGGTCATCGAGGCACCCCCGGGCACGAACGCGCCGCTCGTCCGGGTCGCGGCCTACGCCCTCATGGGAAGCGTCAAGGTGGTCGGGGACTCCAAGGCCAAGCCACTCAAGAAGGCGATGGCGGCCTGGCGCAAGCAGTGGGAGGAGATGCGCGCCGAACTCACCGGCGAGTACGGCCACCACAGAGCAGGGCCCGGCCCCCACCAGATCCACCCCTCCAACGAGGAGCGTCCGAGGCCCCCCTGGCCCCCGGCGCCACCCCGGCTTCCCGACCTCTGAGGGCGGCCCAGGGGGAGGCGAGTCGTCTCCCAGGGGCTCAGGCGGTGGCGAGGGCCGGGTGTCGGTGGGTGGCGAGTTCGTAGCGTTCGAGCAGCACCGCGGCGACCTCGGGGGCGGCGCCCAGCACGTCGGCGACGGCGTCGGCGCCCGCCGCCAGGGTCTCGCGGCGGATCCTGTCGGCGAAGTGGCCGGGGGCGAGCAGGTAGGGGGCGACCACGATCCGCGAGGCGCCCGAGCGCCGCAGGCGCAGCACGGCCTCCTCGGGGGTGGGACCGGCGGCCGAGGCGTAGGCCGCGGTCACCGACCGCCAGCCGCGCAGCCTCGCCCAGTCTCCGGCGATCCCGGCGACCGTCGCGTTGGCCCGCCGGTCGCTGGAACCGGCCGAGACCAGCACCACGGCGGTGCCGGGCTCCCCGGGCTCCACACCGGCCTCGGCCAGGCGCCGCTCCAGCGCGGCGACGAGCAGCGGGTGCGGGCCGAGCGTGGCGCCCGCGTGCACGCGCAGCAGGGGCCTGCGCGCCGTCGCCTCGGCCAGCGCGCCGGGGATGTCGACCCGGCTGTGGTAGGCCTCGGTGAGCAGCAGCGGCAGCACCGCCGCCTCGGTGAGCCCCGACAGCGCCATGGGAAGCGTCGGGGAGGCGTGGTCGAGGTAGGCGGTGCGCACGAGGAGCTCGGGCCGCGCGTCCCGTACCAGGTCGAGCAGGGCCTCCACCGTCGCGGCAGCGCGCGGGTCACGGGACCCGTGCGCCACCGCGACCAGCGGTGTCCCGAGAGCGGCGCCGGTGGCACGCCAGGTCATACGTGGAGCCCGCACTCGGTCTTGCCCATGCCCGCCCAGCGACCGCTGCGCGGGTCCTCTCCCGGGGCGACCTGGCGGGTGCAGGGGGCGCAGCCGATCGAGGGGTAGTCGTCGTAGTGCAGCGGGTTGATCAGCACCCCGTTGTCGGCCATGTAGTTGTCGACGTCGTCCTGTGTCCACCGGGCGATCGGGTTGATCTTGACCATCTGACGCTTGGCGTCCCACTCGACGACCTTGACGCCGGCGCGGGTGACGGCCTCGTCGCGGCGGATGCCGGAGACCCAGGCGAGATACGGCTCCAGGGCGCGATTCAGCGGCTCGACCTTGCGCAGGTAGCAGCACAGGTCGGGGTTGCGCCCGAACAGGCGCGGACCCAGGTCGCGCTCCTGCTCCGCCACCGTACGGGACGGCTTCACGTCGATCACGTTCACGTCGTAGACCTGCCGGACGGCGTCACGGGTGCCGATCGTCTCGGCGAAGTGGTATCCGGTGTCGATGAACAGCACGTCCACGCCGGGCTTGACCCGGCTGACCAGGTCGATCAGCAGGGCGTCGCTCATGGAGGCGGTCAGGCAGAGCCGGTCGCCGAAGGTCGCCGCCGCCCAGCGGATGATCTCAAGGGCCGAGGCGTCCTCAAGGAACCGCGCGGCCGACTCGACGATCTCCTGCAGGTCGAGGGTCCCGCGCTGCTGACGTAACCCGACTTCGATGTCCACCAGTGTCATCGCTCGCTCATCCAATCCTCGTTCGCCGCGCGGGCAGGTCGTGCCTCGCGGGCCGTCGCGCTCGTCGTCGTGCCGGAACTCACCGTGCGGGCCGTGCCGGTCGCGGTGACCTCTCCGGTCGGAGAGGTCGGCGCGGCCGGCACGTTCGCCGCGTCGGATTCGCCGTGCGTCACGAGCGCACCCCGATTCCGAGAAACTTCAGCTTGAAGGCGCGCACGCACGACCGGCAGTACCAGCCGCCGTCGCCCTCGTAGGGCTCCAGGTCTTCCTCACCGCAGTACGGGCAGTGGAAGGGAACGGCTCGCTCGCTCATCCGCTCCTCCTCGTCCCGCCCGTTACCGAAAGGACGGCGTGTCGGCCGTTCACTTCAGGTCCGCGTCGTCGGCGCGCTGCACCCAGTCGGAGAAGGTCTCGTTCTCGTCCTTCTGCTTCTCGAAGTTGCGGAGCACGCGCTCCACGTAGTCGGGAAGCTCCTCGGAGGTGGCCTTCAGGCCGCGGACCTTGCGGCCGAAGCCGGGGTTGACGCCCAGCGAGCCGCCCAGGTGGATCTGGAAGCCCTCGACCTGCTCACCCTTGTCGTTCACGACGAGCTGGCCCTTGAGGCCGATGTCGGCGACCTGGATGCGGGCGCAGGAGTTGGGGCAGCCGTTGACGTTGATGGTGAGCGGGCTCTTGAAGTCGGGCAGCCGCTGCTCCAGCTCGTCGATCAGGCTGGCCGCGGTGACCTTGGTCTCGACGATGGCGAGCTTGCAGAACTCGATCCCGGTGCACGCCATGGTCTGGCGGCGGAAGGTGGAGGGGTTGACCTGCAGGTCGCCCGCCTCCAGCTCGGCGACGAGGCTGTCGACCCTGTCGGGCGCCACGTCGAGGATGACCATCTTCTGCTCGACCGTCGTGTGCACCCGGTCGGAACCGTGCCGCTCGGCGATGTCGGCGATGAGGTTCAGCTTGTCGCCGTCGAGGCGGCCGACCTTCGGGGCGAAGCCGACGTAGAAGTTGCCGTCCTTCTGCGGGAAGACGCCCACGTGGTCCCGGCGGCCGCCGCGCGGCTGCTCGGGCGCGGGGCCGTCGGGCAGGACGTATCCCAGGTATTCCTTCTCCAGGACGTCGCGGAACTTCTCCGGGCCCCAGTCGTTGATCAGGAACTTGATCCTGGCCCGGTGGCGCAGGCGGCGGTAGCCGTAGTCGCGGAAGATGCCGATCACGCCACCGTAGGCGGGGGCGACCTGGTCCGGGGCGAGGAAGACGCCCAGCCGCTTGCCCAGCATCGGGTTGGTGGACAGGCCGCCGCCCACCCACAGGTCGAAGCCGCGCTCGCCGTTCTCGTTCACCACACCCACGAACGCCACGTCGTTGATCTCGTGCACGGTGCAGTGCGCCGGGCACCCGCTCACCGCGGACTTGAACTTGCGCGGCAGGTTGGAGTAGGCGGGGTCGCCGATGTAGGTGTCGTGGATCTCCTGGATCTGCGCGGAACCGTCGATGACCTCGTCGGTGTCGATCCCGGCCAGCGGGCAGCCCAGGATGACGCGCGGGGTGTCGCCACAGGCCTCCGTGGTGGACAGGCCCACCGACTCCAGACGCTCCCAGATGTCGGGAACGGCCTCGATCTCGATCCAGTGCAGCTGGATGTTCTGCCGGTCGGTGACGTCGGCGGTGCCCCTGCCGTAGAGGTTGGAGATGTCGGCGATGACGCGCAGCTGGGCCAGGTTGAGCCGGCCGCCGTCGATCCTGACCCGGAGCATGAAGTAGCGGTCGTCGAGCTCCTCCGGCTCCAGGATCGCGGTCTTGCCGCCGTCGATCCCGGGCTTGCGCTGGGTGTAGAGCCCGAACCAGCGCATCCGGCCGCGCAGGTCGGAGGGGTCGATGGAGTCGAAGCCGCGCTTGGAGTAGACGTCGATGATCCGCTGACGGACGTTGAGCCCGTCGTCGTTCTTCTTGTTCTCCTCGTTCTTGTTCAGCGGCTCGCGGTAACCGAGAGCCCACTGACCTTCGCCGCGCGGGCGCTTGTGATGTCGGTTCGCCGACCGGGCTGGGGTCGTCATGCGCGCGTCCTTTTTGTGGCTCGATGGAATGATTTCCGGACGCGCACAGGCGGCACCTCCCGCCTCATCGTCGAGTGCGGGGGTCGATTACTCAGAGGAGGACGCCTGTTACGCGGCCGAGCTGGGTGAAATCAGCAGGGGGCGACTGTTAACGGACGTCACAACAGATGGCGCTGCGGACACGCAGGAGGTCGACGTGGCGTCGCACGACGAGCAAGGGGTCCGCTGGCATGTCTACGACGATACCTTGGGCGCGGTGGATGTCCAATGTGGGGTCCACCATCTGGACGCGGACGTGGTATCGGGAGTCGCGCGGGGAGCGGGGGCAGCCGCCCGTCTAGACCTTGCCACCCGCCGGGCGGCAGGGTCTCGACGGGCGTGGCGGGGCCGGGGGTTCGGATCAGCCCTGGCGGGGCCAGTCGAGTGCCGACTCCCGAGGCTCGTGGACAGGCTGGTGCTGGCAGTCGCACCACGAGCCTCCCCGGCACTCGTCGTGCCGCCGCTCCTTGCAGTCCTCGCAGATCATGGCTCCATTCTCCGCCCTTTCCGGCCGGGGCATCACTCGGCTCCCCCCGGACCTGAGCCGCGATCGACAGGGACTTCACCGGAGCGTCGCGGCGAAACGGGCGCCCCATTCGGGTCGGGGTCCGGACCAGGGGCGTTCCAGGGAGACGCCGGATGGGGCAGGCGCCCTTTCACCTGACATGCTCGTAAATATGCGGACACTGTTGAACGTCATTTGGTTGGTCTTCGCGGGGATCTGGCTGGCGATCGGCTACGTACTCGCGGGAATCGTGTGCTGTGTCCTGATCATCACGATCCCGTTCGGCATCGCGTCGTTCCGGATCGCCGCCTACGCGCTGTGGCCCTTCGGCAGGACCGTGGTGCGCGACCCCGACGCGGGCGCGCTGTCGACCATCGGCAACGTGATCTGGTTCGTCGTGGCCGGCGTCTGGCTCGCGATCGGGCACCTGCTGACCTCGATCCCGCTCTTCCTGTCGATCATCGGCATCCCGATGGGCCTGGCCAACCTGAAGCTGATCCCGGTCTCCCTGCTGCCGCTGGGCGCGCGCATCGTCGACGTCGACGACGCCGAGGCGTTCTACCGCAGGTAGGTTTCGCCGCGGACACCGAGGGCAGGCGGGCGAGATTCGATCGTTGCCCGCCTGACTCGTGATCAAGAGCGGCTAGGAATACCGTTGTGTGGCATGACGTCCACTGATGCCCCGGCCCATCGGCCCGGGCCCGAGCGGCGCCCCCCGCGCGGGCCCGGGGTGCGGTTGCGCGCCGGCGTCGCGTGGCTCCGCAGGGACGTCTGGGGCAGGCTGCGGGCGCTGCTCTCGTGGATCCGCGGCACCGACGTGTGGACCCTGATCGTCGCGACCACGAACGCGGGCGTCACCTACCGCGTCACCGGCCTGGCGGGTGAGGCGGCCTTCTTCGCGCTGCTGTCACTCCCGCCGTTCATGCTCGGCCTGATCGGCATGCTCGGCCAGCTGACCCGGGTGTTCGGCCCCGAGACGGTCAAGAACGTCAGCGACTGGATCGACGAGCAGGCCCACCTGCTGTTCACCGACAACGCCGTGGACACCGTCGTCACCCCCCTCATCGAGGACGTGCTGAAACCCGAGAACCAGGTCTCGCTGATCTCCCTGGGCTTCCTGCTCGCGCTCTGGTCGGGTTCGCGGGCGCTGTTCGTCTACGTCGACCTGATCTCGGTCGCCTACGGCCTCGGCGAGGAGCGCGGCATCATCCGCACCCGCCTGATGTCCTTCGGGTTCTACCTGGCGGGTCTGCTGATCGGCCTCGTGGTGATGCCGGTGCTCGTCCTCGGCCCGGCCGCGCTGCGCGGGGCCCTACCGGCCGACTACACCGTGCTGGTCGACATCCTCTACTGGCCGGTGGTGGTCATCGGCTCGGTGATCTTCCTCACCCTGCTCTACCACGTGAGCGTGCCCGTACGCACGCGCTGGTGGCGCGAGCTTCCGGGAGCGATGCTCGCCCTCGTCATCTGGATCGCCTGCGCCGCCGTGCTGCGCGCGGTCCTCGCCGCCTGGTTCTCGCCCGTCTCCATCTACGGCTCGCTCGCCGCCCCCATCGCCGTGCTCTTGTGGCTCTACATCACCGCGCTGGCCGTGCTCATCGGCGCCACGCTCAACGCCGAGGTCGACCGGCTCTGGCCTGTCGAGGGCGCAGGTCGCGCCGGGCGTGCGGCTTAGTCCGCTATCGTCTAAGCCGCGACTGGCGCATAAGGTGGGAGAGACCACCGGGGAGCGAAAGGGCGAGGAGGCCGAGCGCCTGGGTCTTCGCGCGATGTCGACGACGACAGGGGAGTGAAGGCGCATGAGCGCTCTTTCCAGCGTGGATCCGCAGATCGCCGAGCTCATCAAGGCCGAGGAGCGGCGGCAGTCCGACACCGTCAAGTTGATCGCCTCGGAGAACTACGTCTCCAAGGCCGTCCTCGAGGCCACCGGCACCGTCCTGACCAACAAGTACTCCGAGGGCTACGCCGGCAAGCGTTACTACGAGGGCCAGCAGGTCATCGACCAGATCGAGACCCTCGCCATCGACAGGGCCAAGGCCCTGTTCGGCGTGAACCACGCCAATGTGCAGCCCTACTCGGGCTCGCCCGCCAACCTCGCCATCTACCTGGCCTTCCTGAAGCCGGGCGAGACCGTGATGGGCATGGGCCTGCCGTTCGGCGGCCACCTGACCCACGGCTGGTCGGTCTCGGCCACCGGCAAGTGGTTCAACCCGGTCCGCTACGGCGTGCGGCAGGACACCGGCCGCGTCGACATGGACGAGGTGCGCGAGATCGCTCTGCGCGAGCGCCCCAAGCTGATCTTCTGCGGTGGCACCGCGGTCCCGCGCACGATCGACTTCCCGGCCTTCGCCGAGATCGCCCGAGAGGTCGGGGCGGTGCTCGCCGCCGACATCGCGCACATCGCGGGCCTGGTGGCCGGTGGCGCACACCCGTCGCCCGTGGGCCACGCGGACGTCATCTCCACCACCACCCACAAGACCCTGCGCGGTCCCCGGGGCGCCATGCTCATGGCCACCTCCGACGAGCACGCCACCGCACTCAACAAGGCCGTCTTCCCCGGCCTGCAGGGCGGCCCGCACAACCACACCACCGCGGCCATCGCGGTGGCGCTCAAGGAGGCGTCGACCGACGAGTTCAGGGACTACGCCCGCCAGGTGGTCATGAACGCGCAGGCGCTGGCCGAGGAGCTCCTGGCCCGGGGCTTCGACCTGGTCTCCGGCGGCACCGACAACCACCTCATCCTCTTTGACCTCACCCCCAAGGGCATCGGCGGCAAGCCCGCCGCCCAGGCCCTCGACAAGGCCGGGCTGGAGACCAACTACAACAGCGTGCCCTTCGACACGCGCAAGCCGTTCGACCCCTCGGGCATCCGTATCGGCACCGCGGGCGTGACCAGCCGGGGCATGGGCGTCGCCGAGATGCGGCAGATCGGCGCCTGGATCGACCAGGTCGTCACCGCCCTGGCCAAGGACGAGGACGAGGCCAAGCACGTCATCACCCGGGTCCACGGAGAGGTCAGGGAGCTCACCTCCCACTTCCCCGCCCCCGGTCTGTGACCTCTTCCCCGGAGGGCGGGCCGCGATCGGGGTGATTCTCCACCCCGATCGCGGCCCCGCCCTCCGGGGGATCTCCACCGGTTCGCGGCGCACCGGGCGACGTCCGGGCCGGGTGGAGTCCTCCGGGCTCGGCCCGGGGGATCCCGGGGCGCCCCGGGAAACACGGTAAAAATGTGTTTGCGCCGGACGGGAGGCGCTGCGCTAAGGTTCTCCCGAAGAAGCCGTTCGAGAAACGCGCGGCCACGAGGCGACAGGAGGTGGGAAGCATGCGGGTTGTTCTGGTGAGCCTGCCGTCCATCAACCTCCGGGTGCCCGCCTAGCCGATTCGCGACGAGGCACCCGGCCTTCCACAAGGGTGCTTACGTTGTCTTCGCCAATCATCTCTTCTTCATCCGTCCTCACCTCGCTCGGCTGGAACGACTCTCTCGCCGCCGAGCTTCCCGCAGGCCTCATCCCCGCCCGGGTGTCCCGCGTCGATCGCGGTGCCGCCGAGGTGCTGACGGCCTCCGGTCATCTCCGGGCCCACTACGGCGCCAGGGTGCGGCGCGACGCCGCCGCCGACCCCGTGGCCCTGCCGTGCGTCGGTGACTGGGCCGGGCTCCGCCGCCTGGCCGAGGGCCGTTTCGAGCTGGAGGCGCTTCTGCCCCGGCGCACCGCGTTCGTGCGCGGCGGCGTCGCCAGGGTCTCCAGGGGCGGGCTCTCCGGCGACTCCCAGGGCCAGGTGCTCGCCGCCAACGTCGACGTCGTCTTCGTCGCGGAACCCGCCCTGCACGCCACCGACACCGCCGACCTGGGCAGGATCGAGCGGCTGCTCGCGCTCGCCTGGGAGAGCGGGGGGCGTCCCGTGGTGCTCGTCACCAAGTCCGACCTGATCGGCGAGGGCCTCGGCTTCCTGATGGAAGAGGTCGCCTCGGCGGCGCCGGGTGTGGACGTGCACCCGGTCTGCTCCGTCACGGGCGAGGGCATCGACATCGTCCGCGGCTACCTCGAGGGCACGCGCACCGCGGTGGTGCTGGGCGCCTCGGGGGCGGGCAAGTCGACGCTCGTCAACGCCCTGGCGGGGGAGGGGGTGATGGAGACCCAGCAGGTCAGGGCCGGCGACGGCCGGGGCCGTCACACCACCGTGCACCGCGAGCTGATCCCGCTCGCGGGGGGCGGGCTCATCATCGACACGCCGGGTATCCGCCGCATCGGCCTGTACGACATGGGCGAGGGCGTGGACATGGTCTTCTCGGACCTGGAGGAGCTCGCCGCGCGGTGCAGGTTCGGCGACTGCCGCCACGACAGCGAGCCGGGCTGCGCCGTGATCGCCGCGATCGAGGACGGCACGCTCGCCGAGCGGCGGCTGGAAAGCTGGAACAAGCTTCAGCGGGAGGCCGCGTGGATGGCGTCCAGGACTGACGCGCGGCTCCGCAAGGAGCTCCAGGGCAAATGGAAGAGCATCACCAAGGAGATGCGGAAGGCGGGCCGCAACAGGCCCTGAAACGCGAAAAGGGCCCTGAAGGGAACCGATGGGCCCTGGTGAGAAGCGGAAGTGCGGGGGAAACCCGCCGTGCGGTCGCCCGTTCCGGGGGGCCGCACGCGCGGGGCCCGACGCGACAACGTGTGATCTCGCAGGGGGTTCGCGAGATCACACGTGCGGGGGAAGCCGGGTGGAGGTACTGCTCAGGCGACGGCACTGATGCCGGCGCTGGCGGCGCGGCGCATACGACGGCGACGCTCGGAGGCGCGCTCGTCCTCGTTCAGACCGCCCCAGGTGCCGTACTTCTCCGGACGGGAGAGCGCGTAGTCCAGGCACTCGGCGCGAACAGGGCACTGGGCACAGATCGCCTTGGCCTTACGCTCGCGGATGTCACGCTCGGGCTGACGCTCGCCGTCGGGACCGAAGAAGAGCACGAGGTCCTCGCCCCGGCACGCGGCGTCATCCTGCCAGCCCCAGCTGGGCCGAGGCCGGGCGGTCTGCCGACGTACCTGAGACATGAGAAAACCACCTTATAGTGAGAGGGTATTTCTGGTTGATGCCGCATTGGACGCTTGTGACGTCCCTGAGGACAACGCCTGGATTGGCCGTGATGTTCCCTCAGGTCAGGTCAGCGCGGACGTGGCGTACCGCACAGGGGCTACCCTGTCCAGCGTGACCAGCCGGTAGGTAGTGATCGTATCGGCGCAAGCCGTACCGCATGGCGTTGTCAGCGTCATGGGTTCAACCACTACCCGAAAACGGGTGCCATTACCGCGCACAAATGCCTCGGTGACGGCGCCGTCCAACCTGGAGGATTCCACGGCCACTCCGCCAACCGAGAGATCACCCGTATGAACGCGGATGAAATGCTCAGCGGCCTGCAGTGGCTCAGGGATGCCTGCGCGTCCCCGGAAACGGTCGAGGATGACCTCGCCGGACCGGTACGCGTTGGCTGCCGCGATCGCAGCAGCCTGAGACATGCTGCCGTAGTAAAGCCCGTGTGGCAAGCACACGAGGTTGGCGGCGTATCGATCGCCGCCAACATGTGATGTTTCCCATACTGTGTCCGGCAATGTTTTTGCCAAGGACCGAGCGAGGGGTAGTCCAATGCGGGCGCAGCACGCGTTGCGCTTGGCATGCGTGCAGACCAGAAAAACCGGCTCACTCACAAGTATGCAGGACTCCGGGACCACTCCGGCCACCACGTTGTCAAGGTTAAGATCGTCCGGATCTGCGATGACGCCTTCGGCGATCCACGGTTCGGCCGATCCGGAGTCGGCGACCATGACGTGAATGCCGGTTTCCACGAGGTTTCTGCGTCCCGGGCGGCGGATCAGCTGGGGGCGGATGCCGAGGCGGGTGGCCCGTTTGATAAGAGTGTGAACTTCCTTGGGAAGATCGCAGTCTTCCAGGTGGGAGGCCCAGGGGCCGGGGTGCTCGATGAGAAGCCAGAAGCGGGCTCCGACGGTCGCGCTGGCGTGAAGTGGCAGCTCACCGGTGTGACAGCCCGGAGGGTGGGTGCACCCCTTGGCGGCTCTGACCGCTCTGTCCGCCCTGCCCACGACGCTCCCCGTGCTCACGCTCTCTCCTCGCTCTGACTTAGGTAAGACTAACCTAATGGTGAGAGAGGGGTGGCGAGGAGCGAAACGATCACAGGTGGGTGAAGGCGCGTGCGTCGGCGGCCTTCCGGCTCCGGCGGGTAGGCGTCAGTAGGCCAGTGCGGCACGCGCCATGGGGAGGGCCGCGTCGCGGTCCCGCAGGACGAGGCCGACCCTGGTGCGCCGGTCCAGGAGGTCGTCCACGTCCAGGGCGCCCTCGTGCCTGACGCCCCAGACGAGCTCGGCCCCGGTGACCCCGGTCGGTCCGGGCTCGGCCAGCCAGGGGTCCTCCGCCATCAGGGACCGTACGGCGGCCGCCTCACTCCCGTACCGCTCAAGCAGCCGGTCCGCCTCCCGGCCCTCGCGCCCGTCGCCGTTCGCGTCCTTCCCCGGGCGCGCGCCGGCCCCGACGAGGGGAAGGTCCGCCGTGCGGCTCGGTCCCGCGTCGAGCCCGCCCAGCGACACGGCCCGGTCGATCGCGTCCTCGGCCATCCTCCGGTAGGTGGTGAGTTTGCCGCCCACGATCGTCATCAGCCCGTCCGGCGTGCTCAGCAGCGTGTGCCTTCTGGACAGGTCGGCGCTGCGGCCGCCGCCGGCGCCGGCGAGCAGTGGGCGCAGCCCCGCGTAGGTCCCGGCGACGTCCTCGCGCCGGATCGGCTCCTCCAGCACGGAGTTCAGGATGGAGAGCAGGAAGGTCACGTCATCCTCCGGCGCCTGCGGTACGTCGGGGACGGGGCCGTCCACCGCCTCGTCGGTGAGCCCGACGTAGACCCGCCCGTCGGGCTGGGGAAGAACGAGGACGAAACGGTTGCTCTCCCCGGGAACCGGTACGTGCAGTCCCGCGGCCAGGCCGGGCAGCGTCTCCGGTCGCAGGACCAGGTGGGTGCCGCGCGAAGGGCTCAGCCGGATGCCCGGGTGCAGTCCGGCGGCCCAGACGCCGGTGGCGTTGACCACCGTCCTGGCCCGGATGGTGAAGATGTCCCCGTCGAGTTCGTCGCGGACCAGCGCGCCGTCGCCCGACAGCTCCAGCGCACGGCAGCGCGTCAGTATCCTCGCCCCGTGGGCCGCAGCGGTCCTGGCCACGGCGATCACCAGGCGGGCGTCGTCGGTCAGGCGCCCGTCCCATGACAGCAGGGCGCCGCGCAGCCCGCGCGAGTCCAGCGGCGAGGCGAGGGCGAGAGCCTGCGCGGCGGAGATCCGTGAGGGGCCGGGCAGGAGGTGGCGGGGCGTGCGTGCCGCGACCCGCAGCCCTTCGCCGAGGCGGTATCCGGTCATCAGCAGCGCCGCGTGGCGGCGGGAGACCTCGGGGACGAGCGGCAGCAGGTAGGGATGGGCGCTGACCAGGTGCGGCGCGGTGCGCCCGAGCAGGTGGCCGCGCTCCACCGCGCTCTCGTACGCCACCCCGACCTGCCCTTTGGCCAGGTAGCGGAGCCCGCCGTGGATCATCTTGGAACTCCACCTGGAGGTCCCGAAGGCGATGTCGTGGGCGTCGATCGCGGCGACGGAGAGGCCGCGGGAGGCCGCGTCGAGCGCCGCCCCGGCGCCGGTCGCGCCCAGCCCCACCACCAGCACGTCCACCACGAGGTCGCGCACCTCGGCCAGCTCGCGTGCGCGGCGGGCGGCGTTGAGAGAGGAGTTCACGGTCGCAGGTACCTTTCCAGGAGCGTGGCGAGCTCGGCGTCCAGGTCGTCCAGGCTGACCGGGGCGTCCGTGCCGCCCGGGCCACCTGGGCCGTTCAGGCCGACCGTGCCGTCCGGGGTGTCGGGGCCGGCCGGGTCGAGCATGGTCGGGCCGGAGAGAAGGAACGACTGGGCGGTGAGCAGCACCGCCCTGGCCATCCTCGCCGGGTCACCGCGCCGCACGGTGCCCCCCTCCTGACCTCGGACGATCGCCGCCTCGACGAGCGCGAGCATGGCCTCGTGGCTCGCCCCCCTGCGGTCCAGCAGGTAGGGCAGGAGCAGCTCCGGGTCCACCTCGACGATCTTTCGCCAGAGCGGATGGTCGCGCAGCGCCCGTACCGCCGCCACCGCGGAGGTGACCGGGTCCCCGGTCGCGAACCGGTCCGCGACGCTCACCCACTCGCGGGTCATCAGGTCGGCGACGAGGGTCCGCATGTCGGGCCAGCGGCGGTAGATCGTCATGCGGGAGAGCCCCGCCCTGCGTGCCACGTCGGTGAGTGTGGCGCGCCGCACCCCCACCGCGAGGACCACCTCGCGGGCGGCGTCCAGCACCTGGCCGCTGCTCTCCACGTCCGCATTGTGACGAATAGACGTCATGTGTCACAGTGTAAGGGTGGAAAATCCGACGAGTGCCACCGAGCCCATGCTCTGGTCCGGCTGGGGTGATCCCGGCAAGGCCGCCGACCTGCCGGAACCGGTGAGAAAACTGCTCCACGACGTGCTGGGCGTGAGTCCGCGTCCAGAGCGGGCCGCCGAGCTCGGCGAGGTGCGGTTGCCCGCCGTGACCCTCTCGTCGCCCGTGCGGGCGGAACTGTGCGGCGTGGTCGGCGCCGATCACGTGCGCTCCGACGACGAGGCCCGCGTCCGGCACACCCGTGGCAAGTCCACCCCCGACCTGATGCGTATGCGCGCCGGAGACGGTTCCGACGCGCCCGACGCGGTGGTGCTGCCCGGTTCGCACCGCGAGGTGCTGGAGGTGCTCGCCGTCTGCGCCGCCCACCGGATCGCCGTGGTCCCCTTCGGGGGCGGAACCTCCGTGGTCGGCGGCCTGGTCGCGAGCAGGCAGGGCTTCGCCGGTGTCGTCGCGCTGGACCTGGTCCGCCTGGACCGGCTGATCGCCGTCGACGCCGAGTCGATGGTCGCGGAGATGGAGCCAGGGCTCCGGGCCCCGAGGGCCGAGCGGCTTCTGGCCGGGCACGGGTTCACCCTAGGTCACTTTCCGCAGTCGTTCGAGTACGCCACGCTGGGGGGTTTCGCCGCCGCCCGTTCCAGCGGGCAGGCCTCGGCCGGGTACGGGCGTTTCGACGACATGGTGGTCGGCATGACCGTGGCCACTCCGCGCGGGACCCTTGAGCTGGGCCGGGCGCCCAGGTCGGCGGCCGGGCCCGACCTGCGCCAGGTGATCCTGGGCTCGGAGGGGGCCTTCGGCGTGATCACCTCCCTGAGACTCCGCGTCCGGCCCGCGCCCGAGGAACGGGTCTACGAGGGGTGGCGGTTCGCCTCGTTCACGGAGGGATCGGCCGCGCTGCGACACCTCGTCCAGCAGGGCGTCGTGCCCACCGTGCTGCGCCTGTCCGACGAGACCGAGACGATGGTGGGCCTGGCACGCCCCGGCGAGATAGGCGCCTCGCCGACCGGTGCGGGCTGTCTGGCGATCGCCGGATACGAGGGCTTCTCCGAGGTGCCCGCCCTGCGCGAGCGGGTCGCCGCCGTGCTGTCCGGGTTCGGAGGCGTCCCCCTCGGCACGGATCCGGGGGAGTCGTGGGTTCACGGACGCTACTCGGCGCCCTATCTGCGCGACTCGCTGCTCGCCGCCGGCGCGACCGTCGAGACCCTGGAGACGGCCGGGTTCTGGTCCAACCTGCCTCGCCTCTACGACGCCGTACGGCTCTCGCTGCACGCCTCGCTCGGCTCGCCGCTGGTCATGTGCCACATCTCCCACGTGTACGGCACCGGCGCCTCCCTGTACTTCACGGTCGTCACGGCGCAGGGCGACGACCCCGTCGGGCAGTGGCGAGAGGCCAAGCGGTCGGTCAACGAGGCGATCGTCGCGGCCGGGGGCACCGTCTCGCACCACCACGGGGTCGGTCGCGACCATCGGGAGGCCTACGCGACCGAGATCGGCGACCTGGGTGTGGAGATCCTGCGCGGGATCAAGGGCAGGCTCGACCCCGAGGGCATCCTCAACCCCGGCGTTCTCGTCCCGCCGGGCGGGTGACGGCGCGACGGGCACAGATGGACACAGAGGGATACAGAGGGATACGGGGGGCACGGTAGGGCAGGGCGGGCTCCGATTCGGCCCGCACGTTGGGCGGCGCTCCGCCGCGCAGGCCGCGACCGGACCTACCTCGGCGGCCCCCAACGGCCCGCAGTAGTCCTCGCCGGCTTCCGGATCGGCCGCCTTTCCCGAGAGGTGTGCGGCTTTTTAAGATCATTGCCAAGATATGGGCCATGGTTGACATAAGACAGGCGGCGGAGCGCGGGCGTGAGGTCTCCTCCCGGGTGTCGAAGGAGGGGGCGGGCTGGTCCTGCGCCCAGACGGGCACCTTCAAGGAACTGCTGCCCAGTAAGGAGACCTTCTCCTGGCTGAACCCGCGCACCATCTGGCGGTCGCGGAACGAGGTCCTCGCGATCCTGTTCGGAGACCCCTCGGGGCAGGTGAGGGCGCGCTGGGTGGGCTCGCAGCGGGACCGGGGCGTCGACCCCTCCTTCCGCATCCCGATGGACGTCGGCTCCGAGTTCTCCTTCCTTGTCCTCGGCGACACGGGGGAGGGCGACGCCTCGCAGTACGCCGTGGTGCCGGGCATGCTCAAAGTCGGTGAGGGCACCGCGTTCGCGGTTGTCGCCAGCGACGTGATCTACCCCACCGGCTCGGGCAACGAGTACGAGGACAAGTTCTTCCGCCCGTACCAGGACTATCGAGCGCCGATCTACGCGATCCCCGGCAACCACGACTGGTACGACGGGCTCGGTGGTTTCATGCGCGTCTTCTGCGAGGCCCCCGCCCTGGAGGCCGAGAACGAGGGGTTCAAGCTGTCGCCCTCGGGATTGCGCGGTCTGCTCTGGCGCAAGCCGGAGAAGATCGACGAGGCCCGGCTGGCGAGGGCGCGCGAGCTGCGGGCGAAGCCGGAGCAGCGGGCCGTGCAGCCCGCCCCCTACTGGGCGATGGAGACCCCGGGGCTGCTCATCGTCGGGGTGGACACCGGTATCCGCGGCGACATCGACTCCGAGCAGGCCACCTGGCTGCGCGAGGTCTCCCGCGATCCCCGGCCCAAGGTGCTGATCACCGGAAAGCCCATCTACAGCCGTAACGACTACAAACCGTCGAAGCTGGCCGGCGGCGGAACCATCGACGACATCGTCACCGACCCCGCGCACAACTATGTCGCGGCGATAGGCGGCGACGTGCACAACTACCAGCGCTTCCCGGTCAAGGTCGGGGACCGGACCATCCAGTATCTCGTGGCGGGCGGATCAGGGGCCTTCATGCACGCCACCCACACCATCCCGAGGGTCACCGTGGGCGGCGTGCACGAGGACGACTACCGCTGCTACCCGCTCCGCGGTGACTCGCTCTCGTTCTACAGCGGGCTCTACAGTGACCGGCTGCGCATGCGGTGGCTCTACCTCACGCCCGACGAGAGCGCGGCGCTGATGTCCCGGCGGATCGGCAACACCCCGGTGAGGGACATCCCGGCCGTGCCGATCACCCGGCGGATGCGGTGGGCCGCCAGGATCCTCGGCGGCTGGCCGATGCCGCTGCGGCTCCCGGTGGGCAGGACGTTCCACCGCTACCTGTCGGAGCTGTCCGACTGGGACACCCCGCCGTTCTTCAAGAGCTTCCTGCACGTCTCGGTCACCTCGGAGGCCCTCACGATCCGCTGCTTCGCCGCCACCGGCTGCCTGCGGCAGGAGATCGAGCCCCCGGTCGAGGACGAGATCGTCATACCGCTCGTCTGATCGAGAATGTCGTACCGGCGTGGCAGGGTGGGCGTATGCACGTGTCGGTCGCGGCGACTCCCGGGGGTGGGGGTGTGCTGCGTGTGGACGGCGAGCCCGCTGGGGCCGTCGCCGATCTGGCCTCGGCCGTCCGCGAGCTGGAGGCCCGGGGGCCGCGCTGGGTCTGGGCCGACACGCGGGAGGTCTACCCCGCCCTGCTCGCCGCGGGGGTGCGGCTCGCACGCTGCCACGACCTCGCGCTGACCGAGGGCCTGCTCCTCGCCCACGAAGGGCGGTTCGGCGAGCCGAGGTCGGCCCCCGCGGCCTACGCCCGGCTGCACGGCCTGCCCGTGCCCGACGATCCGCACGGACCCCAGGCACGGCAGGCCACGCTTTTCGAGGAGGAGGCGTCCCCGCCGGACGCGGACCTGGTCGCGGAGGTCTACGCCGACCAGTTGCGGCGCGTGGAGGCGACCGCCGACCCCGGGCGCTTCCGGCTCCTGGTCGCCGCGGAGTCGGCCGGGGCGCTGGTCGCCGCGGAGATGGCGAGGGAGGGCATGCCCTGGCGCCGGGACGTGCACGACGAGCTGCTGACCGGCCTGCTCGGCCCGCGTCCTGTGCACGGCATGCGGCCCGCCAAGCTCCAGGCCCTGGCCGACGAGGTGGCGGCGGCGTTCGGTACGCCGTTCAACCCCGACTCCCCGCAGCAGATCGTGAGGGCGTTCAAGGCGGCGGGCGTGCCCGTCGCCTCCACCAGGGCCCACGACATCAAGCAGGTCGAGCACCCGGGCGTCGCGCCCCTGCTCGCCTACAAGGAGATGGCCAGGTTCTACAGCTTCCACGGCTGGGCCTGGGCCGACCAGTGGGTGCGCGACCACCGTTTCCGGCCCGAATACGTGGTGGGCGGCGTGGTGACGGGCCGGTGGGCGACCAACGGTGGCGGGGCCCTGCAGATCCACAAGCTGATGCGCAAGGTCATCGTGGCCGACGACGGCTGGACGCTCGTCGTCGCCGACGCGGCCCAGCTGGAGCCGCGTGTGCTGGCCGCGATGGCGGGGGACGTCGGCCTCGCGAGGGCGGCCGGGCAGATAGACCTCTATCAGGCGCTGGCGCAGGCGTTCGGCGGCGAGCGCGACAACGCCAAGATCGCGATGCTGTCGGCGATGTACGGAGGCACCAGCGGAGACGCGCCCAAGCTGCTGGCCGTGATGCGCCGGCGCTTTCCCCGCGCCTACCAGTTCGTGGAGGACGCCGCCAGGGCGGGGGAGGAGGGCAAGGTGGTCCGCTCCTGGCTGGGCCGCACCTCGCCCCCGCCCTCCGCCCGCTGGCGGGAGCTGGTCTCCGGCCCCGAGGGAGGCCGCGCGGCTCGCGACCGCGGCCGGTTCACCCGCAACTTCGTCGTCCAGGCGACCGCGGCCGAGTGGGCTCTCGTGCTGATGGCCGTGCTGCGCGGCCTGCTTCCCGACCCGGCAAGACTGGTGTTCTTCCAGCACGACGAGGTGATGGTGCACTGCCCGGCCGAGCAGGCGGAGGAGGTCGTCGCGGCGGTCGGCAAGGCCGCGGAGGAGGCGACCCGGTTGTTGTTCGGATCGACCCCGGTGCGCTTCCCCATGCTGGCCGTCCCGGTCAGGTGTTACGCCGACGCCAAGTGACGCCCGGTGGGGCCGGGCGTCCTTGGCGGTTTCGGACACTCCCGGGCACCGGTTGAGCGGATCGGGTGAGGGCGGTCGTGGCTCAGGCGCGGGTGAGGGCGAGCCAGGCGCCGGTGACCGTCACCATGACCGCGACCGCCGCGCCGAGCACGCCGTACGACAGACCACCGACGATCAGACCGGCGATCACGGTGCCGGCCGCGCCGCAGACGTTCATCAGCAGGTCGGAGAGGCCCTGCACGGGGGTGCGGTGTTCCAGCGGCACGGCCTCGCTGAGCATCGCCGAGCCGGAGATCAGCCCGAACGACCAGCCGAGGCCGAGCAGGAGAAGTCCGACGGCCACCTGCGTGACGTCGTGCGTCCCGGCCCCGCCCGCGAGGACGGCCGCGGCCAGCAGCAGACCCATTCCCGCTACCAGCACCGTTGTCCTGCCCACCCGGTCGGCGAGCCAGCCGACCACGGGCGACAGGACGTACATCCCCGCGATGTGCAGACTGATCACGATCCCGATGACCGTGTACGTCGAACCGCCGTGGTCGAGGTGGACCGGGGTCATGGACATGATCGAGACCATCGCGGTGTGGCTCACCGCGATCGCGACCAGCGCGCGTGCCGCCACGGGTGTCCCGCGCAGCACCCGCCAGGCGGTGCGGAACGTCCCGGCGCCCTTCTCCGAGGGGGCGGGTCCGGGCGCGGGGACGTCGGAGTCGGGGGACGTGTCGGAAGACGCGGAGCGGGCCAGGAGCAGGGGGTCGGGACGCAGGGCGACCACGATGATGCCGAGGGCGATCGCGAAGCTCACCAGGGCGACGGCGAACGGGCCGCTGCCCGACGGCATCCCGAGCCCGGTGCTGAATCGCTCGGCCGGTTCCGCCAGGTTCGGCCCGGCGACCGACCCGACGGTGGTGGCCCACACCACCAGCGAGAGGTGCCTGGCCGAGTGCCCCGGCGGGGACAGATCGGTCGCGGCGTAGCGCGAGGCGAGGTTGCCCGCGCTGGCCGCGCCGAACAGCACCAGCCCGGCGAGCAGCAGCGGCCAGGAGCCCAGGGCGACCGCGAGCAGCGAGACCAGGCAGCCGAGCAGGGCGCAGCCGTAGGCCAGGGTGAGCCCGGCGCGCCTGCCACTCCTCCCGGACGATTTCGCGGTGGGCAGCGCGAGCAGCGCCGCACCCAGCACGGTCGCGGTGCCGGCCAGCCCGCTGAGCGCCGTGGAGCCGGAGAGCTCCCTCACGGTCACCGAGCTGAAGGTGAGCCCCACGGCGACTCCGATCCCGCCGCTGATCTGGGCGGCGGACAGGACGGTGAGCGTCCGCCGCTGTACGGCGGTGACTCGCGTCTTCCTGCCGGGGGAGGCGCCGGGGGGCGTGGTGTTCGTGGGGTTCGCGGTCACGAGCGAAGTCTGCCATCACTCATGACCGAGCCACGAGACCTTTTCGGGAGCGGCACGGTGGACGGCGGGCGCGACCTGGACATGGCGGGACGGCGGTGCGGGGTGAAGGACGACGGGACGGGGTTCGGCCGATGAGGCATGTGATGAGACGAAGGAGCACGGACGGCGGGAGGGATCGGTGGTGAGGTGAAGGATGGTGGACGGCGAGAAGGCCGGGGGTGACGGCCGGTCGCCGGGATCAGCTGACCGAGCTGAAGGTGGCGAAGAACGTCTCCAGGATGTCCGCGTTCTTCTCCCAGTCCAGGTCCTGGACCTTGAACGTGATCTGGTAGGCGGTCCGGCCGTTGAGGGCGACGTAGCGCGTCAGCCCGTGCATCGGGACACCGTTCGGCTGGACGTAGGTGTACTCCCAGTCCGCGGCCTTCCACGTACGGTAGTTCACCGCCATCACGCTGACCTCGGTGTATTCGTCCAGGCCCTTCTTGCTGGCCTTGCCCAGTGCCGTCATCGGTTCCTCGACCGGCACCTCGGCGACGACGATGGTCTGCCCGCCGCTCTTCGGCCCGGTGAAGGTGACCACTCCGCCGGAGCTCGCCTTCACCGTCCAGTCGCCGGGCACCGCGCCGGAGACGCCGGCGGCGCTCGCCAGTTTGAAGCCCTCGGGGATCTCCTCGCTCGGCCCGGTGGACGTCACCGGCGCGTCCGTGGCGGAGATCGCCGTGGACGGGATCGTGGAGACCGGGGTGTCGGAGGCGTCGCTGGGCAGGAAGACGAGCAGTCCGGCGACCACGATGGCCAGCACGCCGCCCCCGCCGAGCATGAGCAGCCGGAAGTCGGGGCCGCCCTCGCTGTTTCCCCGGGCGCGGCGCGAGGTCCCGCGCATCCCGCTCCGGCCGGGCGAGGTGGCGGACCGCGAGTCCCGTACGGCGGTGCGGGAGGACGGTTCCCGCGCCGAGGGGGTGGGCCGACGCGTCGCCTCGCGGGCCCTGGACGCCTCGCTCTGCCCGCCGTGACGCGGTGCGGACGGCTGCGCGGGCGACGGTACCGACGATGCTGCGACGGGCAGGTCGCCGGAGAAACTGCTCAGCGGGTCGAACGGGTCTCCGTCGGGTCCGGTGGCCGGAATGCGCAGCGCGTCGTAACCGCGTTGGTGCCCGCCGGTCAGACCGGTGGCCCCGCCCGCCTGCGGGAACCCGCCCGAGCCGGACGCGGGAAAGGACAGCAGGTCCGCGCGGTGCGACCTCGCAGGGCCGGAGAGCGCGTCGCCGCCCGAGGAGTCGTTGGCGTACGGGACCCGGATCGGCCCCGAGGGCGTCTCGATGATCCGGGAGGGGGGCGGCCCCGACGGCGCGTTCAGCGGGGGCACCAGGTGGATCGGCATGGAGTCGCCCGGGATCGGCATCGACGAGGGCATGGGGCTGGGCGCGCGGTTCGGGGTGCTGGAGCCGTGGCTGCGCAGCACCCGATCGAGCAGGTCCGACACCTGCGAGGCGCTCATCCGGTCGGCGGGGTTCTTGCGGAGCAGGCCCTCGATGACGGCGATGAGGGCACCGGCCCGCTGCGGGCGGCTGGGCTCCTGGGTGAGGATCGCGCCGAGCACGGCCACCGCGTCCGGTCCCTCGTAGGGAGGACGCCCCTCGACCGCCGCGTACAGCGTGGCGCCGAAGGACCACAGGTCGGAGGCCTGCGTGAACGGCTGGCCCGACAGCCGTTCCGGCGGGATGTAGGCGGGCGAGCCCATCATCAGGCCGGTCTGGGTGACCGTCACGTCTCCCTCGATCGCGGCGATACCGAAGTCGGTGAGCACCACCCGGTCGGAGGTGAGCAGCACGTTGCCCGGCTTGACGTCGCGGTGCATGATCCCGGCGGCGTGGGCGTGGCGGAGCGCGTCGAGCACCCGGACGCCGATCTCCGCGGCCTGGACCACAGGCAGTGGCCCGCTCTGCCGCACGGCCTGCTCCAGCGACCAGGCGCGGACCAGTTCCATCACGATCCAGGGGCGGCCGTCCTCCTCGACGACGTCGTGGACGGTGACGATGCCGGGGTGGCTGAGCCGGGCCGCCGAGCGGGCCTCGCGCAGCATCCGCCGGTGGGCTCCCTGCTTGCCCGCGTGGTCGAGGCCGTAGGGGAGGATCAACTCCTTGACCGCGACGTCCCGGTCGAGCAGGACGTCGTGCGCGTGCCACACCATGCCCATCCCGCCACGTCCGACCGGTGACACCAGGCGGTAGCGCCTGCCCACCAGCCGGCCCTGGCCCTCCGGTGTCGCGCCCGCGGAATCGCCGCCCTCAGGCCCCAGGGGGTTTCTCCCGAGCAAGCGATCGGTCATCGTTCCCCGTTCCCCAAAACCAGCCCTGTGCGGTGGACACGATATCGGGAGGGCATTTGGTTATGGAAGTTTGCATGCCGAGAAGGCGTATGACGGTATTTGTCAGGATCGGTGCTCTTCAGATCACTGATCTTGCGTCCACGCTCTGAACGTCGCCGAATGCTACCGGCGGATGGGGAAATTGTCAGCTTTACCCAATCTTAATAGACAAAAGATCAATACGTAGCCGTGTGTTCATGATCGGCGGCCTCGGCGAGTGCGGCGAGGGCCGAGGTGAAGGCCGAGGCGGGCGGGCTGACCAGCCCCGCGCCGACCTGCCCGGTTCCCGCGATCCGTCCGGCGATACCGGTGTTCACGGTGGGCAGCAGGCCGGTCCTGGCCACCAGCGTGACGTCGACGCCGACCGGCGTGCCCCGGAAGTCCAGCCCCGGGATCTGGTACGCGGGATGCTCGGCCAGGGTGATCTCGTACATGGACCGGGTGGCCGCCATCGCGTCCGACACGTTCCCGCCGACGAACCTCACGATCGCCGGGGCCGCGGCCATCGCGAAGCCGCCCAGCCCCGCCGTCTCGGTGATCGTCGAGTCGCCGATGTCGGGGTTGGCGTCCTCGGGGCCGTAGGCGCCCAGATAGAGGCCGTCCGGCACGCCCGCGGGGCCGGTGAACCAGCGGTCGCCCAGCCCGGAGACCTGGATCCCGAAGTCCGTGCCGTTGCGGGCCATCGCGACGACCATCGTGGAGCCGGGGACGTTCCTCGCCGCGTCCGTGCTCACCTTGCACGCGGCCATGCCCGCGTTGAGGAAGAAGTGGTCGTTGCCGTTGACGAAGCGCAGGACCTCGGAGGCGTGGCCGGGCGCGGCCTCCACCACGTCGGGGGCGAGCTCACGCACCATCAACGAGGTGGCGGCGCGGTTGCGGTTGTGCAGCTCGTCGCCCATCTGCAGGGCCTGCGCGGCAAGCGACCTGAGATCGAGCGGCCCGCTCCGCTCCAGGGTGGCCTGGAGCACCGGGCCGAGCACCTCGGCCATCCAGCGCAGCCGCTCCAGCACCTCGGGCCCGTACGCGCCGTAGCGCAGCACCTTGCCCAGCCCCTCGTTGAGCGAGCAGTAGGCGGTGCCGCCGTGCTCGGCGTCGCGCACCTCGAACATCCACATCGACGGGGTGACCACACCCGCCATCGGCCCGACGGTGCGGTGGTGGTGGCAGGAGTCGAACCGGGCACCCCCGGAGGCGAGCCGCTCCTCGGCCTCCTCGGGGTCGGCGGCGAGCCCTTCCAGCAGCATCGCCCCGATGAGCGCGCCCCGCATCGGTCCCGACGCCCGCTCCCACTCGATCGGCGGGCCGGCGTGCAGGAACGTGCCCTTCGGCAGGTCGAGCACCTCGTGCGCCGGCCGCACCCCGACGAGCTGCGGCCGCGCCGCGACCAGGCGGCCCACGGCCGTCTCGTTGGCGCGGACCCTGCGCGGGTCGGCCAGCACCCTGGCCAGGTCGGCCTCGGTGCCGGGCATCGGCGGGCGCCAGTCCACCCGGACCCGCGAGACGGCCTGCGCGTCCAGCGCCTCGCCGAGCACGTCGGCCCCCACCGTGATCACTTCCGGCTCGCCGGAAAGCATGGACAGCGTCATCACTTCTCCCTGATGAACCTGAGACCCGAGCCCGGAACGGGTCTGAAGACCCGAGCCGGAAACGAGCCCGGAAACCTCCGCTTCCGAGGAGGAGGCACGAACGGCGTGAACAGTGCGAACGATCAACGAGTGTTCGCGGTGATCCCGGCGGCCACCCGCGCGGCGTACCCGGCCGCCTCGGCGTTGGACGTGAACACCGCGGCCCCCGCCGCGTTCAGTGCCCCGGCCTGCGTGACCAGCCCCTGCGGGTCGCCTTCCGAGCCGACCAGCGCCACCACCGCGGTGACGCCTCCGGCGACGGCCTCGGCGATCGCGGGCGCGAGCCTGGCGGACGGATCGGGGTCGGAGCCGTGGCCGAGAACCACGTCGAGCAGGACGACGTCGCCGGGCGGCACCTCGGCCAGGGCCTCCAGGCGGAGCGTCGGGTCGATCATCGGATGGGCCCTGCCGACCGTGTAGGCGTCGTCGCCGAAGTCGGTGAACTCGCCGGTCCCGGCGATGAGCCTCGCCTCCACACACAGCGTCCCGCCCGAGTAGATTCCCCGCACGTTCCTTTCCGCGCCGGGGCCACCTGCCCCGGAGGGAGACGCGGGAGACGCATCGGCTGTCCCGAGGGCGGGCCAGGAGGGCCAGGTGGGGATCGGGGCGCCGAGGGCACGCAGGGCGGCCTCGGTCACCGAGGTGAGGTCGGTCTGTCCGGGACCGAGCAGCGCGGTCACGACCGGTGTGCCGAGCCTCGCGACGGCCTCCTCGACGGCCCGCGCGACCTGAGGGGCCGGAGGCTTGGAGATCAGGACGATCAACTCGGTGGCGGGGTCGGCGTCGAGGGCCTCCAGAGCGCGCAGGGTGGACAGCCCGCCCACGTCCGCGGACAGGTCGCGACCGCCCACGCCGAGTACGTGGGACACCCCCACTCCCGCGAGGTCGAGCAGGCAGGTCACCTGCTGCGCGCCCGTTCCCGAGGCCGCCACCAGCCCGACAGGACCGGGCCTCAGGACGTTCGCGAAGCCGAGGCCCGCCCCGCCGATCACAGCGGTGCCGCAGTCTGGCCCCATGACCAGCACGCCGCGCTCGGCGGCGCGCCTCTTGAGCAGAACCTCCTGCTCGACCGGCACGTTGTCACTGAAGATCATTACCGACAGTCCGGCCTCGACCGCGTCCAGCGCCTCGGCGAACGCGTGCGGGCCGGGCACCGAGACGAGGGCGAGGTCGGCCGCGTGCTCGCGGGCCGCGGCGCGGACGGTGCGCGGAGGGAGTTCGGCGGCGCCGCCTCCGACCCCGCCCGCGGACAGGGACGGGGCCGACAGCGCGGCCAGCAACCCGTCCAGTTCCGCGGACGCGGCCTCCAGGGCGTCACTCTCGCCGCGCAGCGCGATCAGCAGGTCGGCGGGACCGGCCTGGGGGAGGTCGAAACCCAGCTCGGAGGCGATCTGCAGGTTGAGTTCGGTGGCCATCGCCACCACCGCGACCTCCACACCGGGCAGCGCGCTCGCCGTGCGGCTGACCCGCATCAGGCTCACAGAGTCGTGGTAGACCCCCGTACGCGTCCGGACCACGTCAGTACTCGCCATTGCCCCCGCCTTCCAAATCGATCACCGCCGCGAGCCCGATCCGCAGCCCCCACGCCAGATCGGCCCCGGAGGTGTGGCCCAGTTGCAGAAGGCGGTGCAGCGCCGGCTCCAGGGAGTGCCGGCCCGCCAGACCCCGCAGCACGGCCAGTACCTCACCGCTCGCCTCGCCCCGGGCGGCGCAGTGCAGCAGCGCCGCCGAGATGGGGGTGGTCCTGCCACGCACGTCGAAGGTGACCGCGGCGGCGAGCCAGTCGGCCAGCCACACGGCACGTCTCGCGCCCACCGCCCCGCCCAGGTGACGCAGCGCGACCAGCAACCCCGCGAGCACGTCGTCGCCGCTCGGCGTGAGCCCGGGACCCAGGCCGACCAACTGCTCGGCGGCCGTCACGCTTTTCAGCAACGAACCCTCGGCGCACCCCTGGGCCAGCAGGCCGGCAGCGCCGTTGCCCTCCAGCCCGGGACGCCTCGGCGACCGCTCGCACAACTCCGCCATCGCGGGCAGCGAGCGGGCCAGCCGCGCCGTCTCCACGGCACCGAGCGCCGGGGCCGGGTTCCACCAGCGGTGGGCCCGCAGGCTGAGCCGTCCGACGTCGATCGAGCCGTCTCCGACGGACGCCTCGTCGCCCACCGCGACGCGAGGCATCGGGTCGGTGACCACCATCGCGTTGGGCAGGCGGGTGGCCTCCCCGGTCACCACCGCGATGACCTGCGGTTCCATCTCCGTGCGTACCTCAAGGTAGACGCCTGCCGGGAAGGCCGCCAGCACCCGCGCCGGGCGGCGGGGCGCCTCCAGCACCTGGCGCAGGGCGGTGCTGGCCGCACCGGTCCCGTGCGTCCACGCGTGTACGCGCTGCGTCTTCGGCGCCCTCGGCGTCCTCTGGCGTGTTCCAACGGTCATGAGCGCTCCTCGGCAGGCCCCGTAGGTGTGAAGGTGCTCTCTCCAGCGGTTCGCTCGCTCACGGACTCCCCCATCCATTGAGCAGACGGTAGAACGGGCGTGAACGCAGGCCGTACGGAGAAAGCTGCCAACACTCCGCTCAAAGGTTGGCTCTTCCTGACAGACGGGTCCATCAGTCACAATCACCTCATGGAACCCCCCGTACGCCCGGCGAGCACCGGAACGATCATTCACGGCGTCGCCGTCGGCGAGGTCCTCGGCGTCTCGACACTGGCGGGAGCGCGGCTGATCGCGGGGGAGCGGGGGCTGGACCGTGTCGTGCAGCGCCTCAACGTGATGGAGGTGCCCGACGTCCTGGCCTGGGTCAAGCCGCACGAGCTGCTGCTCACCACCGGCTACCCGCTGCGCAACACGCCCCAGTCGCTCGGCAGGCTCGTGGCGGACCTCGACGAGCGCGGCCTGGCCGCGCTCGCCATCAAACTCGGCCGCTATCTCGACGAGTTGCCCGAGGAGATGGTGGAACAGGCCGACCGGCTGGGATTCCCGCTCATCCAGCTCCCCGACGACGTCGGCTTCGACGACATCCTCAACCAGGTCCTCACCGACATCCTCAACCGCCAGGCCGCCGTACTGGCCAGGGCGGAGGAGGCGCACCGGGCACTGGTCCAGGTCGTGCTCGCCGGGGGAGGACTGCGCGAGGTGACGGCCGAGGTCGCCGGGTTGCTGGGCGCGGGGGTGGCCGTGCTGGACGGGACGGGGCACGTGCTGGCCGCGGCAGGGCCGGTCGAGCACGTGGCCGCGCTGCGCGAGGCCTCGAAGGGCCCCGACGGGCGCCACGCCTCGGTGCCGGTGGTGGCGGGCGGCCACCACCACGGCAGGATCGTCGCCTGCGGCCCGGTCGGGGCGATCGGTGACAGCGACGTCGGCATTCTGGAACGTGCCGCCACGGTCGCCGCGCTGGTGGTGACCCGGCAGGAGGCGGTCAACGCCGTCGAGAGCAAGTATCGCGCCGACTTCCTGCGCGACGTGCTCACCGGCAGGGCGGGAGGCTCCGAACGGGTCGCCTCCCGGGCCAGGGCCTTCGGCTGGGACCTGCAGCGCCCGGTCACCGTGCTGGTGGCCGAGCTCGACCCCGAGGGCGACGAGCGCGCCGCCCAGGACCGCCTCGTCACGTGCTGGACCGGTGCGATGCGCCGCCACGACGCACGCGGCGCGGTGGCCGGGTTCTCCCACGAGGTCGTCACCATCGTGGACGCGTCCGTCGACGCGGGCCGCCTCGCCAAGGACGCCGCCGCGGCCTTCGCCGAGTCCCTGCCCGCCACCTTCTCCACCGGCGCGAGCCGCACCGCCGTCGGGGCCGAGGCGCTGCCCGAGGCGTACGGCCAGGCGCTGAAGGCCGCGCGGGTGGGCCGCCAGCTCCACGGCAACGGCGCGGTCGCGAACTTCGACCAGCTCGGCGTCTACCGGCTGCTGTCGCTGGTCAACGACACCGCCGAGCTGCACGCCTTCGTCCGCGAGACCCTCGGCCCGCTCGCCTCCGATGACGACGCGGAGAACGCCGACCTGCGCCGTACGCTGCAGGTGCTGCTGGAGACCAACCTCAACGTGGCCGAGACGGCGCGCAGGCTGCACTTCCACTACAACACGCTGCGCTACCGGATCGGCAAGCTGGAGCGCATGCTCGGCGGCTTCACCGAGGACGCCCACCTGCGCCTGAACCTCACCCTCGCCCTGCACGTCCTGCGGATGCGCGGCATCTGACGGTGGCACCCGGCGGCGGCGTCCGGCGGGGGGCATCCGACGGCGGCGCCCGGCACGGCGAGGAGGGCGCGCAGGCGGGATCTAAGCTGTTCGGCGTGAACGAGACCTTCGAGCTGGAAACCGAATACATCCCGCTGTGCGACCTGCTCAAATACTGCGGCGTCACCGAGACGGGCGGTCAGGCCAAACACTTCATCGCCGACGGCAACGTGCTGGTGGACGGCGAGGTCGAGCTCCGCAAGACCTGCAAGATCCGTGACGGCCAGGTGGTGAGCGGCGACGGCTTCGAGATCCACGTGGTCGGGAAGTGACCGCTCCGCGGTCCGCGTGGCCGGGAGGGTGACGGCTCCGGGATCCGGGCGGCCGGGAGATCGACGCGCCCCGTGGCGGGCGCCGCGGGCGGCCCTCACCGGGGCGGCGGGTGCGCGGTGTGCGAGCTGTCCACTGCTACGCCCCGCAGATTTGGCAGATCATGACGATGTAAGGGCATGCTTTCGGTCCTAACGTGCCCGCAACAGCTGTAAGGGGATTCGCCGGAGGGAAGCCCGCGGGGTGGTTCACCGACCGACGGCCCGGTGAAAGGTGGGGCTCGATGGTTGCAGGTTGGACGAAACACGGCGACGGCAAAACGCTCGCTCCAGGAGAGGTGGTCAAACCCGACGAGCGGCTGTCATGGCCGCGGATGGTCGGATTCGGGGCGCAGCACGTCGTCGCGATGTTCGGCGCGACCTTCGTCTTCCCCCTGGTGATGGGACTCGACCCCAACGTCGCCATCATGTTCTCGGGCGTCGGAACGATCATGTTCCTGCTCATCGTGAAGGGGAAGGTCCCCAGCTACCTCGGGACCAGCGCGTCGTTCGTGGGCGGCGTGCTCGCGATCCGGGCGCTCATGGGCGGTGACACACCCGCCACCGACGCGATCGTCACCGGCGCCATCCTCGTCGCCGGACTCGTCCTCGCGCTCGTGGGCGTGGCCATCCACTTCCTCGGCGTACAGATCATCAACCGCGTCTTCCCACCGGTCGTCACCGGCGCCGTCGTCATGCTGATCGGCTTCGGCCTGGCGTACGTCGTCGCCGACATCTACTGGCCGCAGGACCAGTGGATCGCCCTGATCACGATGACCGTCACCTTCGTCCTCATCGTTCTCTTCAAGGGCTTCATCGGCAGGATCGCCATCCTGCTCGGTCTGATCATCGGCTTCGCGCTCTCCTGGCTGGCCGACAGGGTCTTCGGGAACATCACCGCCTTCAACGCGGGCACCGGCGCGGTCGACACGCACCCCAGGGTGAGCTTCGAAGGCGTGGCGGCGGCCGACTGGATCGGCCTGCCGAACATGCACTTCCCCGACTTCAAGTTCTCCGCCGTGCTGCTCGTCCTGCCGGCGGTGATCGCGCTGGTCGCCGAGAACGTCGGCCACGTCAAGGCCGTCGGCGAGATGACCAAGACCGACGTCGACCCGTACATGGGCCGGGCGGTCGCCGCCGACGGCGCCGCCACCGTCGTCGCCAGCGCCTTCGGCGGCTCCCCGACCACCACCTACGCCGAGAACATCGGCGTCATGGCCGCCACCCGCGTCTACTCGACGGCCGCCTACTACATCGCCGCCGTCATCGCGATCCTGTTCGGCCTCTGCCCGAAGTTCGGCGCGCTGGTCGCGGCCACGCCGGGCGGCGTGCTCGGTGGCATCACCGTCATCCTGTACGGCATGATCGGCCTGCTCGGCGCGAAGATCTGGATCGAGAACCGGGTCGACTTCGCCGACCCTGTCAACCTCGTCCCGATCGGGGCGGGGATCATCCTCGCCATCGGCCCGGTCAAGCATATGATCAGCTCGGACTTCACGCTGGAGGGCATCGCCCTCGGCACCATCGTGGTGGTGGCCGGCTACCACCTGCTCCGGGTCATCGCCGGGCGGGGCGGCAGCGGCGGCGGTGCCGGTCCGCAGGTGTCGGAGCCGCGACGAGAGGCCACCGGGTGAAGCCACCCCCGTTCGAATACCACGCTCCCCGCTCCCTCGGCGAGGCGCTCGACGCCCTCGCCGGGGCCGGGGAGCACGGCAAGGTGCTCGCCGGAGGGCAGAGCCTGATCCCGATGCTGAACATGCGGCTCGCCGCCCCCGCCCACCTGGTCGACATCAACCGGCTGCAGGAGCTGGCGTTCGTCGACGTCACACCGGAGGGCGTCCGCGTCGGAGCCCTCGCCAGGCACGCCCAGGTGGAACGCGACGGACCGGCCACCGCCGCCCAGCCGCTGCTGGGCAAGGCGCTCCGGCTGGTCGCCCACCCGGTGATCCGCAACCGGGGAACCGTGGTCGGCAGCCTGGCCCACGCCGACCCCGCCGCCGAACTGCCCGCCGTCCTCGCCCTGCTGCAGGGCTCGGTGCGCCTGGCGCGGCCCGGCGCCGTCAGGGACGTCCCCGCCGACGACTTCTTCACCGGCCCGCTGGAGTCGGCGGTCACCCCCGGAGAGCTGGCCGTCTCCGCGTTCTTCCCCGCGCCGCCCCCGCGCTCGGGCACCGCGTTCCGCGAGGTCGCCCGCAGGCACGGCGACTACGCCCTGGCCGGGATCGCGGCGCTCGTCGTCCTGGACGACGACCTGAGGATCACCTCGGCGACGGTGGCGTGCGTGAGCCTGGGCCCCGTGCCGCTGCTCGTCGACGTCTCCGAGGCCGTCGGCCACCGCCCGGCCGCCTCGGCCGACTGGGCCTCGGCGGCCCGCGTCGTACGGGACCGGGTCGACCCCGAGGCCGACATCCACGCGACCGCCGCCTACCGGCGACACCTCGCCGGAGTGCTCACCGAGCAGGCACTCCGTGACGCCGCCAGGGAGGCCGCGGATGCATGAGATCACGCTGACCGTCAACGGGGTGCTCCGGCAGGCCGAGGTCCCCGCGCGGCGGCTGCTGTCGGACTGCCTGCGGCACGACCTCGGTCTGACCGGCACGCACGTCGGGTGCGAGCACGGCGTCTGCGGATGCTGCACGGTGCTGCTGGACGGCGAGCCCGTCCGCTCCTGCCTGACGTTCGCGGTCACCGTGGACGGGCGCGACATCACCACCGTCGAAGGACTCGCCGACTCCGACGGCACGCTCTCGCCGGTGCAGCGGGCCTTCGCCGAGTGCCACGGCCTGCAGTGCGGCTTCTGCACCCCCGGCTTCCTGTGCACGGTGACCGCGCTGCTGCGTGACAACCCGACGCCGACCGACGAGGAGGTGCTGGAGGGCGTCTCCGGCAACCTGTGCCGGTGTACGGGCTACCAGAACATCGTCAAGTCCGTCCACCGCGCGGCCGAGATCATGGCGGAGGACACGTGACCACGAAACTGTTCGGCGAACCGGTCACCCGGCGCGAGGACCCCCGGCTGCTCACCGGCAGGGGCCTGTACCTGGACGACCTGGGAGCCGGGGCGCTGGAGGCGGCGTTCGTCCGCTCCCCGCACGCCCACGCCAGGATCCGCGACATCGACGTCTCGGCCGCCATCGAGGTCGAGGGGCTGGTGGCGATCTACACCTGGGAGGACCTGCCCGGCGCGCTCGCCCAGCCGTTGCCGCTGCTCATCCCGCACCCGGCGCTCACCCACGGCCGTACCGCGTATCCGCTCGCCCGCGAGATCGTCAGGCACGTCGGCGAGCCCGTCGTGATGGTCGTCGCCCGCGACCGCTACCTCGCCGAGGACGCCTGCGCGCTCATCCAGGTCGACTACGAGATCCTCAAGCCGGTGGTCGGCGTGGAGGAGGCCGCGCAGTCCGCCCAGCTCGTCCACGAGGGCGTACCGGGCAACGTCGGCGCGCACCTGGTCCAGGAGGTGCCCTCGGACGCCGGGCTCGGCGCGCGCGAGGCGATCGACGCCGCGCCGCACACGCTCTCCTTCCGGCTCGACATCGAGCGCAGCGCGTCCATGCCGCTGGAGGGACGCGGCGTGCACGCCCGCTGGGACGCCGACGACCGCTCCCTGCGCGTTCACTCCAGCACCCAGACCTCCACCAGCGTCCGGATGGCCATCGCCGCCAAGCTCGGCCTGCCGCTGCCGAAGGTCGAGGTGATCGCCCCCGACGTGGGCGGCGGGTTCGGCGTGAAGATCGTCCACCCGTGGCCGGAGGAGATCCTGGTCCCGTGGGCGGCGATCACGCTCGGCCACGAGGTGAAGTGGACCGAGGACCGGCGCGAGCACTTCGTCTCCTCCGCGCACGAGCGGGCCCAGGTGCAGTCGGTCCGGGTCGGCTTCGACGACGAGGGCCGGGTGCTCGGCCTGGACGTCGAGATCCTGCACGACCACGGCGCCTACACGCCGTACGGGATCATCGTGCCGATCATCACCTCCACCCAGCTGCTCGGCCCCTACCGGATCGGCGCCTACCGGGTCGAGTTCTCCTCGATCTACACCAACACCGTGCAGGTCACCCCGTACCGCGGGGCGGGCCGCCCCCAGGGGGTCTTCTGCATGGAACGGACGATGGACCACATCGCCGAGTATCTGGGGGCCGACCGTACGGCGGTGCGCGCGGCCAACTTCATCCAGCCCGACGAGTTCCCCTACGACCAGGGCCTGATCTTCCAGGACGGCCGCCCGCTCATCTACGACAGCGGCGACTACCCCGAGTCGCTGCGGATGCTCAAGGAGCTGATCGGCTGGGACGACTTCCCGGAGCTGAAGGCCCGCGCCGCCGAGGAGGGCCGCACGATCGGGATCGGCGTCGGCTGCTACGTCGAGGGCACCGGCGTCGGCCCGTACGAGGGCGGGCACGTCCAGATCACCTCGGACGGCCGGGTGCACGTCTCCACCGGCCTCACCTCCCAGGGCCAGGGCCACGAGACGGTGTTCGCGCAGATCGCCGCGTCCGAGCTGGGCGTACCGATGGAAAAGGTCTCGGTCGTCACCGGCGACACCCGCAGGTTCGGCTACGCGGTCGGCACCTTCGCCTCGCGTGCCGCGGTGATGAGCGGCAACGCGATCGCGCTGGCCTGCAGGAAGGTGCGGGAGAAGGCCCTGCGGATCGCCGCCGACGCGCTGGAGGCCGACCCCCGCGACCTGGAGGTCGTCGATGGGGAGGTGCGGGTGGCGGGCACTCCCGGCGCCTCGATCCCGCTCGCGACCGTGGCGGTGCTGTCCAACCCGCTGCGCTACGCCTTCGACGAGGAGGCGGCGAGGGCGACCCAGTTCGCGGGCGCCGCCTCCTACGACCGGCCGCCGGTGGCCGACGGGGAGGAGCCGGGGCTGGAGGGCCGCGACTACTACTCGCCGATCCGCTCGACCTTCGCCTCCGGCATGCACGCCGCCATCGTCGAGACCGACCCGCTCACCGCCGAGATCCGCATCCTGCGCTACGCCGTCGTCCACGACTGTGGCAAGCTGATCAACCCGATGATCGTCGAGGGCCAGATCCACGGCGGCGTCGGCCAGGGCGTCGGCGGGGCGCTGTACGAGAAGATGGTCTACGACGGTCACGGCCAGCTGCTGAACGCCTCGTTCATGGACTTCCTCATGCCGTACGCCACCGAGGTGCCCTTCATCGAGACCGCGCACCTGGAGACGCCGTCCCCGCTCAACCCGCTCGGTATCAAGGGCGCGGGCGAGGCGGGGGTCATCCCGGTCTCGGCGGTGCTCGCCTCGGCGATCGAGGACGCCGAGGGGATCCGGATCGACAGGATGCCCATCTCCCCGTCGGACCTCTTCGACCTGCGCCGCGCCGCTACGACCTGACCTCCGGGGGCACCGGGGTTGCCGGGGCCGGGTTTTCTCGGCCCGACGCGAGTCGTCTCCGGGAGATCTGCGGGATCACTCGGCCGCCTGACCGCGCGTTCACGCTACCTCGTCCTATCTTGTCGGCGCCTCAGCCGCACCCTGGAGCCTTACAGGTTGTCGAAAGCACGGCCGAACAGTGATCGTTGCCTAGGTTCCACAGAACAACGGTTCATCTAGGAAGGATCAACGAGTGATCACTCGTCGAATCGGCGCCATCGCGCTCGCGGCAGTGTGCGCCGCTGTGCCGCTGACCGCCCTTTCCGCATCCGCGGCCCAGGCAGGAACGGCAGCCTTTCTCGGCCCGGTGAAGTGCGCTCCGATCAGTAACAACGAATTGTGCGCGCGTGGTATCACCGGAAGTCCGGGCGGTTACGACGTGGCCTACCACAAGAACGAGGGATCCAAGCTCACCGCGCGATTCCGCCTGATGTGCATAAATGGTTTCCAGAAAGACGACAACGGCCCCTTCTCCATCTCGGCGGGCCAGGTGAAGAGCTTCGTCTTCGCGGTCGGTAACCAGGGCTCATGCCGGGTGCGAATGCAGGACATCACCAACGGAGGGTACTACTACAGCCCTTACGTGGTTCCCTGAAAATCGGTGGACAACGATCTGTCGCCTCATCGATAGATCGTTGAATCGAAAATCCGTCGGACATCGCCCCTTTTCAGGGACGATGCCCGACGATTTTTTTGCAAGCTCCGGCGACTCCTGTCCCGCCGCGGAATCATGGCCTCTTCCCATATCCGCATCCCGACGATCTGGCCTGTCCGGAATCTGTGGATCACCTCATCCTCAAAGCTTGGGGTCGCCGTCAAAAGGCAGGGGTGCTCGTGTGACGGTTTTCGCGGTGGATTCCTCGACCTTTCCCGATCTCCTGGGGCGGGGGCGTGGAGGCGACGTCCAGACCTGTGGTCGCGGGGGTCCTTCGGGGGTCGGCGCCGTTTGCGGAGAGTCGCCGGACCGTTACCATCCGGGATGTGGCACGGTGGACGGGTATCTCGTGAACCGCACGCGTCACCTGCATCGCAGGGGCACGTAGACGAAGAGGAGCGATCATGTCAAAGCCGCCGCTTCCCGATGAGGCAGTCGCGATGCTGAAGAAGCCGAACCCCGCCGTCATCACCACGCTTCGGCCCGACGGGCGGCCGGTGTCCACGGCCACCTGGTATCTCTGGGACGACGGCCGGATCCTGGTCAACATGGACGAGGGCCGCAGGCGGCTCGACCACATGCGCAGTGATCCCCGCGTCTCCCTCACCGTGCTCGACGAGAACGGCTGGTACACCCACGTCAGTATCAGCGGGAACGTCGCCGAGATGTATGACGACAAGGATCTGAGCGACATCGACAGGCTGTCCCGTCAGTACACGGGGAAGCCGTACCCCCAGCGGGACCGCGGCCGGGTCAGCGCCTGGATCGAGATCGTGAACTGGCACGGCTGGGGCGCGCTCAAGGACAACAGCCAGCCTGGCTGATGACCGCCGCCCGCGTCGCCGCAGCGGCGTCGGCCGAAGAGGGCGCCGAGCCCTCATCGATCGCAGCGATGTCCTCCTCGTCGAAGATCTCGCGCTTGACATCGTCCCATCGGTGGAATGTGGTCATCGCTCGTGCTCCTTCGCTCTGTGAGGAGCAAGGATGTCACGGTGGGTTTTTGCTCGGACTCTTTATGTAGTTGCCGGCCGGTCTTGTGCCGGAGGGATCACCCTTCGGGTGAACCCTCGCTGGTGCGTGGGCGGGGGTGTGTTCCGTCGGGTGAGGGCGCTGTCGCGGGAGGTTGTGTCGCGCGGGTCAGGGCAGGAGGGTGCGGGTCTCGGCCAGGAGGTCGCACTGCTCGCGCCAGTCGCCTCCCGCGAACCCCAGGACCACGTGACGCGCCCCGGCCTCGCGGTAGGCGGCCAGCCGCTCGGCCACCTGCGCGGGTTCGCCGGTGAGGGGCAGACGCACGGCCTTCTCCATGGGGATGCCGTATCCGGTGATACGCGAGGCGATGGCATCGAGGGTGGGCAGTCCGGGAGCCGTGCCGAGGACGCCGGTGGCGCCGATGGCGACGACCGGCTCCGGGCGTCCGTGGGAGGCGGCGAGCTCGGCGAGTGTGGCCCTGCCCGAGGCCACCTCCGACGGGGGGATCATTGAGGGGAACCAGCCGTCCCCGTGACGGGCCGCGCGTCGCACGGCCACCGCCGACGCGTTGCCGACCCAGATCGGCGGGGGCGTCACGGCCGGTTCGAGCCGTACCTCTCCCGGCTCGTCCACCAGTGCGACGGTCTCCCCGGCCAGTAGCCGCGCGAGCAGCTCCAGTGCGGTGTCGGTGCGCCTGCCGCGCTCCCCGTACGGCACTCCGGCCGCCGCCCACTGCCCGGGGCCGCCGCCGGAGCCGACGCCCAGGACCAGCCGTCCGCCGGAGACGTGCTGCAGGCTCGCGACCTGTTTGGCCGCCCACGCCAGAGGGCGGATCGCCGGGACGAACACGCTCGCCCCGACCCTGATCCGCGCGGTCGCCCCCGCCGCGACGGCGAGTGCCACGGCGCAGTCCAGTGACGCCGTTCCGGTGGCCAGATGGTCGCCGTGCCAGACGCCGTCCAGCCCTACCTGCTCCGCGTGCCGTGCGGCGGTGCCCAGGTCGAGCCGCTGCTCTCGCTGCACGGCGACGGTGGGCAGGATCACTCCGATGTCCATGAGGGAGGCCATGGGAGTCAGTCTTCAACCTCAAGCCTTCTTGAGGTCAATCGCGCTTTCGTGGAGATGTGTGCAGGAGCTCCCGTCTGGTTCCCAAGGCGACAAAAATATAGCCAGATAAATTAACTACAATGCCGACAAATAGTGCGTTGCTCCGGGCAGATGGTCGAGTTGATCTGGCTTTTTCCCTCGATTCCTGTTGCTTCTCCAGATCGTATTGCCCTCTGTCTTTCAAGAAAGGAAGCTTTAGCTTTACGCTACTCCTGTAGTCAGGAATGCATCTTCTGCCGCCGGGTGGGAGACAGGGTGGAGAGGGTGCCGGGAGGGAGATCGGCATGGATTTCATGGGGTCGAGGAGTCGAATCCGGGCGAGGGTGAGGGTGGACGAGGACGGGACGCGGAGCAGGGGGGCCGGGAGGAGCAGGGGAAGGGCGGCGAGGGTGCTCGCCGCGGGGGTGTTGCTCACCGGGGCCGTGGTGTCGGCTCCTGCCGCGCAGGCGTCCACGTCGGGGCAGGCCGGGGCGAGCGCGCTCACCGGGGCCGGGCAGGTGGTGAGTGCCGCCTTCCCCTACCGCTTCCGTACGGCGCGGGTCACCCGGTTCCAGCAGGTGAAGGGGCAGCCCGCCTGGGCGAACAGCGCGCTCTCGCGCGTCAGGAACGCGGTGTGGGTCTTCTCGGGAAACGGCACGTTCGTCTTCAACACCACCAATGTGCGCACGGACCTCTATCCGCTGCGCGGCCGGTTCCAGAGGCAGGGAAACAGCTGGGTCTTCGCGGCGAACGGCTCGTCGCGGATCGGTGGCAGCGGTAGCTTCACCGAGATGGTGGGCAGCATCGACTTCAGCGGGAACCAGCCGGTGATGACGTTCCGCTGGGCGAGTGGCGCCAGTTACGGAGCAGTGGTCAACAACCAGCGATTCGGTGCGGGAGCGTCTTCCGCCTACGACTCCACGCTGGTCCTGTCCGTCGGTTGAGTCGCGTCCGGGGTGGTTCCGGGCCGGGGGCGGGTGCGTCCCCGGGCCGGAACCGCTTCTCCGGATCTTCGGGGCTCTTGGTTCGGCGGGCTCTCGGGGCCCGGTTCTTCATGCCCGCCGATCCTCCGGCGGCCTCGCGAGCGTGCTCACGGGCGCTCGCGACAGCCGGTGGTCAGCGGCGGGGGGAGCGTCGCGGCTTGGCGGGGGCGGCCGATGTCGAGGGAATGCTTTCCGGGGCGAGCTCCTCGACGAGCCGGCAGGTGTTGTGCTCCGGGTCGAGGCTGTCGGCCCGGGCGGCGAGCCTGCGCAGCAACTCCCGGAACACCGAGCGGTCGGCGGGGTCCAGCGGCTCCAGCACGTGGTCTTCGGCGTGCTCCAGCCGGGTCTGCGTGTCGACCCAGGCCGCCCTGCCCCGCTCGGTGGCGACGACGCGCTTGTTGCGCCGGTCGGCGGGGTCGGGGCGGCGCTCGACCAGCCCGGCCTTCTCCAGGTCGTCGAGCAGGTAGGTCATGACGGTCTTGTCGACGCCGAGACGCTGTGCCAGCGCGCCCTGGCCGCCGGGGAGTCCCTGGGCCGCCGCGGCGAGCACCTGGTAACCGCGCGGGCCGCCGGGGAGGTGGCTGACCAGCGCGTTCGCCGTCCTGACGTAGGCGCGGAAGACGACTCCGAGGGTCCAGCCCAAATCGCTGTCCAGGGCGTCCTGGGTCTCGGCACTGGTGGGTCGGGGCGCGGGCATGTCACGAGGTTACCAGGATCGACGGTTAACGAGACCTTCTGTTTGACAATTCATCTGTTTTACATACGATCTGTCCTGCCGCACCATCGCGGTGCCGCGCGTCCGGAAGGGACGTGTGTCGCGCATCCGAGATGACGCACCGAGGAGAGACATGCCCGACTACCGGCACGAGTTGTTGTTCGGGACATTCCTGACACCGGTGGCCGACCAGGCCGAGAGGGTCGTCGCGCTCGCCAGGCTCACCGAGCAGGTGGGGCTGGACCTGGTGACCGTGCAGGACCATCCGTACCAGGCGCGGTTCCTCGACACGTGGACCCTGCTCTCGGTCATCGCGGCCGGCACCTCGACGCTGCGGGTGTCGCCGAACGTGGCGAACCTGCCCCTGCGCCCGCCCGCGGTGCTCGCCCGCAGCGTCGCGACCCTGGACATCCTCAGCGGTGGCCGCGTCGAGCTCGGGCTGGGAGCGGGCGCCTTCTGGGACGGTATCGCCGCTCTCGGTGGCCCGCGGCTGACCGCGGCCCAGGGGGTCGACGCGCTTGAGGAGGGCATCGAGGTCATCCGGGCCATGTGGAAGGCAGGGGGCAAAGCCGTGCGGGTGGACGGCGATCACCACCGCGTGCGGGGAGCACACCCCGGCCCGGCCCCCGTCCACGACGTCGGCATCTGGCTGGGGGCCTACAAGAGGCGCATGCTCGACATGACCGGCAGGCTCGCGGACGGCTGGCTGCCCAGTCACGCCTACGCCGGCCTGGACGCACTCCCGGCGATGAACGCGATCATCGACGAGGCCGCTCTCGGCGCGGGACGCTCACCCGCCGACATCCGGCGTCTGTACAACATCGGCGGCACCTTCACCGGCTCCGGCCGCGCCTTCCTCCAGGGACCCGCGGGCGTGTGGGCCGAGCAGCTCGCCGAGCTCACCCTGGACCAGGGGATGAGCGCTTACATCCTCGCGAGCGACGACCCCGACGACATCCGGCGGTTCGCCGCCGAGGTCGTCCCCGCCGTACGCGAACTCGTGGACGCCGAGCGTGCCGGTTCGCCTGCGGCCACCGGCGCGGGCCGGTCCACCGGGGTGAGTGCGGCGATCGCGCGGAGCGTGTCACCGGACGTCCCCGCCCACCCCGCGCCCGCCGCCGTCGCCGCTCCCGGGGGCGGGGTCCCTCCCGCCCTGGGGGTCACGCCGACCCCGGACGACGGCACCCGGCTCTCCGATGTCCAGGTCTGGGACGAGACCACCCGGCCCACCGGTCCCGCTCCCGACCCGGCCCGCACCTACACCCCCGGGGAGCAGGCGGCGGGACGCCATCTCGTCGACGTCCACGACCACCTCCGCCAGGAACTGGCCGAGATCCGGCGGCTCGTCGAAGAGGTCACCTCCGGAGCCATGGATCCCGGCATCGCGCGCTCCCACATCAACACGATGACGATGCGCCAGAACAACTGGACGGTCGGCGCGTACTGCGAGTCCTACTGCCGGGTCGTCACGACCCACCACACCATCGAGGACCAGAGCCTCTTCCCTCGTCTGCGCCGCGCGGACCCCGGGCTGGTGCCCGTCGTCGACCGGCTGGAGCAGGAGCACCACGTCATCCACGAGGTCCTCGAAGACGTCGACCGGGCGCTGGTCGCCTTCGTCTCCGAACCCGACGGTCACAAGGCCCTGCGGGGCGCGATGGACCTGCTGAGCGACACGCTCCTGTCGCACCTGTCCTACGAGGAGAGGGAACTCGTCGAGCCGCTCGCCAGGCTCGGCCTGCACTGAGGCGGCTGCCTGGGGCGGCCGGGTCGGGGTGGCCGGTGTTCTCAGGAGACCTCGGCGACCAGGCGCTTGCGGAAGACCCAGTACGACCAGGCCTGGTAGCCGAGCACGAACGGCAGCGCGATGAGGCCGATCCAGGTCAGCACGCCCAGCGTGTACGGGCCTGAGGCGGCCTCGGCGACGGTGAGGCCGGGGAAAGGGGCGGGCCACAGGGCGCCGAAGAGGGCGGCGCCGCCCAGCGCGATGGACGAGGCCGTGGCGGCGAAGGCCCAGCCGTCCCGGCCGCGCCAGGTGAGCGCGATCCCGGCGGCGAGGGCCGCCATCGCGGCGAGCGAGGCCGCCCACAGCCACGGGGCCGCCGACCACGCGCCGATCGCCGTGGTCGCGACGGGAATGTTCGACAGCGCCGCCACCGCGGCGGGCAGTGCCACCACGGAGGCGATCAGGGCGGCGCGCCGGGCACGGGAGCGCACCGGTCCCGTGGTCTTGAGCGCGACGAACACCGCCCCGTGCAGCACGCACACCGAGAGCGAGAACACTCCGCCGACGAGGGCGGCCGCCGCGCTGCTCCGCAGCAGATCGGCGAAGACCGCGCCCCACAGGAACGCGGGCAGGGCGCTGCCGACGAGCACGCCCAGGTCGCACCAGACGCGGTCGGAGGCGTGCTGGACCTTGCCGCGCCACTCCAGGCCGACGCCGCGCACGATCAGCCCGACGAGGACCAGCACGATCGGCAGGTAGAACTCGCTGAGCAGTCCGGCGTACCAGGCGGGGAAGGCGGCGAACATGGCGCCGACCGCGGTGATCAGCCAGACCTCGTTGCCGTCCCAGACCGGGCCGATCGTGCCCAGGACCTGCTTGCGTTCGGCCTCGTTCCTCGCCAGTGCGGGTACCAGCATGCCCACGCCGAAGTCGAAGCCCTCCAGCACGAAGTAGCCGGTCCACAGGAACGCGATGACCGCGAACCAGAAGGTGGTGAGTTCCATCGTCGTCGCCTTCAGTACATGAGGGTCGGCTGGAGCCGGGCGTCCGCGTCCTCGTCGTCGCGCGAGGGCGGCGGCGCGAGGGGAGCGGCGGGGGCGGCGGGCTCGGGCCCCGCCTTGACGTGGCGCGTGAGCAGTACCGCCTCGGCCAGCGCGAGCGCGCCGTACAGCGCCGTGAAGACCGCGAGCGAGACGGCCACCTCGGCCAGGCTGACGCCCGGCGAGACGCTCGCGGCCGTGAGCAGTTCGCCCTGGACGGTCCACGGCTGGCGGCCGATCTCGCTGAGCAGCCAACCGGCGATCATCGCGACGGTCGGCAGCGGCAACGCGAGCACGCAGAACCGGGCGAACCAGGTGGGAATCTCCCGGGGGGCGAGGGGGGTGCCGCGCCGCCTGCGGCGGGTGAGCCAGAGACCGAGCACGGAAAGGGCCACCGTGGACAGACCGAAGACGATCATCACGCGGAAGGACCAGAAGACCACCGGCAGGTTGGGCCGGTAGTCACCGGGGCCGAACCGCTCCTCGTACCGCGCCTGCAGGTCCTCGGTGCCCTGGACCACGGCGTTCGGGTCGCCGGTGGACAGGAAGCTGAGCAGCATGGGCACCTCGATCCCGGGGACGGGCGAGAACGCCGCGCCGGCGGTGTCGTGCCGCAGTCCTTCGGCGGCGGCGAGTTTCATGGGCTGCTGCTCGTACAGCAGCTTGGCCGACATGTCGCCGCTGCCCGCGACGAGGGCCCCGGCGATCGCCGTCATCAGCAGCGCGGCCCGCATCGGGGTCCGCCAGATGCTCGGGCCGCCACGCGGCGCCGTCACCGAGGCCGTGCCGGCACCCGGGAGCGCGCCGGCACCGGTGCGGCGCTCGCGCAGGAGGTGGTAGCCGCAGATCGCGAGGACGAAGCCGCCCGCCACGACGAAGGCCCCGGCTATCACGTGGGGCACCTGGGCGAGCGCCGCGGAGTTGGTGAGCACCGCCCACAGGTCCGTCATCCTGGCCTTGCCGTCGACCACCTCGTACCCGACCGGGTGCTTCATCCAGGCGTTGGCGGCGAGGATGAAGTACGCCGACAGGTTGGACCCGATGACCGCGGCCCAGATGGTGGCGAGGTGGACGCGCTTGGGGAGCCTGTCCCAGCCGAAGATCCACAGGCCGATGAAGGTCGACTCCAGGAAGAACGCGAGCAGTGCCTCCAGGGCGAGTGGCGCGCCGAAGACGTCGCCCACGAAGATCGAGTACTCGCTCCAGTTCATGCCGAACTGGAACTCCTGCACGATGCCGGTCACCACGCCCATCGCGAAGTTGATCAGGAAGAGCTTTCCGAAGAACTTCGTGAGCCGCAGGTAGTGCTCCTTGCCCGTCCGGTGCCAGGCGGTCTGCAGGCCGGCCACGAAGACGCCGAGACCGATCGTGAGGGGTACGAACAGAAAGTGGTACACGGTGGTCACCCCGAACTGCCACCGGGCCAGGTCTAGTGCGTCCATCTTCCCCTTGCGTTCCCTTCGCGGGCCAGGAGCTCTACGACTCGTAGTTCTACTTCTAGTAGTACTACGGCTTGTAGAGCAACGGGAGGGAGAGGCGCCGCGAACCGCTGCGATCTTTGTCACATGGCCCGGTGGGAGACCGCACTTCTCCGTCGAACCAAGATCGTCTCTGTCGGCTCGCGACGCCGGATCTTCCTCGTGCCCCCGAGAATCCCCTCTCGGGCGCCCCTCGCGCGCAGGACATGTGTTCTGCCGGGCCCGGCGATCCCCGCGCCCGCTTCCCCTCGGGGCGTGGCTCAATGATGGGCCGGGCGCCCTCTCCGGGACGTCCGTCTCCTGGGGGATTTCCGGGTACGCCGGGCGGTGGACCCGCTGTCCGGTACGCGGCCGAGATCGCTTGGAGGGTTACGCCGGGCGGTGGACCCGCTGTCCGGTACGCGGCCGAGGCGGTGGACCCGCTGTCCGGTACGCGGCCGAGATCACTCGGTGGGCCGCGGCCTCCCGCTGTGCGCCGAGATCGCTCAGCGGGTCGCGGCCTCCAGATACGCGTCGAGGTTGCCGATCTCGAAACCCCGGCGCTTGATCTTCGCGACGAGGATCCCGAAGTCGCGGGCGAGGTTCGGACGGAAGTGCAGCAGCAGGACGTCTCCGGGGCGGAGCTTCTTGTCGGGCACCTGGTAGGCGATCTTCCCGCCCGGCTGCACGGTCGCGGTCCAGAGCAGGAGCGCGTCGATGCCACAGGCCTTGGCGGCCCTGCGGGTGAGGGTGTTGTGGTTGCCGAACGGCGGGCGGAACAGGGTGGGGGTGGTGCCGGTGTGCCTGCGGATCAGCTTGGAGACGCCGCAGATCTCGGCCTTCTGGCCCTCGTAGCCGAGCGCCGGCAGGTTCGGGTGGGTCAGCGTGTGGTTCTCGATCGTCGCCCCCGCGTCGCGCAGGTCGCGCACGTACCCCCACTTGCCCGCACCGAGGTATCTGCCGCCCTGTGCGGTCGGGTCGGCCGCGCCCTTCGCCTCCACGGCGTCGCGGGTGACGAAGGCCGCCACGGGAATCCGCTGGTCCCGGATTCGCGCCACGAAACCGGGATCCTGCTCCCAGCCGTCGTCGATGGTGAGGAAGACGACCTTCCGCTTGGTGGGAATGGAGCTGATCACCGGAGGCAGGCCGTCGCCGGGGCGGGGGATCCTGCCCACCTCGCCCGGCCTGGGCCTCACCCCGGGAGGTCCTGTCGGTCTCACCGCCTGCTCTCCTGGGGTGGGCTTCGAGGCTCGGGAGGCGCCCGGCGCGGAGGTGGCACCGTCCTCGCCCGCACCGTCGAGGCCGGTGGCACACCCGGCGCTCACCGCCAGAGCCGTCGCCGCCGCCGTTCTGACCGTCCAGTATGTCCCCGATGCCATGGGCGACCATCCTGCCAGCAGCCGGGAGCCCGGCCTAACGCCGCTGAAAGCGGCGAATGTGATTACTTCCATGACTACCCTGCGGCAACCCCTAAATCCGTATATTTGCCGGGGTAGGGTCAGCACTACCACAAGCTGGGGTGGAAGCGGGGGTTTGTGATCACAGCTACCGCGCAATCCTAAGATGGCCGTCCTGCTTGGTTGACGCAGATCTGTGCCCCTCCTTGCTGACGCAATCATGTCGAATGATCCGGCCCATTTGAGGAGAAGCGTGTCCAACTCAACCGCGATCGATGACGAGGACCTTCCCGCCATCCCGGCAAACGGGGAGCGGGGCAGTGATTTCGCCCGCCTGTCGCGCCGGATCGCCAAAGCCGGTCTGCTCGACCGGCGCCCCGGTTACTACGCCGCGCGACTCGGCCTGGTCGCCGCGGCCTTCGTCGGCGGCTGGGCCGCCTTCTTCGCCCTCGGCGACTCGTGGTACCAGCTGCTGGTGGCGGCCTTCCTCGCGGTGGTGTTCGCCCAGATCGGGCTCGTCGCCCACGACCTGGCCCACCGTCAGGTCTTCCGCTCCCGCCGCTCCAGCCAGCTCGCCGGACTGGTGGCGGGAAACCTCGCCATCGGCATGAGCTACGGCTGGTGGATGGACAAGCACACCCGTCACCACGCCAATCCCAACCACGAGGACCACGATCCCGACGTCAGCCCCGACTTCCTGCTCTGGTCACCCGAACAGGCCGCCGTCAGCAAGGGGTTGCCCAGGTTCATGGGCCGCTGGCAGGCGTTCCTGTTCTTCCCGCTGCTCACGCTCGAGGGGTTCAACCTCCACGTGTCCAGCGTCCGGGCGCTGGCGCGCCCGACGATGAAGAACCGCGTGCTGGAGGCCTCGCTGCTGGTCGTGCACGCCGTCCTGTACGTGGGCGCGCTGTTCGCGGTGCTGTCTCCCGCCAAGGCGGTGGTCTTCTTCCTCCTGCACCAGGCGATCTTCGGCGTCTACCTGGGCTGCACCTTCGCCCCCAACCACAAGGGCATGCCGATGCTCAGGGGCGAGGACAAGCTCGACTTCCTGCGGCGCCAGGTGCTGACCTCGCGCAACGTGCGCGGCGGCGTGCTCCTCGACGTCGTCCTCGGCGGGCTCAACTACCAGATCGAGCACCACCTCTTCCCAAGCATGCCGATGCCCAACCTGCGCCGCGCCCAGCCGATCGTCCGGGCGTACTGCGAGGAAGTGGGGGTCGACTACCTGGAGTCCGGGATCGTCAGCTCGTACGCGCAGGCGCTGCGCCACCTGCACGACGTGGGCGAGTCCCTGCGGGTGAAGAGTCCCGCGCCCGGCTAGTCCGGTTCGGATCGGTCGGTTCGGCCCGTCCCGCGGGGCCTCGCGTTCGGCCCGTCCCGTGCGGGGCCCCGCGCTCCGCAGGCGCGAAGGCCCCGCCCGGGACGCCGAGGCGGCGTCCACGGCGTCGGCGCAGCACTGACACAGCACTGACAAGGGCGGGGCGCGGCGGCGGGCAGATGTTGCTGTTATCCGCCCGACCGGCGATTGCCTATGGTGCTTGGTGTGAAGCTCGCAGGCAGTGCCGTGCTCGGCATCGACAGAGATCGTGTGTGGTCAGCGCTCCAGAACCCGGCCGTGCTCGTACGCACGATCCCGGGGTGCGAGCGCCTTGAGGAGACGGGGCCGGACACCTACCGGATGACCGTCACCGCGGGGGTGGCCTCCATCAAGGGCGTCTACCAGGGCGAGGTCGCCCTGTCGGACCCCGAGGCGCCGGAACGGTTCGTGCTCAGGGCCCGGGGCCAGGGCGCTCCGGGAACCGTGGACGCCACCGTGGAGATCCGCCTCAGCGAGGTCGAGGGCGGCACCCGGGTCGACTACGACGCCGAGGCCGTGATCGGGGGCATGATCGGCGGCGTCGGCCAGCGCATGCTCGGCTCCGTCGCGAGGAAGACCGCGGGGGAGTTCTTCTCCGCGGTGGAGAGCCATCTCGCCTCCGGAGGGGTTCCCGCCGTTCCCGCCGGCCACGCCCTCGCCGAGATCGCGCCGGGCGGCGAATCATCGCTCGCCGCACCCGCCGCCCTCTCGTCCGCCACGCCGGCATCGTCGGCCGGGGCGGGCCAGGCCGGAGCCGCGCACGTCTTCGAGCGCCCGGTCCCGCCCAGGGAGACCAAGTCGGGAGTCCCCGCCTGGTCGCTCCTGGCCGCCTTCGGGATGGGCGCGGGCGTCGCGCTCGGCGGCGCGGTGATCGGCTGGTTGCTCGGCCGTGGCGGCGGAAAGCGGTGATGTCGCTCACAGCCGGAGCAGGATGATCGTTTCCTTCGCCCGCGCCGCCGGAGATGTGAATGGCCCTGCCAGCAGGAATGCTCATGGAGTCGATCATGGCTCGGTGGAGAGCGGGCGCTCCCCGGCCAGGCGGCCCGCGAGTTTGACCTGTCAAAGTCGGGCCTTCTAGGATCCTGGCGTACGTCTGCCACGACGGGTCACGGGGGAACATGGAGCCGCTGCTGATCCTGCACGCCGTGGCGGCGATGCTCGCTCCGGCATTGGTACGCCGCTTCGGCAGGAACGCGTTCTTCCTGCTCGCCGCGCCACCCGCCTGCGGATTCGTCTACACGATCTGGATCGCCCTCACCGGCATCCCCGTCGAGTCGCACCACGACTGGGCGCCCGGCCTCGGCATGGGACTCTCCTTCCGCGTCGACGCGCTCGCCCTGCTCATGATGGCCCTGGTCACCGGCGTGGGCACCCTGGTCGTGCTGTACTGCTCGCGTTACTTCTCCGCGGGCGCCGAAGGGCTCGGCCTGTTCGCCGGGGTGCTCGTCGCCTTCGCCGGGGCGATGCTCGGGCTCGTGGTCGCGGACGACCTGCTGCTGCTGTTCGTCTTCTGGGAGCTGACCACGGTCTTCTCCTACCTGATGATCGGTCACGACCCCGCGAGCAGAAGCAGCCGCAGGGCCGCGATGCAGGCGCTGATCGTCACCACCACCGGTGGCCTCGCGATGCTGGGCGGCATGATCATACTCGGCGAGTCGGCGGGAACGTACCGCATCTCGCAGATCGTGCAGAGCCCGCCGTCCGGCGGTCTGACGGCGGTGGCGGTGGTGCTGATCCTGGTCGGAGCGCTGTCGAAGTCGGCGGTCTTCCCGTTCAGCATGTGGCTGCCCGCCGCGATGGCCGCGCCGACCCCGGTCTCGGCCTACCTGCACGCCGCGGCGATGGTGAAGGCGGGCGTCTACCTGCTCGCCCGCCTGGGCCCCGCCTTCGGGGAACTCGCCGCCTGGTGGTGGACCGCCGTACCCCTGGGCCTGCTCACCATGCTGTTCTGCGCCTGGCGGGCGCTGCGCGAGCACGACCTCAAGAAGCTGCTCGCCTACGGCACGGTGAGCCAGCTGGGTTTCCTGACGGTGCTGTTCGGCGCGGGCACCCGCGACGCCGCGATCGCCGGGGTCGGGATGCTGCTCGCGCACGCGTTGTTCAAAGCCTCCCTCTTCCTGGTCGTCGGCGTCATCGACCACTCCACCGGCACCCGCGACCTGCGCAAGCTGAGCGGTCTGCGGCGTTCGGCGCCCTGGCTGGCCGTGGTCGGCACCGGGGCCGCCGCCTCGATGGCCGGCATCCCGATGTTCCTGGGGTTCGTCGGCAAGGAGGCGGCCTTCGAGTCGCTGATGACCGGGCGGGGCATCGACACGGCGGTGCTCGCCGGGGTCGTCCTCGGCTCCGCGCTCACCGCCGGCTACAGCGCGCGTTTCGTGTGGGGCGCCTTCGCCGCCAAGCCCGGTGTCGAGCCGGTGGACGTGCGCTCCTTCGGCGCCGCGGAGTTCGTGCCGCCCGCGCTGCTCTCCGCGCTCGGCCTCGCCGCCGCCCCGTTCGCCGCCCTGTACGGCGGGGCGATGGAGAGCTACACCGACACCTTCGCCGGGCCCGGTCACGGCACCCACCTCGCGCTGTGGAGCGGCGCCCTGGTGCCGCTGCTGCTCTCGGCCCTCGCGCTGGCGGGCGGAGCGCTCCTGTTCCGGTTCAGGGAACCGGTGGCGCGGGTCGGGGAGTCCCTGCACGTGATCGACTCCGGCCGGTCCTACTGGGCACTGGTCCGCGGGCTGGAACGCTTCTCCCTGCAGCTGACCGGCGTCGTCCAGCGCGGCTCGCTGCCCGACTACCTCACGATCGCGTTCGTCTCGGTGGCGGCGGTGGGGGTCTTCTCACTGAGCTACGGCCCCGGATTCGACCTCGGGCTGGACATGGTGGTCTGGGACCGCATCGAGCAGCCCGTCATCGGCGTGCTCATCGTCGCCGCGGCGGCCGTCGCGCTCCGGATGCGCTCGCACGTCGTGCTCGTGCTGCTGGCCGGCCTGACGGGGTACGGCACGGCGTTGCTCTTCCTCGTCCACGGCGCGCCCGACCTCGCGCTCACCCAGTTCCTCGTCGAGACGCTGAGCCTGGTCGTGTTCGTGCTGGTGCTGCGGAGACTTCCCCTCGGGCCGAGGGAGGACCGGGGCCGGCTGTCGTTCGGCGTGCGGCTCACCCTCGGCATCGTGAGCGGTCTCGTGGTGGCCGGGGCCGGCATGTTCGCGATGAACGCGCGGCAGGCGATACCGGTCGGCACGCTGATGGCCGAGGCGGCGCAGGAGGCGGGGGCCGCCAACATCGTGAGCGCGCTCCTCGTCGAGATCAGAGCCTGGGACACCATGGGGGAGAGCTCCGTCCTCGTCGTCCTCACCCTCGGCATGACCGGCCTGGTCTTCCTGCGCAGCCGGGCGCACGCGACGCAGCCCCCGCAGCAGAGAGCCGACGAGGAGAAGCCCAGGACGTACTGGCTGGCGAACACCCAGCCCGCCGGACAGCGGATGGTGATCCTGGAGTTCGTCGCCAGGGTGACCTTCCACACCGTGATGCTGGTCTCGATCTTCCTGCTGTTCACCGGGCACAGCGCGGTGGGCGGCGGGTTCGCCGGAGGCATCGTGGCCGGTCTCGCGCTGGTCCTGCGCTATCTCGCCGGAGGCAGGCACGAGCTGGCCGCCGCCGTGCCGGCAGCCCCCGGGGTGCTGATCGGTCTGGGCCTCCTGCTGTCCACGCTCACCGCGCTGGTGGGGCTGGTCGCGGGCGCAGGGGCGCTGGACATGCTCGCCGCCGATCTGTACGTCCCGCTGGTCGGCAAGCTGCACCTGTCGACGGTGCTCCTGTTCGACATCGGCGTCTACATCACGGTGATCGGCATGGTGCGGGACATCCTGCGCAGCCTGGGCTCCGAGCTGGATCGGCAGATCGACGAGGAGGAGAGCCGGTGACCGCGCCCGTAGTGCCGCTCCTGGTGGTCGCCGTGCTCGTGGCCGCGGGAGTCACGCTGCTGCTGGAGAGAAGCCTGGTCCGGCTGCTCGCCGGCGTCATCATGCTCAGCAACGGGGTGAACCTGCTCATCCTCACCGTGGGCGGGCCGCCGGGAGCGCCACCGATCCTGGGCACGACGGAGCCGGAGCGGATGGCCGACCCGCTGCCGCAGGTCATGGTGCTCACCGCCATCGTCATCACGCTGGGCGTCACCGCCTTCCTGCTCGGCATGATCCACAGGTCCTGGCAGCTCACCGGAGCCGACGAGGTGCAGGACGACACCGAGGACCGCCGGGTGCGGCTGCGTGCCAGGCGGGGCGAGCTGAGCCAGGCCGTACTCGACCGTCAGGCGGCCTACCAGCAGCTCGTCCTTGAGCAGCGCGCCGAGCTGGCCCGGCTGGAGGAGGAACACAACGAGTGGGAACGCAGGGAGGCCGAAGAACTGGAGCAGCGGATCCTCGACGTCAACGCCGACCTGGGCCGCTGGCTGCAGGCGCACAAGAACGACGAGTTGTCCGCGGAACGGCTTGCCGAGCGGTTCGCCGAGGCCCAGCAGGCCGAGGACCTCTCCAAGGAGGAGCGGGAAAGCCGCCTCAGTGAGGTGCGTGCCGAGTTCGCCCGCAGAGAGCGCGAGCAGGCCACGCGCGAGCGTGAGATCCGCAAGCGGCTCCGCGTCCGACAGCGCGACGCCCGCAGGCAGATGCGCGCCGCGATCCGGGAGGACCGGGCGCGACAGGCCAGGGCGCAGGATCCCGAGCTCGAGGGGGAGGAGGACTGATGGAGGCACTCATCCCGGTGCCCGTGGTGCTGCCACTGCTCGCCGTCGGCCTCAAGCTGGCCATCGGCAGCAGGCTGCGCAAGCTCCAGGCGCTGATCAGCGTGGGCACGCTCGCGGTGGTGCTGGTCGTCTCGCTGATCCTGCTGTGGGCGGCGGACCAGGACGGCCCGCTGGTGGCCCATATCGGGGGCTGGAGCGCGCAGATCGGCATCGCGCTCGTCGCCGACCGGCTCTCCACGCTGATGCTCGCGGTCTCCTCCGCGGTGACGCTCTGCGTGATGATCTACTCCCTCTCCCAGTCATGGGCGGACCAGGACTACAAGGCCTCGCTCTCGATCTTCCACCCGGCTTACCTGATCATGGTCGCCGGAGTGTCGGACGCCTTCCTCTCCGGTGACCTGTTCAACCTCTTCGTCGGGTTCGAGATGCTGCTCGGCGGCTCGTACGTGCTGCTCACCTTCGGCGGGACCGAGTCCCGCATCCGGGCGGGCGCCACCTACACGGTGGTGGGACTCGCCTCCTCACTGCTCTTCCTCGTCGCGATCGCGGTGACCTACGGCGCCACGGGCACCGTGTCGATGGCGCAGCTGGCCGAGCGGTTCGCGGTCCTGCCCGAGCACATCAGGCTGCTGATCGAGCTGATGCTCCTGCTGGTCTTCGCGGTCAAGGCCGCGATCTTCCCGATGTCGGCATGGCTGCCCGACTCGTATCCGACCGCGCCCGCTCCCGCGACGGCGCTCTTCGCCGGTCTGCTCACCAAGGTCGGCGTCTACTCGATCATCCGCCTGGAGGCGCTGCTCTTCCCCTGGGGGCCGGTGAGCAACCTGCTGATGTGGGCGGCGCTGCTGACCATGCTCGTCGGGGTGCTCGGCGCGGTGGCGCAGAGCGATATAAAACGAATGCTGTCCTTCACCCTGGTCAGCCATATCGGCTACATGGTGTTCGGAGTCGCCCTGTTCAGCGCCCAGGGGATGGCGGGCGCCGTTTTCTACGTGGCCCACCACATCACCGTGCAGACGAGCCTGTTCCTGGTGACCGGCATGATCGAACGCCGCACCGGCACCACCTCCCTGGACAGACTCGGCGGCCTGGCGAAACTGTCACCCGTCATCGCGGTGCTCTTCTTCGTGCCCGCGATGAACCTGGCGGGCATCCCGCCGTTATCAGGCTTCCTGGGCAAGCTCGGGCTGATCCAGGCCGGGGTGGCCGACGGTAGCCCGATGGCGATGATCCTGGTCGCCGGAGGACTGGTCACCAGCCTGCTCACCCTGTACGCGGTGGCCACGACCTGGAACAAGGCGTTCTGGCGGGTGCCGCCCGAGGGAATGGTCACCGAGGGGGGAACCGTGCTGGAGACCCAGGAGAACGGTGACGGAGAGGACCCGAAGGGGGCGCCGGTCACGAACGGGAACGGGAACGAGGCGATCGTCACCTCCGTCACCCTGCCGAAGCTCATGTTCGCCTCCACGGCCGCCCTGGTGGCGCTCGCCCTGTCCTTCACCGTCCTGGCCGGTCCGCTGCACGCTCTGTCCGAGCGGGCCGCGGAGGAACTCCTGGCCCGCGAACCGTACATCTCCGCGGTGCTCGGCGGTGGGCGATGAGCGAGTCCCGTCCGGCGTTCACGGTGCTGAAGCTGCTGGGCAGGCCCGTGCCGCTGCCGCAGGTGCTCTGGCTGACGCTGATCTGGCTGATGCTCTGGGGCGACCTGAGCGTGGGCAACGTGCTCGGGGGCCTGCTGGTCGGGCTGCTCCTCGTGTGGCTGATGCCCCTGCCGCTCCAGGACACCGGCATCCGGTTCCATCCCCTCGGCATCGCGTGGTTCATCGTCCGCTTCATGCGGGACATGGTGATCTCCAGCTCCCGAGTGATCTTCTGGGCGCTGAGGCTGGGCAAACCACCGCCGATCCAGATCGTCGAGGTGAGGTTGCGCACCTCGTCGGAGCCGATGGTGGTACTGGTGACGGTGGCGCTGTCGGCGCTGCCGGGCAGCCTGGTGCTGGAGGCGAACACCCAAGACAAGAAGCTCCTGCTCCACGTGCTCGGCATCTCCGGCGACCTGGAGACGGTCCGCCGGATCACCCAGGACGACGTGACCCGGCTGGAGAAGCGCATCGTGGCCGCCTTCGGTACCCGAGCGGACCAGGAGGAGGTGCGATGACGACGGTTTACCTGATCGTTCTGGCGATGCTCGCCGTCGCGGCGGCGATGACGCTCTACCGGCTGGTGCGCGGCCCGACGATGCTGGACCGCGCCGTCGCGCTGGACGTACTCACCGCCGTCGTCATCTGCGCGGTCGGTGCGGGGGCGGCCGTCTACCGGGAGTACTCCGTGCTGCCCGTGCTGCTGGTGCTCTCCCTGCTGGGATTCGTCGGCTCGGTCTCGCTGGCCAGGTTCTTTTCGGGACGTGCCCGGTGAGCGCCGCGATGGACGTGGCCGCGGCCGTCTGCCTGCTGCTGGGGGCGACGCTGGCGTTCGCGGCGGGGGTCGGCATGGTCAGGTTCCCCGGCACCCTGGCGCGCATGCACGCGGCGACCAAACCCCAGGTGCTCGGCCTGCACCTCATCCTGCTCGCCATGTGGCTGCGCGACCCCAGCTGGAAGATCGCCGGTGTCATCGTCCTGGTCGCCGTCTACCAGGTGGTGACGGCGGCGGTCGCCGCCTACGTGGTGGGAAGGACCGCCCATCTCACCGAGTCGCCACAGGACGACGGCACGGCCGTACCGCACGGTGACACTCGCGCCTAAGGATCTCCCGGCGTACCGTGTCGGTATGCGTGATGCACGTGCGGAGGACGCGAGGACCGAGGCCAGACGACTGATCCGTGATCTCCTGGGCGAGGAGCGGCCGGACGCCGCCCTGCTGCTGAGCCAGGCGAGGTCGGCGCTGGGCGCCGACCGCGTCGCGCGTTCCGTCGAGCTCGCGCGCGGCGCCCCCCTCACCCGCAGGTCCACCGAACTCGCCGCGCTCGCCGGTCTGCTGGTCGGCACCCGCGAGCTCGGCGAGCGGTGGTGGCACCAGGAGCGCGGCGACAAGCTGCCCGCGCCCGACGAGGCGCTTCGGACCTCCACGGCGATCGACCCGTGGACCGACCTGACCGTCCTGGAGATGCTCGCCGCCTGGATCGCCGACGACGCGGCCGACGAGGCCTGGGGTCGTCCGGCCGCCGTCACCGACCTCAACTCCTGGCAGGCCGAGGACCGGGTCGAGCTGCCCAAGGACGCGCACCCCGGCCAGCGGGTCGTGGTCTCCTTCGACGCCGGCGGCCGCCTCGACGCCGTGGTCCTGCGCCGTCCCGACGACGAGCTCGGCTCCAACCTCGACTTCGACTCGCTGCGCTACTCCCGCCCCGCCGAGGCCCAGTGGAGCTGGGGCGTCGCCGCCGGGCTCGGCCCCCACCGGCTGGACGAGCACCCCGACCCGTACGAGCGGCCGGTCGACGCCGAGGCCGCCGCGGCCCTGCACACCTGGGCGCTGCGCCACGGCGCCTCCGCCGAGCAGGCCGGTGAGGTGTGGCGCGACAGGGGCGATGTCGTCGCCTCCATCGAGCGGATCGACTGGATGTGGCGCAGCGGCGAGTGGTTCGCCTGGTGGCGCGGGGTGTCCGCCCTGGTCGACGGCGAGCCCGAGCAACTGGCCGCCCGCCTGCAGGAGATCGCCTCCGTCTCCTGACGCGGACGTCAGCCGAAGGTGTGCGGTGTCAGATAGTCCGGGATCACGACCTTCGTCGTGGGGCTCACCCTGCGCACCGCAGCGACGAACTCGGCGAGGCTCTTCTTCGACTTCTCGTCGGCCTGAGGAGGGTTGCGCAGAGCCACCTCGAAGTTGTCCCAGTGCACCGGCACGACCACCCCCGGCATGTCCAGGGCCTTCAGCAGGCGCGGCACGTAGTCGTACGTGGACGACGAGGAGGTGGTGGGAATCATCGCGACGTCCGGGGCGAGACCGCTGAGGTTACGCTCGACGAAGTCGCTGCCTCCCATGAAGAAAACCGAAGGACCGCCCTTGACCGTCACCTGGAACGCCAGGGTGTCGCCCTCGGGCAACTCGGAGATGTTCTTCGGCCTGCGTTTCGGCCTGGTCAGCCGGACACCGGGAAAGAGCATGGAGTAGTTGGCGTTGCGGCTGTGCAGCGACGCCACCACCTCGACGACGTAGTCGCCGAAGTCCAGGACCTCTCCGCCCTTCACCGGGCTGAGCAGGCTGTCCTTCACGTCGTACGCCAGGGCCAGGTTGCAGGTGGTGGCGGTGCCGACCACCCGCGCCCCGGTCGAGGTCGCGATGTGCGGGACGTCGTTGAAGTGGTCCCAGTGCGCGTGCGTCACCAGCACCACCTGTGGGGTGCCCGTGTGCCTGCGGACGGCCCCGGTGTCGACCTTGAGCGATGTGGCGGGATCGAACTTACCCGCCGCCAGACCGGTGTCGAACCGGGTCACGTACGGGTCGACGAGGAGCGTCGACGATCCCACATCCACCCGCCAGCCCGACGTGCCGAGCCAGCGGAACGTCGCGGAGGTCTTCTTCCCACCCTGACCACTCTGGCCACTCGGACGCGGGGTCGCGGCCCCGGTGGGGGACGGGGACAGGAGGGTTCCGGCCATCGGTGCCAGCACGGCCCCCGCCGTCGCGGTACGCAGGAAACCTCTTCGATCAAATCGGGACATGTCTCCCCTTGGGTGCGTGTGAACATACGGCCGTCGTCCAGGCATCCCGGGGACGACCGTCGGCCGCGTGCGGCCCGATGAGGACCCAACCATCGCCGCACCGGCCGCGTCCAAGATTCGCGACCGTCGCCTCCCATAGGCGAACACGTATCGGAGCAGGTGAAACGGGGTCCCGGCGGCCCTCGGGGCGGCAGAAGCCGCCTCGGCCGCGATGTGCCGGCGGCGGGAGTCGCCGGGCTCGTCAGCGCGTCGCCGGAACTCGTGTCGGCGGGACTTGAGGGGCTCGTCGACGCGGGCTCGTCGACGCGTCGGCGGGCAGGGCTCACCCGGCTCGCAGCGCGTCGACGGCGGTCCGCGCGGCCTGGCCGATCGCCAGGTCGACGTCGAGACGCCGGGTGGGCAACTCACCGCTCCGGGCGAAGACCGCCACCGCGTAACTCTCCCCGGAGGGATACTCGACGACCCCGGCCTCCATGTGCAGGCTCGGCAGCGTCCCCGTCTTGGCCGCCACCCGCGTACCCGGCGGGAAACCCGAGGCGATCCGCGTCCAGAAGATCTGTCGTGTCAGGTAGTCGCGGACGGCCGCGCACGCCTCCGGCGGCCCCGCCTCGTCGCGCCAGATCAGTCCGAGCAGCCCGGTCACGTCGCGCGCCGTGCTGGAGGTCGTGCGATCGGGGTCGAGGACCCGCAGCCCCCGAACCCGCTCTGGGGACAGCGTCGGGAAGATCCGCGCGAACTCGGCGTCGTCCCGCGCCCCCACGTCCGCGAACATCGACTCCAGCACCTGCCTGGGCCCGCCGATCACACGCGTGCGCTCCAGTCCCAGCTCCGCGGCGAGCATCCGCACGGTGTCCAGGCCGATCCTCCGCATCAGCAGGTCGGCGGCGGTGTTGTCACTCACCTGTACGGCGAAGTGGACGAGATCACGCAGCGACATCTCCACGTCGTCCGCGCATCCGGCGGTGCCCCACCCGCCGAGCCTGTCCTCCGCCGTCACGAGAACCCGCTCGGCGGGGTCGAGCTGGCCTGCCGCCGCCTGACGGGCGAACTCCAGGACGAGGAGCACCTTGAAGATCGAGGCGATCACGACCTGCTCGTCGGCGCGTACGGCGATCTCACGGCCCTCGGCGATGTCCAGCGCGTGCAGGTGCCCCTCCACCCCCGCGGACGCGAAGATCTCTGCTATCCGTTCCTCTGGCGACATGCCCGCCACGCTATCCAGTCCCGCGCCCCTGTCCGGACCCGCCGCCGGGTTCCCGCCCGTGCTCGCCCCGGGAAGCACGCCGGAGCCTGCGGCCGGGTTCCTGCCCGTGCTCGCGCCGGGAAGTCTCCGGGACCAGCCACCGGAGCCCTGAGCCTTCCCGGACCCGCCGCCGGAAGCCTGTTCTGACCTGCGGCGCGACGCGGGTGCGCGGGGCCGTGGGCGATCGCCTATCGTGACGCCGTGGACCTCACCCGGCATCTGCGGCACTTCCTCGTCGTCGCGGAAGAACTGCACTTCGGCCGTGCCGCGGAGGTGCTGGGCATCGCGCAGCCTCCGCTCAGCCAGTCGATCCAGAGGCTGGAGCGCGAGCTCGGCGCGGAGCTGTTCGACCGCTCGCGCCGGCAGATCGAGCTCACCATGGCGGGACGGCTCCTCGTCGGGGAGGCCGGACGGTTCCTGGCCGGTGAGGAGCGGCTGCGGACGACGATGCGCCAGGCCGCCGACGGTGAGCTGGGAACTCTGCGCGTCGGGGTGCCCCCGGAGATGCCGGCCGTGACGCTGCACGCCCTGCTGGGACATGTCGGGGAGGAGACGCCGGGACTGCACCTGGAACTCCACGAACTCACCACCCCGGAACAGCTGCGCGGCCTGGCCTCCGCCCGCCTCGACGCGGGTCTCGTGCACCACCCCGTCGAGGTTCCCGGTCTGCGGTCCGGCCCCGTCGTGGAGGTCCCGCTGGGCGTGGTGCTGCCACGTACCTCCCCCCTGGTACTGACGCGGCCGGGCTCGCGACCCGAGCCGGAGCAGGATCCATGGCCGCAACAGGACCCCGGGTCCGTCTTCGGTTCCCGGCCGGAGGCCGGAAGCGGGGCGAACTCCAGGCCGGACCCGCAGCCGGGCTCGCGGCCGGAGACGCGACGGCCGAGGGGGCGGCCGTGGGAGATCGCGCTGGCCGACCTCGCCGGGCACGACCTCGTCGTCTTTCCTCGCGAGACCTCCCCGGCGTGGTACGACCGGATGCTCGATGTCTGCCGCGCCGGGGGTTTCTCACCCGTACGCCTTAAGCACGCCCGCAACCCGGAGTTCCTGCTGGGGCTCGTGCTGGCCGGGCAAGGGGTGGCGTTCGAGCAGGAGGCGATAGCCCGCAGGGAACCCCGCCTGGTCTGGCGCCCTCTCGCCGGTAACCCCCTCGTCCGAGGGATCCACGTCGTCTGGCCGGAGCGGTCGGCGCACCCCGCCGCCGCCAGGTTCGCCACCCTGGCCACCGAGGTCCTCACCCGGGACGCCGCAGGGACACCACGGGTGGCGTCCGGGACGTCACCGTCGCCTACGCCCCGCCCCTGGTCCGTCATCTACACCCCCTAGTTTCCTCGTCCCCGGCGGGTCGTGAGGGAGACGAGCTTTACCCGGCGTGCGGAGAATTCCGCATCGCAAAGAATGCTCTACCAGGACAAGACCGTGTATCTGTCGACCCTCAATACACCTGGGTGTAAATACAGATAAATCGATACATAAATGGCGACAAAATCAACGGCGCGTTCGTTCGGGGAGTGTGCTGGAAGATCCCACACCATGTACGGGTCATAGAACGGATGAATGCGGTCGACGACGGAGTTTCCCGGTTACGGTCGGAACCGTCCGCCGCGAACCGGCCGTGCCGAGGGACCGCCGAGGGCCGCTGAGAGGCGGGAGGCGGGAGGCGCGGGTGCGTGTCAGGGCGCTGTCGCCGGGAGACGGAAGCGTTCCCGTCCATCGAGGGCTTTTCGGGAGGTCGGCATGAGACTGTTCGCCCATCTCGCCCTCTTCGTGGCCGCCGTCCCGCTACCTCGACCCCGCCCCAAGAGAGCGTCCTGGCCGCTCTTCCCCGTCGCGGCCTCGGTACCCAGGGCCAGGTGGCTGATCGGCGGCCGGCTGGCCCAGTGGGGAATCGACGGCCAGAGCGAGGTCGCCCGGCTGCTCGTCAGCGAGCTCGTCACCAACGCGCTGCGCCACGCGTGGGGACCGATCCGGCTCACCATCTCCTACCGGGACGGAACGCTGCGCTGTGAGGTGGGTGACGCCAATCCCGACCCGCCCATCCCACGCGACGCCCACGAGGACGACGAGGGAGGGCGCGGGTTGCAGCTGCTGGAGCTGCTCTCCGACCGGTGGGGCAGCGACCGCACGCCCATGGGAAAGGTCAGCTGGTTCGAACTGGCCGACAGGCGTTCCGGTGGTTCAGCGGCGTGAGAGGGGTAAGAGGGCTTTCGGGGACCCGGCTCACCCGACGCGAGAGGACGCTTCTTCCCCGTGAACGACACGCACGACTCGCGCCGCTCGGACGGCGGTACGCGAGGAGAAAAGCGGGCCATGCCCGCGCACGCACACGAAGGAGTCCCGAACGATGCGTCAGATCCGGATCCGCAGGCGACCGCGACGCCCCATCAAGGGCCTGCTGGACCTGCGGACCCCGTCGGGAAGGCTGCTGCCGTACTGACCCCGCCCCGCCGGGCGTGAACACCCCGTCCGGCGCCGCCCCTCATCCCGTCGCGCGGCCCGCGTCCCCGGATGACGGGACGAATCAGCGGAATCAGCGGCCCCCCGTACCGGTTGCAGCGTTGTGTGAAGGTTGAAATTTACTCAGACGTCGTCTGCCCCTGGTGCTACATCGGCCACACCCGCTTCGCCCGTGCCGTGCAGCGCTACCGGGCCAAGGGCGGTGAGGTGGAGGTCGAGTTCAGGCCGTTCCAGCTCGCTCCGGACGCGAAGTCCAGCGGCGAGCTCACGCGAACCTGGGCGGCGGCGAAGTTCGGCGGGGCCGAGCAGGCCGCCCAGATGTTCGCGAGGGTGTCCGGGGTCGCCGCCGAGGACGGGCTGGTGCTGGACTTCGATCACGCGATCCAGGCCAACACCCTCGACGCGCACCGCCTCATCCAGCTCGCCGGGGAGCAGGGCAAGGGGGAGGAGGCGCTCTACGCCCTCTTCCGCGCCCACTTCACCGACGGTCTCGACATCGGTTCCCGGGAGGTTCTCGCCGGGCTGGCCAAGGAGATCGGCGTACAGGCCGACCTGGACGGGGAGGACGGCGTGGCGGCGGTGAAGGAGGAGCTGGCCCAGGCCCGCGCGATCGGTGTCAGCTCGGTGCCGCTCTTCCTTTTCGAGGGCCAGTTCGCCGTCTCCGGAGCCCAGCCGGAGGACACCCTGCTCGCGGCTCTGGAGGAGGTCGCCGAGCGGACCGGCCAGTCCCCGGCCGCGCGGGCCGTGAAGGCCGCGACGGCGGGTGGCGACGCCTGCGACGACGAGGGCTACTGCCCGGTCTGATGGTTTTTCTCCTGCCCGGCGGAGAGGTCAGCCGGGCAGGCCGAGCTCGCCGGAGCGGTGGTGGCGGCGGCACAGGACCTGGTAGCGGATCGGATCGGCGCCCGTGTCGCCGATGACGACCTGCTCACCCGTACGGACCATCCTGCCGCCGACCACCCGGGCGTTCAGGCGCCCGGGGCGCCCGCACCAGCACAGCACCTCGACCTGCAGGCGGCTGATCTCGTCGGCCAGCTCGAACAGCCGCTGGGCGGCGGGGAACATCTGCGAGCGGAAGTCCGAGGCGAGGCCGAAGGCGTAGACGTCGATGCCGTGGTCGTCGGTGAGATCGGCGAGCTGCTCGATCTGGGCGACCGTGTAGAAGCACGCCTCGTCGCAGATGACGTAGTCGATGGGTTCGTGCGCGCGGACCAGGGCGACCAGGTCGAGGTCGTCGACGACCTCGACGGCCTCGCTGCCCAGGCCGATCCGGCTGGTGACCTGCGGGGCGCCCGAGCGGTCGTGTTTGGTGAGCACCAGCCCGCGCCTGCCCTGGCGGCCGTGGTTGTAGTTCATCTGCAGGGCCAGCGTGGACTTGCCGCAGTCCATCGGGCCGAAGTAGAAGCGCAGCACTCCGTCCCGGGAACCGGTGGGAACGGCGGAGAGGGCAGACAATTCGGTCACGGGGCGCCAGCCTAGTGCCCCGGCCACGCTCCGCGATCTCCGCCCCTGACGATCGGTTCGCCGCTCTCGGCTGCCGCCGGGGCGTACGGCGTCTCCCGCCTCGCCCGGTGGGACCGTTCGCGGCCTCGCCGGGCGGAAGCCTCCGGAGCGCCCGGGGGAACGGGCCCAGAAGGGGGCCGGGGCCGGCCGAGGGAGGTTCGCCATCCCCGGCGGGCGAGCCTCCCTCGGCCGGTGGGTCAGAGCTCGCCGCTCTCGATCGCCGCCTTGAGACCCGCCTGCGTCGCCTGGTGGGAGGAGACACCGTTCGTCACGGTGAAGTCGAGGAGCAGGATGCTCGCCTCGAAGGTGAGATGCTCGGTGACGCGCGTCCGTCCGTCGCCCAGGTCGTGAAAGACGATCTTCTGGTGCGTGACGACGTTCGGCAGCGTCCAGGTGTCGGTCTCGTAGTAGAGGGCGTCGCGGTGAATGCGCTGCTGCGCGTGCGTGTTGACGGTGACGGGCAGTCCGGCGACCGGGATGTTCTCCACGGCCGTGAAGTTGACGTAGCGCACCCCGGCGTCGGTCCGGTCGGCGTGGGTGACGACCCGCTGCAGGAACGAGTGCGCGCCGAGGTGGTTGTTGATATTCGAGTAGGCGTCGAACACGTGCTCCACCGGCGCGTCGATCTCAATCGAGACGTCGCGCTTGGCCTGGCCGCGTCCCGTGATCGGGAGGGGAGCGGTGAGGCACTCGTAGAACCTGTAGGTGTTCCACGCGATCTGCCACTGGGCGGCGAGAACGGGGTCGGTGTCGGCGCGGGCGGGGGCCGAGAACACGGTGGTGAGGAGGACGACGGCGGACAGCGGGGCCACGAGGAGCCGGAGGAGCTTCGTCACAGATACCTCTGGGAGCCGGACGAGAGTAGTAGATCTCTTGTATCTCGTCTGACCGTGGTTTAGTACGCCGCAGACGGATCGTGATCGCGATGTTTCATGGATGGCTCGTTTTCTTACATCCTTCAGAAAAGAGGGCTATCTCCGCGCGACACTGAGCCGCGCGGTGTATCAGGACGTTTGGGGAGATGATGTCCTGGTAGGGGTGGGGGGTCCCCGGCCGACAAGCGCCGGCCACGCCCCGACTAAGTCCCGACAAGACCTGACATGGTCTGACTTGGCTTGACGGCGAAAACCATGGGAGATTCCTTTTGGTCTATCGAAAAGTGGGAGAATCTGTGACGACCACCAACAACTCCGCTCCACCCCACGGCAAGACCCCGGCCGTCGTGACCTCAGGCCCCTCCAGCGCGGAGACCGCCGAGATACCCACGGCCCTCGCGGCGATGATGACCGAGGACGAGGCCGTCGCCGCCCAGGCCGAGGCGGCCCGCTGGCGATACGGGTTCTACGTCGTCATCGTGGGACTCCTGGTCATCCTGATCGGCTTCGTGGTGATCGCGATGCGCGCCGGCGACACCGCCGCGCCGTTCGCCGGGCTCGTCGGCGTCTCCGGCGCCATCATCGGCGCCTACTTCGGCGTGCAGGTCGGCCAGTCCGGCAAGGACCGGGTCGAGGCCGAACTGCGCCGTACGAACGAGATGGCGATCCGCCTCGCCGCCAAGATCCACGCGCACGACGCCGACGCGGTGATCAACACCACCATGGGCCCCCGCCGCCGCTAGAGCCCACCCCTCGACCCTCCCGGCCCGTGACGGCGAGGCCGTCTCCGGGGCGGGAGCGTCGTCGTCGGTGAGGCCGCTTCCCGGGTGGGAGCGTCTCCGGAGAGGTCGCCTGCCACGCCACCTGCCGCCAACACTGCACAAGGAACGGCCACAGCTTCGGCAGGGTCCGCCGATTTGTGGACTCGCCGGGACTGGGTAGACACGGGGGCATGCGCAGCGTCCGTATCGGGGTCGACACCGGAGGCACGTTCACCGACGTGGTGGCGGTGGACGAACAGACCGGTGAGATCACCACGACCAAGACTCCCTCCACCCCGGCCAACCCGGCCGACGGGTTCATGGAGGGGGTGCGAAAAGTCCTGCGTAAGGCGGCCGGCGCCGAGGACGTGACGATGGAGGCCGTCTCCGCCGTCGTGCACGGCACCACGGTCGCCACGAACCAACTCCTCGAAGACCGCATCGCCGACCTCGGCTTCGTCACCACCGAAGGCTTCGAGTTCATCCTGGAGATCGCCCGCCAGAGCGTGCCGGACGGCTACGGCAACTCCTACTTCTGGGTGAAACCACCCCGCATCGTCCCGGTGCACCGGGTCAGGACCGTCGGCGGACGCCTGGACCACACCGGAGCGGAGGTGCGGCCCTTCAACGAGGAGCAGGCCGTCGCGGCGGCCCGCTGGTTCCGCGACCGCGGCATCACCGCGATCGGCGTGTGCTTCCTGCACTCGTACGCCAACCCCGCCCACGAGCAGCGCATGCGAGAGGTCCTCGAAAGAGAGCACCCGGACGCCGTCGTCTCGCTCTCGTGCGACGTGCTGCGCGAGTACCGCGAGTACGAGCGGTCGGTCACCACCCTCGTCGACGCGGCGGTCAAACCGACCATGCGCCGCTACATCGCGAACCTGGCCGAACGCCTGGAGGCGGCGGGGAACGCGCGTACGGGAAGCCCGGAGGAAAGCACGCGGCAGGGAAGTGCGGAGAAGGGAAGCGCGGAGAGGGGGAGCGGCATGCCGTTCTCCGTCATGAAGAGCAACGGCGGCGTGCTGTCCGCGGCCGAGGTCGTGCACCAGCCGATCACCACCGTGCTCTCAGGACCGGCCGCGGGCGCGCTCGGCGCCGCCCTCATCGCCGCCACCGCCGGACACCCCTCGGTGATCACCCTGGACGGCGGCGGCACCTCGACCGACGTCGCGGTGGTCGTCGACGGCGAACCATCCCTCACCACCGAGGGCAGCATCGGCCGCTACCCCTGCAAGATCCCGATGATCGACATCGTGACCGTCGGCGCTGGCGGCGGCTCCGTCGCGTGGATCTCACCCGAGGGCACGCTCAAGGTCGGGCCCCGATCGGCCGGAGCCGACCCGGGCCCGCTCTGCTACGGCCGGGGCGGCACAGAGGTCACCGTCACCGACGCGCACGTCTTCCTCGGCCGGGTCCCGCCGCACCTGCTCGGCGGGGAGATCCCGCTCGACGCCGACGCCGCCCGCGAGGGCATCGAGGCACTCGCCGGCAAGATCGGCCTGACCCCGGAACGGACCGCGGCGGGCATCCTGGAGATCAGCGCGTTCAACCAGTCGAACGCCATCCGCCAGATCACCGTCAAACGCGGCCTGGACGTACGCGACTTCCCCATGGTCGCCTTCGGCGGCTCGGGACCGCTGCTGGTCTGCCGGTTGATCGACATCCTCGGCCTGCCATCGGTGATCGTCCCGCCGGACCCGGGCAACGTCTCGGCCTTCGGACTGCTCACCGTGGACGTCAAGAACGACTACGTACGCACCTTCGTCACCCGCGACCTCTCCCTGAAGGACGCCGAGGAGATCTTCGGCGACCTGGAGGGACAGGCCGCCTCCGCCCTGGACCGCGAGGGCTTCCCCGTCGACGCGCACGTCTACGCGCGCAGCGCCGACCTGCGCTACAACGGCCAGGCCTACGAGGTGAGAGTGCCCGCCCCCGCAGGACCGCTCGACGAGGCATGGCGGGCCGAGGTGCTGGACCGCTTCCACACCGAGCACCGCAAACTCTACGGATACGGCTACCGCGACGACCCCCGGCACGGCGTCGAGTGGGTCAACCTCCGCGTCTCCGGCATCGGCCCCATCACCCGGCCCTCCATCGGACGCAGACCCCACGGCGACCCGCGACCCGAGCCCACCGCCTCCCGCGAGGTCTTCTACGACGAGTGGGGCAGCGCCCCCACCCACCGCCGCCGCGACCTGACCGCCGGAGCGAGGATCACCGGCCCGGCGGTGATCGAGGAGTACGGCTCCACCCTGCCGCTCCACCCCGGCTTCACCGCGACCATGGACGAGTTCGGAAACCTGGAGGTACGCCGTGCATGACGCGGATCGGCCGACGATCGCGGACGAGCGAGGAACGGTGAGCGGTGAGCGACCGGCGAGCACGGGCGGGCGGCCTACGAGCGGGGCCGACCCGGTACTGGTGGAGATCGTCGAAGGGACCCTCGCCTCGGTGGAGATGGAGGTGGAGACGGCGATCGCCCGCACCGCCCGCTCACCCATGATCCGCGACGCGCACGACTTCCGCGCGGGCATCCACGACGTACGGCTGCGCAAGCTGACCGGCAGGTCCTACTCGGCGCTGGTCCAGCCGATCGTGCGGGACTTCCCGATCGACGAGATGAAGCCCGGCGACGTGTTCTTCCACAACGACGTCTACCTGTCCGAGGGCGGCATCGGCCACCTGCCCGACCTGTGCGTGACGGTCCCGGTCTTCCACGAAGGACAGGTCGTCGCCTTCGTCCAGGCGTTCGGCCACCACGACGACATCGGCGGGGCCGTACCGGGCTCCATGCCGAGCAACGCGCGCAGCGTGTTCGAGGAGGGACTGATGGTCCCGCCGATCAAACTGTGGGACGAGGGCGTACCCAACCGGGCGGCACTCACGATCATGACGCGAAACTCCCGGATGCCCGACTCCCTCGCCGGAGACCTGGACGCCGAGTGCTCGGCCTGCCTGATGGGCGCGCGGCGGCTGGGAGAGCTGTTCGACCGCTACGGGCGTGAGGCGGTCGAGGCGTGCTTCGACGCGATCATCTCCAACACCACCGAGACGTTCCGCAGGGAACTGCTCGCCAAGATCCCCGAGGGCACCCACGTCTGGGAGGACTACGCCGAACACGACGGCGTGGACGCCCCCCGCCTGCACACTCAGCGGATGACCCTCACCGTCGACCACTCCGCGCCGGTGCCGCTGGTGATCGACTTCACCGGCACCTCCCCGCAGGCCAAGGGTCCGATCAACCACGCCGGCGACTACGCCGACGGGGTCTTCCTGAAGAAGTGGCTCGCACCGATCCTGCGCAACCTGGCCGACACCCCCGAGCGGATGGCCGAACTCGACGTCAACGAGGGCGTCGTCCCCCTCATCGAGATGCGCTTCCCCGAGAAGGGCACCCTGCTCACCCCGATCTTCCCCGCCCCCACCAACGCCCGCACCTTCGTGATCCTGCGCCTGCTGGGCGTGCTGGCCGGGGTGCTGGCCAAGGCGACCGGCGGCCGGATGCCCGCCGACCAGGAGACCATCCGCTACACCGGCGTCTACGGCGACGGCCTCGACGGCACCCCGTACCTGATGAGGGAGGTCCTCGGCGGCGGCTCTGGCGGCCGATGGTACGCCGACGGCGAGGACACCATCCACGTGGTGCCCGACTCGCGCAACATCCCGGTCGAGTTCGCCGAGTCCCGCTGGCCCTTCCGCGTCGAACGGCTCGGCCTGGCCCGCGACTCCGGCGGCCCCGGCCTCTACCGGGGCGGCCTCGGCTACGACAAGCACCTGCGGATGCTCCGCGACGCCTCGTTCATGTCCATCGCCGACCGCTCGATCCTGTCCTGCTGGGGCGTGAATGGCGGCCGGGCCGGGCGCCCCTTCGTCGTGGAGATCGAAGGGAAGGAGATGGAGGGCCTGGTGGACGACTCCCCGGTCCGCGCGGGCGAGATCATCCGGGTCCGCACCACGGGCGGAGGCGGCTGGGGCTCCCCGCTGGACCGCGACCCCGCCCTGGTGGCCGCCGACGTCCGCGACGGCAAGGTCTCACCCGAGGGCGCCCGCGACGACTACGGGGTCGTCCTGAGCGGCACCCCCGACGATCCCCAGGCGGACACCGAGGCCACCGAGGCCCGCCGCGCGGAACTGCGCACCCTCGCCCCCGCCGACGCGCCCTTCTTCGACCGAGGCCCCGGTTTCCCCACCCTTTCTGGCGGCCTGCCGTACGCGGAGGTGGACCTCGTGTGACGCTCCGTAGGGTGCCCATCCCCGCCCGCTCACGCCGTCCGCCGGGCCTGTCGCGACGGCGGCCCGGCGGCGGGGGTGGACTCGTGCGATGGTCCGGGCAGGTGCTAGCCTGGACGTAGTTGCGGTTGTGGTACCCATGAAACTTTGTGTGCACCTGACGGATGACCCTTCAGGTGCATTTTTGTTTTGCCGGTCATCTCCGGATGGGCTCATCGCGGCGACGCGGGTTCCGCGCGGTGCGGATCCCGGCTCTGCCCCCTGTTCGAAGGAGAATGATCATGGCAACTGGAACCGTCAAGTGGTTCAACTCGGAAAAGGGCTTCGGCTTCATCGAGCAGGACGGCGGCGGCGCCGACGTCTTCGCCCACTACTCCAACATCGCCGCCCAGGGCTACCGTGAGCTGCAGGAGGGCCAGAAGGTCTCCTTCGACGTCACGCAGGGCCAGAAGGGCCCGCAGGCGGAGAACATCGTCCCCGCCTAGTAGCACCTGTACTTCACGGGCCGGGGCCCGCACCTTTCCAAGGTGCGGGCCCCGGCTCGTTTCGTGTCCGGCGTTTCTTTCCCACTGATCGAGAAAGTGTTTTCATACGAGAATGCCACTGACGATCACTGTGGTTCGACATGGCCAGAGCGAGTCCAACCTGGCCTTCGAGGAGGCTTTTCACACGGGCAGGGCGGTCGTCCTGGGCAGCCCCGATTCCGAGGCCAGGCTGACCCCGCTCGGCAGGGAGCAGGCCACCAGGCTGGGGCGGCACCTGGCGGCGGGGGATCCGCCGGAGCTCGTCCTGTGCTCGCCGTACCTCAGAGCCGTGCGGACCTGGGAGCTGGTCGCCGCCGAGCTGGACGCGGACCCCGAGGTCCGGCTGGAGCCGAGACTCAGGGACCACGACATGGGGCGGTGGTCGGGGATGAACGCGTTCGCGATCAGGGAGAGGTTTCCCGACGAGTCGGAGAACCTGGTCGCGCGTCTGTACGGCGGCTTCCGGCCCCCGGAGGGGGAGAGTTTCCCGGACCTCGCCGCTCGGATCCGCGAGGTGGTCGAGGAACTGCGTGCCGGGCACGCCGGCCGCCGGGTTCTCGTCGTCGCGCACGACTCCGTCGTGCTGATGTTCAAGCACGTGATCGAGGGCGTCCCGATCGACTCCGTCGAGGCGTCCGGCCCGGTCGGCAACGCCTCGCTCTCGGTGTGGCGCGACTCCAAGCCCGAGATCTTCAACGAGATGGGACACCTGCGGGGGTAGTGCTCTGAGTGGGTTCCGCAGAGGGCTTGAATGACTTATAGAACCGAACCCTGGCGCGAGGTGCCCATGAGGAAGATCCCCGGGTTTTCGACTCGTGGGATCCCGATCCTTGACCGGGGAACCGTCCATACGGTTAGGGCGTGTTTTAGAAGTCGGTGATGTGCCTGGTTGGCCGTCCGGGGAAGTGGCGGGCGGCCAACCAGACGGTGAGGTCGCGGGCGATGTCGTTGATGCTGCTTGAGGTGGTGACCTGGTGCTCGTTTCGGGTGCTGTCGCGGCGGACGACCTCGTATCCGCCTTCGTCCAGCACAGCCACCGAGGCGAACCAAACAGGGGCGTCCTCATCGGGCTGGATCACGACGAAGGTGTTGTCGGAGTCGTTCAGATCACTGATCATCATGAACAGCGCGTCCTCGGATGGGTCGTCAATGCGGTCGCCGTTTTCGCTGTCGGCGCCGTAGTACTGAGCCCCCATCTACGCTCTCCCTCTTCGCCCTGCTCGACGTGGTCGCGGTCAGCATGGCATGCGAAAGCGGCCGCTTTGCCGGGTCACAGCCATTCGCCGATCGCGGCAATCAGCACGGTGGCCTCGAAGCGGACCGCGAGCTTGTCAAAGCGGGTGGCCACCGCCCGGTTG